>JBDSDH010000196.1:0-21397 GCA_039920665.1 Ilumatobacteraceae bacterium
TCCCTCGCTGAACTCGGCGAGTTCGAAGCCGGATTCGACGAAGGCGTTGAGCAATTGCGGAAGCGGGAAGTGGACGGCCCCGACCTTGTCGCGCACGCCGCCGGTCGTCCACGACTCCTTTGTCCAGCGGCCGTCGAGGTATCCGTGTCGAATGATGATCGCATCGGGTGATGTGCGGTCGGCGAAGCCGCCGCAGAAGCAGGGATGCACGCCGATGCTCACGAACACTCCGCCGGGACGAAGAACACGGTGAATTTCGTCCAGCACGGCTGGGTAGTCGGGCATGTCGGTGTGCACCATCACCGCGATCGCCGCGTCGATCGACTCCGTTCGGAACGGCAAGCGCGTTGCGTCCCCGACGGTCACCGGCAGACGCGCTCGAGCGTGGCGGAGCATTCCTGCGGACACGTCGACACCGAGTGGCGCCCAGCCGAGCCGACGAATCCGATCGGCGTAGATGCCGGTACCGCAACCGATTTCAAGGCACGCACCGGAACCTCGGCCGAGCAACTCCACGAGCGCCTGATCGATGCCGAGACGGTCAGCGAAACCATCGTCCGAGCCAGGCCCGGCGGTGCGCTGAGCAACCAGGAATTCGTGCTCGTACCAGTCAGCGATTTCGTCGTACGGAACTCGGGCGCTCATCGGATGATGCTTCCACAGTCGCCCACGCCCGAGGCGGCGATGGTGGAGGGTCGGTGGACCGGTGTTCACCAGGGCGGGGAGCGAAAGGGCACAGAAATTCCAGATCCGGGCCGCAGACGCGCCGTTAGCCTTGACGCCCATGAGAGTCGGAATCGTCGGTGCAACAGGTCAAGTCGGTGGCGTCATGCGCGCCCTCCTCGCAGAGCGCAACTTCCCGATCACCGAACTGCGGTTCTTCGCGTCGGCCCGCTCGGCGGGCACGACGCTGCCGTGGGGCGACGGCGAGATCACGGTCGAGGATGCCTCGCTGGCAGACCCCACCGGTCTCGACATCGCATTGTTCTCGTCGGGGGCGACATCGTCGAAGGAACTGGCGCCGAAGTTCGCCGCCGCCGGGGTCATCGTGATCGACAACTCTTCGGCGTTTCGGATGGATCCGGACGTGCCGCTGATCGTCAGCGAAGTGAACGGCGAACTGGCCCACAACCCACCCAAGGGCATCATCGCCAACCCCAATTGCACCACGATGGCTGCAATGCCGATCCTCAAGCCGCTCCACGACGAAGCCGTTCTGATCCGGCTCATCGCGAGCACGTACCAGGCGGTCAGCGGCGGCGGTTTGGCTGGCGTCGACGAGCTCGACAAGCAGGCCAACGAAGTCGTTGGTCACGCTCGCGACTTCACCTACGACGGCAATGCGGTTGCGATGCCGACGCCCACAAAGTTCGCCAAGCCGATCGCATTCAACGTCTTGCCGCTCGCTGGCAAGATCGTCGACGACGGTTCGTTCGAAACCGACGAAGAGCAGAAACTGCGCAACGAGAGCCGCAAGATCCTCGACATCCCCGACCTCAAGGTCAGCGGTACGTGTGTGCGGGTCCCGGTGTTCACGGGGCACAGCATCAGCATCAACGCCGAGTTCAGCCGCCCGATCAGTGTCGAGCGTGCGACCGAACTCCTCGCCGGCGCCCCGGGCGTCGTGTTGATGGACGTACCGACCCCGCTCGAGGCTGCTGGTCAGGATCCCACCTATGTCGGCCGGATCCGCGCTGACGATGGTGTCGATGGTGGTCGCGGCCTGGCGCTGTTCCTCAGCAACGACAACCTGCGCAAGGGTGCCGCGCTGAACGCGATTCAGATTGCCGAACTGCTGATCCCTCGCTGATTTCGCGCTGATTGCCGGCGCGGACTCCGCAGCGACCGGTCGCCGTCAGGGGCAGCTGCAGGGCAGGGTGTGACATCGTGGACAGCCGCGGCTGTAGCGGTCGATCGCTTCGGTGAGGTCGATGTTCATCTGGTTGGCGAGGGTCGCGACCCACGCAACCACGTCGCCGAACTCGTGGATCTGCTGCTCGCGGGTGCCCTTGCGAACGGCTTGGGCCAGTTCGCCGACTTCCTCGGCCAGCCACGCAACCGTGCTCGGCACGCCCCGGGCGCGATCGCGGCCGCCGAAAGTGTGCTCGATCACGTCTTGTAGTTCGGTGAGATTCATGGTGATGGCTCCGGCTCGAGATGGGCGTCGTGGCGGATCACGACGGTGGATTCGGGATGCACTCGCAGTCCGTGGACAGTGATGGTCGCTCCGCTTTCGCGACTCTCGAACTCGATCTCGAATGGACCGCGCGTCACGAAGTCGTAGGCCTCGGGACCGAGGTTGGCAACCACGGTGAGGTCGCCGCGGCGGATGATCAGTTCGGTGTCGGTCCGCAACACCACCTCCATCGGCTGCTGCCACAACTGGGGGAGCCGCTTGCGGAGCGCGATCATCTGCTGGTAGCGGTGGTGGTGACTGTTGGGATCGGCGATCTGTGCAGCGACCGTGAGTTCGACCGGGAGCGCTTCGGTTTCGAGCCACGTGACGCCGGCCGTGGTAAACCCGTTGTTCGGGCCGTCGGTCCACGGCACCGGGCCGCGGGCGACATCGCGTCCTGCCGCACCCTCATTGCGGGTGCTGATCGGGTCCTGGTTGGCACCGACGACCACTGCGTTCGGCAGTCCGAGTTCCTCAGCTTGGTAGAGGAATGTGATGCCGTCCAAAGCGATCATGATCGTCATCGCCGCAAGGGCGCGATGCACGCCGTTGTCGCCACCACCGAATCGCGACCCGACGCGCGGTTGATCGTGGTTCGACAGCGCCCAGGCAGCGCCGCCGTTGGCAGCGTTGGCGAAGGTGAGCAGGTCGGAGATGATCGTCTTCGGGTGCCACAGGAGCGAGCTGACCGTGAGCACGAAGCCGCCGTCGAGTCCCGCGCCGGTGCCGACGTATTCGTTGAATCGTTCGATGTTGGCGGTGTCCATCTCGCCGAGCAGGATCGTGCCGAACGGTGCGAGCTCCTCGTGCCAGCGCTGGTAGATCAGCGTTGTCTCGATCCGGTGCAGGTCGTAGATGTGATCGAACGATTCGAAGACTTCGGTCGGGTGCATGCCAGCAGTGATCTGGCGGGTCTGGGGGTTGTTGCGAAACTCGGGATCCTTGGTGAGCCCGTGGGCGACGTCGATCCGGAACCCGTCGATGCCGCGATCCACCCAGAACCGCAGGATCGTGAGGAACTCATCCATGACGGCTGGGTTGGCCCAGTTGAGGTCGGGTTGTTCGGGCAGGAACAAGTGGCAGTAGTACTCACCGGTGCCGGCCGGATCGAGCGTCCATGCGGGTCCGCCGAAGTGGCTGACCCAGTTGTTCGGCGGGCCGCCGTCGGGGCCAGCGGGACGAAACAGGTAGTAGTCGCGGTACTCGCTGTCGACATCGTTGATCGCGGACTGGAACCAGGGGTGCTGGTCGGACGAGTGATTCGGAACGATGTCGGCAAAGATCCTCAGCCCGTGCTCGTGTGCCGCTGCGACGAGCAGGTCGAAGTCGGCGAGCGTGCCGAACTGCGGATCGATGTCGACGTAGTCGGCGACGTCGTAGCCGGCGTCCTTGCCGGGACTCGGGTAGAACGGCGTGATCCAGAACACATCGATCCCGAGTTCGGCGAGGTAACCGAGCTTGGCCGTGACGCCGGGGAGGTCGCCCATCCCGTCGCCATTGCAGTCGAGAAAGCTGCGGATGTAGATCTCGTAGCCGACTCCGCCGCGCCACCAGTCGTGGCCGACGAGCCGGGTGATTGGGGTATTGGCGGATGCCGCGTTCATCACCCGGGAGGGTAACCGGTGGGCTCGGGACCGAACCGGGACGGGCAACGCAAGTCGATCCGCGGCCACACAGCCGCAGGCGCCCGCACCGGTCTACGGCAACTGGTGGATGACGAACGGCAGGACCGATGTTGCCCCGATCTCGGTCAGGAGTGAGGCTGCGACAGTCATGGTCCAGCCACTGCGATACGTGTCGTCGATCACCAGCACCGGCCCCCGGGGGAGGTGAACACCGTCGATCAGATGGAGCGATCCGAGCAGAGCGGTGACCCGCGCTCCGGACGCCGAATCGTTGGGCGGGGGAGGACCATGGCACCCGAGCGCATCGATCAGCGGAAGTTTGCCGACGGCGGCGATGTGCTCGGCCACGGTGTGGATCAGGCGTGGCCGGCGGCGCGATGGCATTGCCACCACCGCGACCGGACGTTGCCACTGCTGTGACCAGCGGCGGAGCACATCGACCATCGCTCTCGCGATCTCTTCCGGCGCCTCGAGGTCTCGCTGGCCGTTTCGGTGGAGGGCGTTGAGCGCATCGGCCCACGCTGCGTCGTCGGCGAAGGCGAGGGCGCGTCCATCTCCGAGTCCGCTGATCCGGCCTTTGCGGCCGGCGATGCCCGACGGCCACAGCTTGCGCGGCTCGATGATCACGTCGACGCCGCGCAGGAACTGAGCAGCTGAGGCAACCCTGGACTCAGTTGGCTGTGCGCCAGGTGGCGGCAGTTCGCCGGTGCAGACCGAGCATCGACCGCATTGCGTCGGATCTGGGTCGTCGAGCGCTTGTTGCAGGAACTGCATCAGGCAGCCCTTGCCGGCGGCGAAGCTGCGCATCAGATCTGCCTCGGCGGCTCGTACCTTGCGCAGTTCGTTCCACTTGTTCTCGTCGTAGATCCATGGCGTGGCGGTGGTGAACCAGCCGTCGGTTTCGCGTACGACGGCGTCGTCGACGGCGAGGATCTTGAGCAGCGCGTCGATTCGACCGCGTCGCAGGCCGGTCGCGGACTCCAGAGTCGCCACGCTCCGGGCGCCCGAATCGAGCGCCCGGATCACCGTGTCGACCTGGCCCGGATCGGGGATGCCAGCCGAGGCGAAGTAGTCCCACAGCCGTTCGTCGTTGGGTGACGGCAGTAGGACCGCAACGGCATCGTCCAGCGCTCTACCGGCGCGACCGACCTGCTGGTAGTAGGCGACCGGCGACGACGGTGAGCCGAGGTGGATGCAGAACGCCAGGTCGGGCTTGTCGTAGCCCATGCCCAACGCCGATGTCGCGACGAGCGCCTTGACCTGGTTGTGGCGGAGTCGGTCCTCGAGCATCTCCCGCTCGGCCGGTTCGTTTTTGGACGAATAGGCAGCGACATCGAACCCTTGGTCCTGGAGCAGGGCCGCGACCCGCTCGGTCTCGGCCACCGTCAGGACGTAGATGATGCCGCTGCCATCGAGGCTGGCGAGCGCGTCCGCGACCCAGGCGTAGCGCTCGACTGCGCCGAGACCGGGCACGACCCCGAGGCGCAGGGAAGCGCGAGCGAGCGATCCACGCAGGGTGAGGGTGTCCGGGCCGAGTTGGCCGGCGACGTCGAGCGTGACCCGCTCGTTGGCGGTGGCGGTGGTGGCGAGTACCGGGGTGCCGGGTGCGAGCGCGACGAGCGTGCGGGTGAGCCGCTGATAGTCGGGCCGGAAGTCGAATCCCCAGTCGGACACGCAGTGGGCCTCGTCGATCACGAGCAGCCCGCACGCGGCCAGCAGCGTCGGGAGTTGCGCTGCGAAGCGTGGGTTGGCGAGCCGTTCCGGTGAGATCAGTAAGACATCGATCACGCCGCGTCGGACGTCGTCCATCACGGTCGACCAGTCGTCGACGTTGGTTGAGTTGACCGTGGCTGCCCGCAGTCCGGCCCGTTCGGCGGCCGAGATCTGGTCGCGCATCAGTGCCAACAGCGGTGACACGACCAGCGTGCAACCGGCGCCGCCGGCGCGCAGCGCAGCCGTGGCCGCCCAGTAGACGGCTGACTTGCCCCAGCCGGTGGCCTGGACCACGAGAACCCGCGCCCGATCGTCGACCAGAGCCCGGACAGCGGCGCGTTGATCATCGCGAGGCACGGCGCCCTCGCCCGCCATCAAGGTGATGGTGCGTTCGAGGTGCAGGTCGGCGTCGGACATCGACCCATTGTGCCCCGGGGGTACGACACAGTTGTTCAAGTCCGACTCGATCACCGGACCCGACGGCGAGCAGTCAGCACCATCAGTGCACCGAGCGAACAGACCAGCGCGGCCAACCACAGACTGTCCAAGTGGCTACTGCCGGTGGTCGGCAACTGGCCATCAGCGAACGGTGGCATGGTGACGATCGGCAGCGCCGTGGTGGCCGGCGGCAACGTGGTGATACTGACGACACCACTGTCCAGGGTCGTCTGCGTCACCGACGTCGGCGGTTCGACAGGGGTGGAACCGGGACCTTCGGTGGTCGGCGGTTCGACGAGGGTCGAGCTGGGTGCCTCGGTGGTCGGAGTCGCGGTGGTGGGAGTCTCGGTCGTGGTTGGGTCGACGGCACCAGCGGCCTCGAAGGCACCGATGTCGCAGGCCACACCCTGCGGGCGCGCAACGCCGCGCTGGTCGGTGCTCAGCGCGCAGGTGCCGGCGGCATCGATGGCGGAACTGCCGGCCATGAGCGCCAGAGTGCGGGTCGGTCCACCGTTGTCGCCGAGCGCACCGAGGGTCGTCACGTGGTTGTCGGCGAGGTCGCCAGGCTGCGTCAGGCTGATGCAGGTGGCGTCATCGCTGAGGTTGTAACCGCCGGATGTGACCGTCGGTCCACCGTCGCCGGAGAGTGAGCAGTTGCTCGACGTGGCGCCGGTGACGTTGTTGACGAACAGCGAACCGGTGACCGTCACTGGCATGACGGCTGGGCTGAGGAGATTGATGCTGAGGCCGGCGCCGCCGCCACCGAGGCTGACCGTGGTGTTGTTGGCGATGGTGACGTGGTCGAGGCTGGCCGCGAAGTTTTCGGACTGCTGGGCCTCCAGCAGCACGATCCGGCTGTACGCAGTGTTGCCCGAGATCGTGCTGTTGGTGACGGTGAGCCCAGCCGTCACGTACATGATGGCGAGAGCGTTTTGATCCGCATGATTGTTCGTCACCAGGCTGTCGGTCATCACCAAGCTTGCCTGGCCGGCGCCGACCTTGCTGATTGCGGCGCCGACACCGGAACTGCCCGAGACACCGACGACGGAGTTGCCCACCAGCGCGGTGCGCAGGATGTTGAGCACGCCAACGCCGCCCGCGATGCCGCCGCCGTAGGACGCGTTGCCGTTGGAGATCACCGAGTCGGCGACGGTCAAGTCGACAGAGTTGTGTTCGAGCAGGTTGCCGCCCGAACCACCGGGCACCGAGCCATTGGTGATCGTCAGCGACTGCAAGGTGACCGGCCCACCGGTCAATTCGATCGCACGGTCGATGCCATTCGCGTCGATGGTCGTCGAGCCGCTGCCAGCACCGATGATCGTGGTCTCACCGGTGATGTCGAGGTCGCCAGTTGCGTTGGAGTCCTCGTTGGTGCCGGCAATGGTGAGCGTGTACGTACCCGCCGGCACGTTGATGATGTCGGGCCCCGGGTGGTTGTTGGCCTGGGTGATGGCATCGCGAAGCGAACCTGCGCCGCCGTCGTCCGTGGTCGTGACCGAGTAACTGTCCGCGTGGGCAACGTGGTCGGTGAATGTGAGCCCGACGAGCGAAACCAGTGCACCTGCGACGCAGGCCCGGGTGACGCGACGGGTGGACGAGGAAGCTGGGTGAGCCAGCGAAGCTTTCATAGGTCCGATCGTGCGACAAGGCTGATGCAAGCGCATGAGTACACACCTACTCAGATCACCGGGGCACCCAGCCTGAGTAATCAGACCACCTGGGGTCGGTTGGGCTGGCGGCCGCAGAACGAGAGTTCAAGTCCCCCCTCGCCCACGGACGGACCGGAGGGGTGTTGGTCAGGTCGGGGCCAGTGGACCCGTCGTCAACCGATGGGTTGACGGCACTCAGCAATCCTCGCATCCGGGTGGCGACCTACGCTGGCCAAATGGATCAGACCCCGGCCGGATCGCAGCCGCCGACCACGCCGGTCCCGCTGTCTCCGCCGGTGCGATCATTGCCGCCGCCGCCGCCGCCGCCGCCGCCGCCGCCGCCACCGCCGCCACCGCCGCCACCACCGGTCGCATCCGATCGATTTCCGACGATCGACGACGCAACCGCCGTCACCGCTGGTTTCGACATCACCGAGGATCAACCTGCCTCGAGCATCATCGGTCACCGTTGGCGGAGTGATCGATTGTGGTCGGAGGAGACGTTCCAGACGGTGCGTCATCACCTCGCCCGAACGTCGTTGGCGATGTTGATCGCATTGCCGATCGGCCTGGCCGTGTTCGTTGTCTGGGCGGCCGCGCGATCAGCGTTCGACGACAGAAGCCTTGGAGCTTCGATCGCTCACTCGGTGGTGCGGTTCATGTTCGTCCTGTTGCTGTTCGTGATCACGGCGGCACCAGCTGCATACGTCCTGCTCCGCGACGGGTTCGGATCGGCCCGCGAGTTCGTCGGCGGTCGGCGATACCGGAGGATCCTCGTCACCGTCTATGTCGTGTTTCCGATCGCGGCGGCGATCATCACGTTCATCGTCGGTCACCTGCTGATCGTGCTGCTGGTGTTGTTCGCACTGCTGATCGTGCTGATGATCACTGGGGGATTCTGAACGCCGACTCCAAAAGCGTCGCCGTTGCGCGGTGTGCATCGCCTGCAGCGGCCACCACTCGCGCCGTCCCGAAGAAGTCGTGCGCCACGCCGTTGTACTCGCGGATGGCGGCGGTAGCTCCAGCGGACTTGAGTCGCTGCGCGAAGGCGACGCCCTGATCGTGCAGCGGATCTCGTTCGGCCGTGATCACCATCGTCGGTGGCATCACCGCGAGTAATGCGTCATCGAGCGTGTCCAGATCGAGGCGACCGTCGGCGAGCGCAGAATCAGCCAGCAAGTGACCGAACGACCAGCGCAGCATGGCGGTGTCGAGCGGCTTGGCATCCGCGTTGTCCCGACACGAAGGTGAGGTCAACGCGGTGGTCGTGATCGGATTGATCAAGACCTGGGCGACCGGTGTTCGACTGCCGTTGCGCAGTGCGGCAACCGTCGCGCCGAACGCCATCGAGGCGCCCGCACCCTCGCCGACGACCGCGATCCGAGAGACGTCACCGCCGAGCGATTCGCCATGCTGCTGCAGCCAGCGCAGTGCTGCGGCGATGTCGTCGTGGGCCGCAGGGAAGGGATGCTCCGGAGCGAGTCGATAGCCAACCGAAACCACGACTGCGTCGACGAGCATCGCGATCCCGCGTGCGGAGGAGTCGTAGGCGTAGATGTCGCCGATCACCCAGGTCCCACCATGCACATAGAGCACCATCGGCTTGAGCTCGGACGGGTGCTGATGCGCATCGAAGACCCGCGCCGCAAGGTCGCCCGCGTCGGTTGTGATCGTCATGTCGTCGACGCGAGCGATGGCCACGGGCAGGATGTCCTCGTCACGAGATTCGACGATGCGGTTGACTGCGTCGATCGTGGCCGGCTGGCGGCGAGCCTGTTCGGGATCGAGCAGTTCGATCCGCTTGCGACCGAGTTCGGCGAGCGCGTTGATCACCTGCTGCGCCTCGTCGTCCAGGATCCCGGAGCCATCGGTCGCAGCCAGGATCGCCCGCCCGCTCGATGCGTCCTTGACCCGGTCGATCACGCTCACGAGTCGCAAGATCGCGCTGTTCGAATTCGGATGGGGACGAGTCGGGGCATGCCGCTTGGCACGCACGTATTCGAGGCCGAGTGCCCGCATCTCGTTGTCGCCGACCACATCGCGCAATTCACCGAACAGCGGAGGCTCGATCTCGTCGGCTGTTCCCCAGCTCTCGACGCTCCAGCTGTCGACGAAGCCGCGCAGCGCCGCGATCGCGACGTCGGCCTCGGGGCCCGATGTGGATTCGATGATCGTCAAGGCCGTTGCGACGTCGACATTCTGGGTGACGAGCGCCGCCGAGCGCTGGTCGCCAGTGGCGAGATGAGCCTCGACCGCCGGGGCGATGACGGCGTCCGTCGCAGCGATGTGGATCGAGACGGCCGCAACCAATTCGGCCACGAGCAGCTCTCGCGATCCCTCACTGCGCTCGATCCGCGAGAGCAGGATCGCGGCGAGATCGAGGTCGTCACGGTGGACGGCGGCGAGGTCGTGAGGGTGGATCATTGCGCGCAGGCTACCGGTGTGACGATTTGTCGCAGGGTGGCGGCCATCTCACGGTGCGAGGGCGCGTGACGATATGGTGCCGACGTGCCCGCAGACCCGCCGTATGAGGTGATTGCCGATCCGGCCACCAGCAGCGTGCGCCTGATGCTGTCCGGCGAGATCGACATCGCGATGACCGACCACCTCGGCGACGCGGTCGAACGAGCACTCGTCGATCGGCCGGACACGGTGGTCGCCGACTTTGCCGGGGTGACATTCATGGACTCAACCGGTATCCGATTCCTCGTCGGTTTCAAGACCCGATGCGATTCGATCGGGGCGGCGTGGGGACTCGAGAACGTGTCGACATCGATCATCCGCTTGATCGAAGTGTCCGGGCTGACCGACTTTCTCCAGCCGACCCGCTGAAACGGGAACGCGGCGTGGATCTGGCCATCGATCGGCAGGCGACGGTGCGCCGGATCGGACTCGATCCGACATCGTGGGTCGACTTGGTCGAAGGTTTCGTCCGTGATCCGGACACCGAGTTCGGCGAACTGCACGACCAGCCGCCGTGGATGCAGGGCGAAGTGCTGCGCTACGACCAGTACGTGGCCGAGAAGCGACTCGGCGCTGGTCTGCGATCGGATGCGCGACCGATGCTTCGCCAGACCGAACTGCACCTCCAATCGCGCTACCGCCATGCGTTTGTGGGAGTAGGCGGACTGCTCTATCGCAACGGCGACGACTTCCAGGGCATGCACAGCGACCGTGAGCTGAAGTGGCTGGACGACACGCTGATCGGCATCGTGGTGCTCGGCCAACGCAGGCCGTTCGTGTTCCGCAAGCGCAAGCCGATGAGCGAGCTTGTCGAGCGCATCCCCGGTGGCGCCGATCCGGACGACATCGTCCTGACCCCGGGTGAGGGTGACCTGTTGGTGATGGGTGGTGCGATCCAACGCGACTGGCTTCACGGGATCCCCAAGGCCGACACCCCGAACGCCCGAATCTCACTCACGTGGCGTTGGACCAGCCGCCGTGGCCGCCCCGATACATCGCCTGGCTACTTCGACGGCCGCCAGTTCAGCGACCGGGCACGCCAACCCGGCACCCGCACCCGACCTCGCTGATCGCCGCTGAGGGGAGAAATTGGTCGGGGTGACAGGATTCGAACCTGCGACCTCCACGTCCCGAACGTGGCGCGCTACCAAGCTGCGCTACACCCCGATAGGTGCCCGACGATGCTATCCCGCAGCGACGGTTTGTTCCTCAGCCGATTCCGTGGTTTCGGCATCGAAATCGGATTCCGTGGGATCGGATTCCGTGGCGAAGGAGGGTTCGACCGGCGGGTTCAGAATTGCGTCGACCGCCCGCTGGATCTTGAGCGGGTCGAGTGGCTTGATCAACCAGCCATCGGCGCCGCTGCGGCGGGCGAGGAACACGTCGGCCTGGCGGTCGAGCAGCATCAGCACCGGAATGTACGGCACGGCCCCGGCCGATTCGTCGAGGCGCAGGTTCATCGAGACGGCCATCCCGCCCATCGAACCACTCTGCAGATCGAGGATCGCGAGATCAGGCGTGCGGGCCTTGACCACGGGCGTCACGTCGCGACCGTTGCGGCAGACGGTGAAGCTGGTCTGAGAATCGCCGAGGGCAGCAACGACATCGTCGGCCACCCACTGGGCATCGGTTGCGATCAGGACGTGCACGGGTTGGATGGTACCCGTCCAACGGTTCTGTGGTGAAACGTGGTCACTCCTGTGGCGGCCCGTCGAACAGGTGGGTCGCGATCTCGCGGAGCCCTCCGATGGTGTGGACGTCATCGCGCAGGAGCGGAACTCGGTGCACGATGCCCGGCCCGGCAGCGGCGACCAGGGGGGCGATGACCGCTTCCTCGGCATCGGCGAGCTGCGAGAGTTCGCCGAGGTTCTGCCATTGCGCCGCAAGTTGGGGGTTGCTGATCTGCAACGAATCTGCCGTCGCGAGTGCCTGCTCGGTTGGGATCGTGCCGAATCGGGGTTGCAGCCGATTGACGACCAACGCGGCCACATCGATCTTCGATTCTGCCAGTCGGTCGGCGAAGTACTGGGCTTCGACCACCGTGTCGCGCCGTGGCGAAGCAACGAGCACATAGCTCGTCACCGATGCGTGGAGCAGGTCGCTGACCGCATCGGCTCGATCGCGGAAGCCGTGCTCCATTCCCTCGAATGCCTGAAAGAACGCGATCGCGTCGGCCAGCACATCGCCGCCGACGACCTTGCCGATCGTGCGCAGCACCGGCTGGGCCGCAATGTTGAGCACCTTGAGACCGCCTCGCGCCGGCAGCATCATCAGCCGGAACAGGCGGTGGTTGATGAACCGGGTGAGCGTCGCGGGAGCATCGAGGAAGTCGAGCGCATTGCGGGTCGGCGGTGTGTCGACCACGACCAGGTCGAACCGAGGGTCGAGATGCAGCTGGTACAACTTCTCGGCGGCAATGTACTCCTGGGTGCCCAACAGCGCCCCGGCGATGTTGCGGTAGAACGGGTTGGCCAGGATCCGTTCGGCCCGTTCGGGGGATGCCGCGTACTGGGACACGAGGTCGTCGAACGTCTTGGTCGGGTCGAGCATCATTGCCGACAATCGGCCGGCGCCGAGCGGTGGCGGATCGATCGTCACCTCGGTTGGCTCGTTCGACAAGCCGCCATCCAATCCGAGTGCGTCCGCAAGTCGACGGGCGGGATCGATCGTGACGACCACCACCTGGCGCCCGCTGGATGCAGCATGCAGGGCGATCGCAGCAGCGGTCGTGGTCTTACCGACCCCGCCGGAACCGCAACTGATGATGATCTGGGTGTCGCGGATCAGTTGATCGAGCGCGGTCATCCGGCCACTTCGGCGATCTGGGACAGCAGGGCGCTCGCCAGCACATCGAGGTCGTCGCGGGTGATGCCGGCCACCGGCAACTGCGGCAGCACGATCCGGTCGAGCGCCAGTTCGCTCGACAACCGGTCGAGTTGGGCGTGTTGGGCGGCGATCCGGTGGTTGCGGAAGGCGGCTGCGGCAGCCAGCGATTCGTTTCCGACAGCTGCGTTCTCGTCGACCGTCGGGCCCGGATCGACGCCGTTGATGATCAGCGGTCCGAGCTGCACCCCGACCTGTTCCTCGACCGCATACGCGGTCTCGACCAACTCGTTGATCGGAGTCGCTTCGGCGAGCCCGACCAGGACCACCTGGCATCGCTGCGGATCGGCAAACATGTCGAGCACATCTTGAGCCTGGGTGCGGATCGGTCCGCTGCGCACGGTGTTCATCAATCCGCGGGCAGCGAGCAGGAACGTGACCGCATGGCCGGCTGCGGGTCCATCGACCACGACCAGGTCGTAGTCGGCCTCGTTGCGTTCGAGTTGCTTGAGCTTGCCGAGCACGACGATGTCGTCGATCCCGGGGGCTGCAGTGGCGACGACATCGATGATGCCGCTGCTGGCGAGCCGCTTCGAGACCCGCTTCAGGCCGTGCCCGTCGAGGTAGTCAGCGAGTGCTTCGGGGGCGGTGATCGTGATCACCTCGATCGGGTGCTGACGGATCTGCTGGGCCTCATCGCCGTCGAGCAGATCGCGCAGCACGGGCTTGCCCTCGAGATCGACCGCGAGGACGCGAAGTCCCTCGGCAGCTGCCGCATGGGCGATTACTGCGGTTACCGTTGTCTTCCCGACGCCGCCCTTACCAGCCACGATGACCAGCCGGGCCGCGCCGAAGAATTGCATTGATTCCACACGCCCTCCGGAGGCTCTTCTTGCGCAGACTAGCGATCATCCTGTTGGCCGCCGCGGCCGGTGTCAGCCTGATGGCCAGCCAGGCGGGCGCGGTAGACAGACCGAACTCGGATCGGGCCCCGGTCGAGACAACTCCTGAGGTCCTCGCTCCGGTCGATGTGGTCCAGGTCAGCGGGCTGATCGACGAGATCCTGATCGATGAGATCTCGGTCGCGATCAACGACGCCGAGGCCAATGGCTCCCAAGCGCTGATTCTGCAGACCAACTCCGATGGCGCCGTCGTCGGCCGCGACCGGATGGCAGATCTGGTCGAATTGATCCACAACTCGCCGGTTCCGATCGGTATCTGGGTCGGTCCGTCCGGCGCCGATCTGACCGGGCTGGGGATGCAGATGATGGCTGCGGCCGACGTCACCGCGATGGCCCCCGGCTCTCACATCGGCCAGATGGGCACTCCGCTGACGGTCGACGGGGTCACGTTCGATTTCGGCACCGCCACCGATCGGCTGCGGACCGAGGTACTCGGATTCCAGGACGCCCGCCAGAATGGCGCGCTGAAGCTCGACATCACCGACGAGGGCGTGCCCTCGATCAAGAACATGGTCCTCGCGCTCGACAATCTCTCCATCGACGGCACCACGTTGCACACGGTCAGCGAATCGCTCACCGACACCGGGAGCACCCAGATCAACTCGACGCTGGTCCGCTTCACCAAGCTCGGCCTGCTCAATCAGTTGCTGCACACGGTCAGTAGCCCGGCCGTTGCCTACCTGTTGTTCATCATCGGGCTCGTCCTGTTGCTCTTCGAGTTCTACACGGCCGGGGTCGGCGTCGCCGGGGTGGTCGGCGCAGTGTGTCTTCTGCTGTCCTGTTACGGCCTCGCAGCGTTGCCGACGCGTGGTTGGGCAGTCGCCGCGATCCTGCTGTCGATGTTCGCCTTTGCGATCGATGTCCAGGTCGGTATTCCGCGCCTGTGGACCGGTATCGGATTGGTGTCGTTCATTCTCGGTTCGTGGTTCCTGTTCCGCGATGTGCTCGGTTCTGATCTGCGCCCGTCGTGGATCACCCTGCTGGTCGGCGTCGGAGGTATTGCGCTCACGTTCGTCGTCGGCATGCCCTCGATGGTGCGAACTCGATTTGCGACACCGACGGTCGGCCGAGAATGGATGATCGGCGAGATCGGGACAGCGGTCAGCACGATCGATCCGGAAGGTCTGGCCGAGGTCGGTGGCGGTCGCTGGCGGGCGCGTGTCAACCGAGCCACTCCGTTGCAATCGGGTGACGTGCTCAGGGTGGTCGCAATCGACGGTGTGACGCTCGAAGTCGAGCCCGAAGAGGGCGGGGCCAAGGACTATCGCGAGATGCGCGGCAAGAAGGCCAGCACGGCCG
Source organism: Ilumatobacteraceae bacterium (assembly GCA_039920665.1). Lineage (GTDB taxonomy): Bacteria > Actinomycetota > Acidimicrobiia > Acidimicrobiales > Ilumatobacteraceae > WLMZ01. The sequence goes on from JBDSDH010000196.1 coordinate 15,149, forward strand.
ACCCGGATATCGCTCCCGGTGACGTGTCCGTAGAGGGCGTGTCAGCCGAGGGCGTCAACAGCAACTGATCGTCACGTTGGCCGCCGGGCGGTCACGATCCAGACATTGCCGTCGAACACGACCGCCTCGTTGACGAGGCGTGCTGCGAGTGCGTCACGGACCGCGGCGGTTGCCGCAGCGAACGTGTCGTCGTCGACCTGCTTGCGCATGATCTGGGCGACGCTGGTGCCCATCGTCTGCTCGAGTGCGGCGTCGAGTCCGTCGCCGCCACCCATCATCGTCGGCGCGGTACACGGCTGGATCTCGATGTCGGTCCAGCCGCCAGTGGTCAGGATCGCCCGAATCCGGTCCGGATCGTGGAATGCGAACGGGCCGGGCGCATTTTCGGGCGCGAACACCGGGTCCGGCGTGAACCGACGCATGATCTGGGCGGGCAACGCGATCCACTCGTTCTTCGATTCATGCTGCCAGCACGCGAAGGCCAACCGACCGCCCGGTCGCGTCGCCGCACCGATGTTGGTGAATGCCACGTCCGGTTCGCTGAAGAACATCACGCCGAATCGCGAATGAACGGCGTCGAACGGTGCATCAGGTGCCAGGTCGTCCTGCTGCGCATCGAGAACCTCGAACGACAACTGCTCGACCCCAGCGCCACGCGCACGAGCACCTGTGATCATCGACGGAGCGATGTCGCAGCCGACGACAACACCCGTCGGGCCGACCGCCTCGGCCAACCGCAACGACGAGAAACCCGTACCGCAGCCGACATCGAGCACCCGTTCTCCAGGCTCGGCGGCGAGCGCTTCCAGCGCGGCTTGGCCGAACGATGCGAGCATTCGATCGAACTGTCGTTGCTGTCGAACCCAGTGCGGACCACCCACTTCATCCCAATACGTCGCCTGCTGGGCATTCGGATTCTCGCTGTTCACAGCACAAGTGTGACACGAATGCAAGGGATTCGCGACTGTTCGCACGCCGTCTGCCGACACCCTCAAAAGTACATCATCCCTGGTGAACGGCCATTGTGTCGGCGCACAGGGTTTTGTAAGGTCGGTTCGGCGAGGGAACGCAGAGGAGAAGGAACAGCAATGGCCGTACGGCGAGAAGAAGAAGACGACGATCTGCGGTGGCAGCAGTCCGCAGCCTGTCGGGGTGAGAACGCCGCCATGTTCTACCCGCCGCCGTTCTTCGAGCGCAAGGATTTGCGTGTTGCCCGGGAGAGTCTGGCAAAGTCAGTCTGTGCTTCGTGTCCGGTCAAGCAGTCGTGCCTCGGTCATGCGCTCCGCACCGCAGAGCCGCATGGCATCTGGGGTGGGCTGAATGAAGCCGAACGCAAGGGACTCCGCCAGCGGGCGTGCTGATCCGAACGCCGCGCCTCCGGAACCGGTCCCGCAACCGTCACCCAGTCAGATCGTGGTCCAGAAGCGCACGTTCGTGCAGGATCGGCCCGCTGCGTACAGCGTCGCCGGCGTCGGCATGCCGGTGGTGTTGTTGCATGGATGGGGCCTGGCCGACCACACCTACCGCGATGTCATCGCCCGGATCGCGTCGCAGAACTGTCGGGTGATCGCACCGTCAATGCCGGGCTTCGGTGGCACCCACGAACTACCCAAGGACAACTTCTCGATCGCCGGTTACGGGCAGTGGGTCGCCGACCTGTTGAAAGCACTCGATGTCGACGAACCAGCGGTCGTCGTCGGCCACAGCTTCGGCGGAGGCGTCGCCATTCGGCTCGCTCACGATCATCCCCACCTGGTGCGATCGATGGTTCTGGTCAACTCGATCGGCGGATCGTCGTGGCGCAAGGGTTCGGTGATGCGTTCGATCGCCGAACGACCGTTGTGGGACTGGGGTCTGCACTTCCCCAGCGACATCTGGCCGATCCGCCAGGCGACCAGGGTGCTGCCGGTGATGATCGAGGACTTCGTCCCGAACCTGCTCCGCAACCCTCGGGCGGTCGCCAGGGTTTCGAATCTGGCCCGCCGCGCCGATCTCCGCAACGAACTCGACGACCTGCGCAAGAGCGGCATGCCGATCACGATCCTGTGGGGGTCGCGCGATGGCATCATTCCCCGCGAATCGTTCGAGGCGCTCTGTGTCGCGGCCGGCGTGGAGGGCACCGTCGTCGAGGGCTCGCACTCGTGGTTGTTGGCTGACCCGGATCAGTTCGGCGAAGTGATCACCAACGACGTCCACGTCGCCAAGCTGGCGCGCGAGTTGGAGATGCAGGCGCCCCCCAAGAAGCGGCGGGGGATCCGTCGGGCGGACAAGCTCGCCTGATCAGGCGCCGGTTGGTCGCAGCTCCGGTAGGCGAGGTCCGCCGATTCGAACGTCGTCACGGCGGCGGGTGACGGCTCTCGCGTCGAGTTCGGCGAGCAGCGGCAGCACGTGTTTGCGGGTCGAGCCGATCGCGTCGCGGAACTGGCTGACGGTGAAGCCATCCGGACCGACTCCGAGCAACCCGGCTGCCACGGCTGCGGCTGCGTCGATCGTGGACGGGTGGTAGCACACACCGTCGCGCTCGACCACCAGGTTGCGTTTGACTAGTTGGCGCAGTTCGGCCCGGTCGACCCCGGCCGGGTCGGGTGGCGAGTAGCCGCCGGCAAGGAGCGAGGCGAGGTAGGGATGATCGGCCAGTGGGTCTTTCACTTCGGCCGGACGGGCGATGCCCTGATCGATCGTGACATCTGCCAACGTCGTCAGTACCGCTCGCTCGTGCTCGTCGAGCGCGGAGATGTCGAGACCGAGTGGTCCAGCGGCTGCGAGGCGTTGCCGGACCGTTGCTTCAGCAGCCGCAAGCTGCTCGGGCAACACGATCCAAGAACCGATGACGGGCGCGCGTTCGACACCGATGAGCCGCGCGTAGTCGATCGCCGTCACCCAGCCGCGCTCACCGACGACCCGGTCCGGATCACGGTCCGGCCGCGCCTTCGCAGCCGACAGGACGGGATGGATGTCGAGCACCTCGCCACCACCGACGGTCTCGCTGCGGCCCGACTCACGCAGGATGAACCGGTCGCCTGGCAGCAGCGGCAGCACGTGGGGCAGGTGGATTCGGACCAGTCCGTCGGTGCCGGGCGTGATCGCCTCGTCACCGAGCACGCGCACCGACACGGTGAACTCGCCGGAGCCGATGTAGGCGGTGAACGCTCCACGCCGGGACACATCGTGGTCGAGTCGGTCGAGCACGGAGAGTTGTGCATCGAATCGGCTGGTCGGCAGCCACTGTTGCGGCCGCACGATCGCGTCGCCGCGTCCGACTTCGGTGTGCTCGACGCCGCTGAGGTTGAGTGCGACCCGGTTGCCGGGTTGGATCGTGGTCGCTGTCGAGCCGTGGCTCTGGATGCTGCGGATTCTGACGTCGGCATGAGCGGTACCGACCGACACGTGATCATCCACGGCGAGGATGCCGCCGGTGAGCGTGCCGGTGACCACCGTGCCGCTGCCTTTGGCGGCAAAGACCCGGTCGACCCACAGCCGCGGTCGGCCACGGTCGATCGCTGCTGGAGCGACCGCGACGAGGTCGTCGAGCGCGGACCGCAACGTGTCGAGACCAATGCCGCTCGGGGCAGCGACCTCCACGATCGGCGCATCGGCGAGAAACGTACCGGCGAGGTGATCGAGCAGTTCGAGCGTTGCGATCTCGCGCCACTCGTCGTCGACCAGGTCGACCTTTGTCAGGGCGATCACACCGTGGCGCACGCCGAGCAACTGCAGGATTCGCAGGTGTTCCTCGCTCTGCGGCTTCCAACCTTCGGTGGCAGCGACAACGAACAGACAGGCATCGATCCCACCGACGCCTGCGAGCATATTGCGCAAGAACCGCACGTGTCCGGGTACGTCGATGATGCTGATCTCGGCGCCCGACGGCAGGGTGGTGTGAGCGAAGCCGATGTCGATCGTGAGGCCGCGTCGCTTCTCTTCCGCGAAGCGGTCCGGATCGGTTCCCGTCAGTGCCAGCACCAGCGAACTCTTGCCATGATCGACGTGGCCGGCCGTTGCGATCACTCTCATGTGCCCTGCCGATTCACGCCAGCGCACCGATCGCGGCGATGAGCAGTCCGTCGTCGGATGGATCGACACTGCGGAGATCGATGATGGTCCGGCCCTCTCGAACACGGGCGATGATCGGAGTTGGTTGCCCGCGGAGTGCGAGCAGGTGATCGCCGGCCACGACGACCGCGAACGAATCGACCGTGACACCGGGGGCGGATCCGGCTCCGGGCATCGCCGCAGACGGCTCCACGTCACCGCGCTGTGTCGCGGTGACGATCAGATCTGCCCGTGCGCGCAGGTCGTCGAGGGGTGTCGACGCCATCCGCCAGAACGGGATCGACCGGGCTGCGCTGCGATCGAGATAGGCGAGTGCAGTCGCCTGCAGCATTGCCAGGACGTGGCCGCCGGGTCGGAGCGCCCTGGCCAAGGGGTGGCGCTGGCACCGTTCGACCAGATCACGGCGACCGACGATGATGCCCGCTTGGGGACCGCCGAGCAGCTTGTCGCCGCTGAACGTGATGAGCGCTGCGCCGGCTTCGATCGACTGTCGTGCAGCGGGCTCACCGGCGAGCCATGTCGGCGGCGCGCCGTCGAGCCAGGGACAGTTTGCGTCGATCAATCCGCTGCCGATGTCGGCCACGACCGGTACCGACAACGTCGCCAGTTCGGCGATCGATGTCTCCTCGACGAAACCCTCGACGCGGAAGTTGGAGGGATGGACCTTCATCGTCAGGGCGATGTTGGCATCCGGCCGATCGATTGCCTTGGCGTAGTCGGCAAGACGGGTGCGGTTGGTGGTGCCGACATCGACCAGTGTTGCGCCGGATTGCTCCATCACATCCGGCACCCGGAACGCACCGCCGATCTCGACGCTCTCGCCCCGGCTGACCGCAACACCCTGATCGAAGGCGAGCGCCGCGAGCACGAGCATGACGGCCGCAGCATTGTTGTTGACCACCATTGCGGCCTCGCCGCCGCACAGTCGGGCGAACAGGTTTCCAACTGCAGCCTGGCGTGACCCGCGTTCACCTGTCGCCAGGTCGAACTCGACATTCTGGGCTCTGGCCGGGTGGTCGACGCCCACCGGCGAACGGCCGAGATTGGTGTGGAGCAGTACCCCGGTTGCGTTGACGACGGGCTGCAACAGCACCCGCCGGAATGCAGCCGCCCGTTGCTCGGCCGACACCCAGTCGCCGGCGGCGATGCACTCACGAGCGATGTCGACATTGATCGAGTGCGGCAACCCGATCGTCGCAATCGACCTGGCGAGCGCATCGACCGACGGTGGATGTTCGGATCGCTCGCGCGGTTCGCGTTGCTCACGTCGTTCGGCAGCCATCGTTGCGAGAACCTACCGTGCGCCAGGCTCTGGCTCCTCGGTGGGCGATGTGTCTCCTCCCACTAGGGTCGCCGGGTGCTCGCCGTGCCCATCGTCCAACTCGATCCGGACCTACCGCTGCCTTCGTACGCACATCCCGGTGATGCCGGGCTCGATCTGTGCGCCCGCGAGGACTCAGAGATCGCCGCTGCCGGCGGACGTTTGATCATGCCGACGGGCATTTCGATCGCGATCCCACTCGGGTACGCCGGGTTTGTCCTGCCGCGCAGTGGGTTGGCGCTCAAGCACGGGATCAGCGTCGTCAACGCACCGGGCCTGATCGACTCGGCCTACCGCGGCGAGATCAAGGTGGTGCTCCTCAACACCGACCCGACGGTGGCGTACACGATTCATCGTGGTGACCGAATCGCCCAACTCGTGCTGCAGCAGGTCGAGCAGGTGTCGTGGCAGGTCGTGACCGACCTCGACGGCCAAGACCGCGGTGGCGGTTTCGGCCACAGCGGCCGCTGACGCTCGCTCGCCCCGGCCGGACAGCAAACAGCCGACATCCGTGTTGCCGGGTGTTTCGTGCCCGCCCGTCCGGGCAGCAAACAGCCGACTTCGTCGGTGCGGGGTGTTTCGTGCCCGTCCGTCTGGGCAGCAAACAGCCGGGTCACCGTGGCCACCACCGGTCACCGCCCGTCCTGGCAGCAAACAGCCGACATCCGTGGTACGGGGTGTTTCGTGCCCGCTCGTCTGGGCAGCAAACAGCCGGGTCGCCGCCGCCGGTGGTGCGGGGTGTTTCGTGACCACCCGTCCGGGCAGCAAACAGCCGGGTCACGCCATCGCGGCCGCTGAGGATCACCGCCAGGCAAAGGTGGGTTGCTCGAAGGTGTCGACGCGTTCTCCGATCCGGCCGTCGAGGGCAACCCAGC
>JBDSDH010000197.1:0-2672 GCA_039920665.1 Ilumatobacteraceae bacterium
TGCCCGGCTTGCTGGCCGCAGTCGCCGCCGAACTCGTGATGGGCAGGTCATCGGTGACGAACTATCAGTGGGACGCGGAGACCGCCGCTGCAAACGCGACGATCGCAGCCGCCACACCGAACCGTTCCGCGACCAGCGACTGACCGGGCCGCTGAGATTTAAAGACCGCATTATTGACCATCGCCACGCATGAGCTGAGCCTCAGACGAAGTGGGTGATGACCATCGCGATCAGGCCAGCGGCGAGCAGCAACGCCGCCACGGCGGCCAATCCGTCTCGGCTCGCTCGGTTGTTCTCGACGGGCTCCGGCGTGGGTCGAGGCGCGGGCTCGGGTGGTTGGTTCATCGGAGAAGTCCCTTCGTACACGTCATGTCAACTCGCGTTCGTCGTTCGCCGAAGTCGCTCGCTGGTGTCGTTCGCTGGAGTCGCTCGGGCGGCCGAGTCGGGCCAACGCGCGGGCTGCGGCATTCGCACCACACATCCCATGTGCTCCCGCTCCCGGTGGGGTCGAGGCCGAGCACAGGTAGGTCCCCGGAATGCCGGTGAAGTACGGGTCGACCGAGACGCGAGGCCGGAACAGCAACTGCTTGAGCGACGACGCACCACCGATGATGTCGCCGCCGATGTAGTTCGGGTTGTAGGCCGACATCTCCGTGGTCGAGCGCACTGCCGTCCCCACGATGCGATCGCGGAATCCCGGGGCGAAGCGTTCGATCTGAGTGATGATCGCTTCGGTCGCGTCACCGGAGTAGCCGTTCGGGACGTGGGCGTAGGTCCACAGCGGGTGAATGTCGCCGACCGATCGCGTCGGATCGACGAGGTACTGCTGACCAACGAGCACGAACGGCTTGTCGGGCATGTCGCCGCGGTAGGTGGCCAGTTCGTTGGCGACGACCTCGTCCGCAGATCCACCCAGGTGGACCGTGCCTGCTTGTGAGGCGGCGGGTGCCGTCCAGGGCACGTCGCCATCGATCGCGAAGTCGACCTTGAACGCGCCGGGACCGTGATGAAACGAGCGGTACGAACGAGCGACGCGAGCAGGCAATCGATCGCTGAGGATGTCGGCAGCGATCGAGGGCGACACATCGAGCATCAACACGTCGCTCGGTGGGAGATCGTTGGCCGACGTGACGCGCACGCCCGTCTCGAACTTCCCCCCGTGACGTTCGATGTCGGCGACCAGCGCATCGGCGATCGTGCCGGATCCGCCCTCAGCCACCGCCCACCCGGCGCCGTGGGACGCAGCGACGAGCATCATCCCGACGGCACTGGTCATCGGCCGGTCCAGGCGGGTGAAGGCATGCGCGGCAACGCCCATCCACAGCCCTCGGACTTGGGCCGTGGTGAACAAACGTCCAACAACGGTTGCGGGCATCATCGCGCCGAGTCCGAAACGGGCGAGCGTGAGCGGGTGGCGAGGGATCCGCAGGATCGGTTGCGAAGCCTCGGCGAACAGGATCGCGAACCGAGCGCTCGACGGTCCGAAGACGCGACGCCAGCGCGCACCATCAGCTCCCATCTCCGAGATGGTGCGATCGATCGAGTGATACAACACGCCGGCCGAGCCGTCGTCGAGCGGATGGGCGCAATCCATCTCTGGTTGGAGCCATGTGATCGGGCCCTTGGCCGCGAGGCCGAGCTCGACGAAGATCGGCGACACCGTCGGCATCGGATGCGATGCCGAGCAGTGGTCGTGGATCAGCCCGGGGACAATCATCTCCGAGCTGCGCGTACCGCCACCGAGGGTGCTGCTCGCCTCGAGCACGGTGACCTCGAGGCCGGCGCGCGCTAGACGCGCCGCAGCAGCGAGCCCGTTGGGCCCGCTGCCGACGACGATCGCCGTGCTCACGTCAACACCGCATCGACATCACGGCGGTCACGGCGGGTCAGGTACGTCCGCCGCTGCCGGGATGGGCCACGCCGGGCGCCACGTAGCCGGGACGGGTCCAGGTGACCGTGTGCGGGATGGGACCGTTTGGTAGCCACGGCTGTTCACCGTAGGCGTCGTCGTTGTGGTACCAGCCCTTCTCGACCGTGCCCAGTGCAGCATCGATCACTCGGTACTGCACCTTCTTGCTGAACGCCGGCTGGGACTCGGTCCACGCAACCGTCACATCACCCGGCTCGTACTGGCATCGCTCCTGCAGCGCAGCGATGAGGCGTTCGTCGATGCAGTGACCATCACCGAAGTTCCAGCCGGTGAGGACGTTGCTGACGAATTCGCCCTCGCGTTGGATCCGATTGTCGAGCGACTCGGTGTGGCGCATCAGCGCTGACATGTGCATTCGTCCCATGGGATGCATCATCCGAAACGCGACAGCCTTCTGAATGAAGATCTCCGAGATCTCATTGCCGAACAAGGGGTTGAGCTGATCGATCTGGTTGTCGGCGGCCTTGACGATGCGCTGGTTGATCCGATCTTCTTTTTCCTTGTCCCGGAACGAGAACGATGCAGCGGCCCAGTTGCCCGCGTATTGCTTCATCCCGACGAGGAACGAGACGTACTGGGGCTTGAGCGCGCCAAGGACGATCGGCGCCAGAGCGACGAACAGCACGATGGCCAGCAGATACGGCGTCATGTCGCCCACCCCGTAGCCGTCGCCGGGAGAGAAGTTCCCGAACAGGAAACCTGCAGCGAAGATGAAGAACACGTTCCACTCCAGCGGCACGGC
>JBDSDH010000198.1:0-21504 GCA_039920665.1 Ilumatobacteraceae bacterium
TTGACACGATCCAGGGAGATTTCATGGCCACTCTTGCGTCCTTGACCGACGCCGCGATGCAGTCGTTCCACGACCATCACGGCATGTCGACCACCAGCCAACTCCGAATCGACGGCGTGTCTCGCCGGGCGAGAGATCGGCTCGTCGACGCCGGCATTCTCGAACACGTTCACAAATGCGTCTATCACATCACGTCAACTCCGCTGACGCTCGAAGCTCGTTGTGCAGCGCTCTCGATGGCGCATCCCTCCGGATTTGTGACCGGACCCACCGGTGGAAAGATTCGCGTCCTGCGTCGGATGCCGACGTCCGCGAACATCCATTTCAGCATCCCCCACACACTGGGGCTCGCTGCCATTGAGGGTGTGACCCTGCGTCGCTCGACGATCGTTGATCGGGGCGACATCCAGCGCCGTGCCGACGGTATCAATATCGCCACTCCGTGGCGGCTGGCATTCGACCTGGCAGCGGACCTCGATGACATGGACCACGCGTCGGTGGTCGAGCAGATCTTGCACGATCAGCATTGCGGCATCGGCGCGCTGATCGTCGTCGGGCGGCGACTCGTCCACCCGTCGCGGAATGGTTCGACTCGATTTTTGGCCACGCTGGTGGGTCGGGTTCCTGGCGGCCCGCTGGAGTCGCATCCCGAAGTGGTGATCGCCAAGATGCTGCGGGCCCGAGGTGTTCCGGTCGTCGCACAGACGACCTGGCTCGATCTGCCGAACGGCAGCAAGGCGCGGATCGATCTCAGTGTGCCGCATGTTTGCTGGGGCGTCGAGATCGATGTCCACCCCGACCATCTGTTCCTCCGAGGCACGACGGCCGATAAAGGACGAGATCGCCAGGCTCATCTGATCGGCTGGCAGATCGAGCGAGTGACGGCGCTCGATCTGCTCGATCCGGAAGCGATTGTCGACGAGCTCGTTGCTCTCTACGTCGTCCGCTGTGACGAACAGGCTGCCCTTCGCGGCCTCACCGGCTGAATCAGGAGGCGCCGTGTCGGGTGCTTTGTGCTCAGGTGGGCGGGCAGGAAACAGCCGGCACCGAGAGCGCAGGGTGTTTTGTGCTCGGGTGGGTGGTCGGGAAACAGCCCGCGCACCTGCTGACGGAGCGCGTCGATGGTTAGTTGGCGAGGAGGGCAGTGGCTGCGGCGGCGCCGGAGCGGACGGCGCCTTCCACTTTCGGACCTGCGAAGGCGTCTCCTGCGACGATCAGCGAGCCTGCAGTGTGGGGCTCGATCCAGCACGGGTCGTCCCAGACCGAGCGTGGCGTCGCAAAGCGCCACTTCTTGACCTGCAACTCGACCACGTCGGCTGCACCGATGAAGTCGGCCGCAGCGGACGTCAGAGCGGTTGCGAGATCGGCCAGCGGGTCGTCCCAGTGCCCCAGCGACCACTCGGCATTGGCGTGCACCGTGAGCGCCGGCGCAGCACTCACCCCTTTGCGTTGGTTGTCGACGACGAAGCTGAGATCGGCGTTGGGGTTCTGAATGCCTCCCGGCTCGGGAACGACCGGCGAACCGTTCAGCGTGATCAACGCCGCGATCGTGCGGTCGTAGTCGGCCCGCACCAACTGCTCCGGCAAGTCGACGCCGGCGGGCATCAACAGCGAGTACGACTGGGGGAGCGGGCAGGTGACGATGACCGCATCGGCGTCGAGGGCCGTGCCGTCGTCGAGCGTGACCTGCCAACCGGAGCCCCTCGTTGCAGCCGTCGAACCCGAACTGATCGAGAACACCATCGAGTTGCAGCGGACATCGAGCCCGGCCGCCATTGACTTGGTGAGCATGTTCATGCCACCACAAACGGCGTAGCGCGGGTAGCCGTCACCATTGGTCGAGAACCCGCGACACCATTCGTACACGAGTCCAGACTCGAGATGGGGAGCGATCCGAGCGCCGAACTCGTCGCTGCGGACGGTGAAGAATTGGGCGCCGTGGTCGATGGTTGCGTTGCCGATCCGACGGGTCGCCATCCGTCCGCCCGGACTCCGACCCTTGTCGAAGATGGTGACCTTGTGGCCCGCAGCGGTCAGGTCGCCCGCAGCGGTGAGGCCGGCCAGACCGGCCCCGACGACGGCGACGCGCATGGGACTAGGACGCAGCAGACGTGACGGATCCGATGTCGGTGACATCGGCGTCGTGGGCGCCGCCGACGGACATCTTCTGGGCCTTGACAGTGCGGCCGAGGAAGTCGAGCAGCAACCGGTTGAACGTGGTTGCGTGTTCCATCATCAACCCGTGAGCGGCACCGGAGATGACGACCAGTTCTGATCCCTTGATCCGCTCGGCCAGTTCCTCGGAGTCGCCCCGGGGCGTCAGGATGTCCTGGTTGCCGACGAGGATCAGGGTCGGTAGATCGAGGTTGAGCAGTTCGTCAGCGAGAGCATCGTCAGTCGCGAGGATGGCCCGCACCTGGGCGACAAAGGCGTGTGCCGGTCGACCGAACGCGAGCGGTCCGAACCAGCCGATCAGCGGCATCGCCCGGCGGAACGAACGAGGCCCGATCACCCATCGGGCAGCCTCGCCGGCCATTGCTCCCATGCCGCGCTCGCTGGCCGTGGAGGCCCACTCGTTGAGCAACTCGCGGCGCCACGGATGATGGCGACACGCTGTGCAGGCAAGCGTCAGCGACCGCACCCGGTCGGGATACTTGAGCGCCAGCACCTGGCTGATCGCGCCACCCATCGAGGCGCCGACGACGTGGGCGCTCTCGATGCCGGCATGATCGAGCACGCTGATCGCGTCGTCGGCCATCTGCTCCAGCGAGTACTCACCGAACGGCTTGTCGCTGCGACCCGAACCTCGGTTGTCGAGCGCGATCGTGCGGTATTTCGGCGCAAGAACGAAGCGCTGCAGATCCCAGCCGTGCTTGTCGGTGCCGAGTCCCTGGATCAGCAGCACGGGCGGACCGCTGCGACGGCCGACCGTCTCGTAATGGAGGCGAATGCCATCCGTGGCGCGGGCATACGTCATCGTCAGCCCTCTCGGAACCAGTTGAGTGCGGAGATGCCCGAACGGGCGCCCCCCATTTCATCGAGCAGGTCCTGCAGTCGACGTTGGGCCATCTCGGCCAACTCGACCTCGGCCAGCGGTCCACGACGTTGACGCCCGGCTCGCAGCGCACCGCCGACTTCGACGCGGGCACTGCGATTGAAGCTCGTGCTCAATGTTGCTGCGACGTGGACGGGCACGTTCTCGCGAATCGCGGGCGCGATGAGCGCATGATCCACGGCACCGGCGTGGCGTGGATTGGTCGTTGATCGGGCGCCGATCAGGACGACCTGACCAGCGCGAAGCGCGCCTTGGATCTCGTCGGGTTGGGCGAGCAGTCCACCGATTCGACGCAGGAACGGACCGAACGGCACGGTGTCGGGTCGCCCGACGAACCGGACCGGCCGATCGAGCTCTTGGCCGAGTGCGAGTGCGGTGGACAGCGGTGTGAGCGCCATTCGTCGAGTGTTGATCACGATCAACGCTGCGCCGGATTTCGGCAGCAGTTGCGCACCGCCGACACTGACATCCCAGCGCAGGTGAGCCAGCGGCGCCAGCGCGTCGATGAGTCCAGGCGCCCGACCCCATTCGTCGACGGTGGCCTGTGGCCACATCGAACCAACCGGGTTGGTGGCAACGCGAAAGACGCGATGCAGCGGTGTGCGGCGTCCGGAACGATTCGACGCTCTCGGCTGGGTAACGATCGAGTCGTCGGGCTCGAGGGCAATGACCTTGGCATCGGCACTCATCAGGCAGCACCAACTCGGGAGACGGACGAATCGACGGGTAGTACGTGCACGACCGACGGCCATGCATACAGGCTGTCGATGACCTCGGGCGTCGAGGTGGACGCAGCGATACCGAGCAGTTCGAGTGCCCGGCCACCGTCGATCAACCGGCCGCGGTGCAGTGTCTCGACAACGTGATCGGGAACGGGTGCACCGAACAGGTGGCTGACCCGGCGGGCGATGGCCCATTGGGGACCGACGAGCGGAATGGGCAAACGGCGACCGCGAGCGATGGCCTGCCATGCAGTGATCGCGCCGGGGCCCGTCACGTTGACCGGTTCCGACAACCCGGTGCGAGCGGCGGCGACGAGCGCTTGCGCTGCATCGAGATCGCGCACGACGGAGAACGGGGGGTCGGCGAGCAGACTGAACGGCACCGCCGGGAGGCGCAGCAGTCGACCGAGCGGGCTCGGGACGTGCGGACCCATCACCGTCGCCAGACGGAGGGCACCAACGGTGACACCGGCGCGGCGGCCGACGTCATTGGCCGTTTGCTCGATGTGTGCAGCCATCAGGCCGAACGGCGAGGTCGGTGCGAGCGGCGCGGATTCGTCGGGTCGAGTGAGGGCGTTGCGGTGGCGACCGTAGATCTCGGCAGCACTGCGGACGACCACGTGTTCGAGCGCCGGACACTCCGCCGCTGCACCGAGGATCGCGAGCGCCGATTCTTCGGTCAGTTGGCGGGCGCTCGCGGCGTTGGCCCGGGCGTCGGGTTCCCAGACCGAGATATGGATGACGACGTGCGGGTTGAACGCGTTGACGACGTCGAATACCCGGCTGCGGTTGCTCGGCTCGATCCGGTGGAACATCGCCCGGCGCAGTCGCCGCCGTGGCGGGTCGACATCGATCCCCTCGAGCGGGCCCACCCACGGTTCGGCTTCGAGCAGGGAAGCGACGAGCGAGCCCAGCTCACTGCCCATTCCACTGACGAGAACCCGTTGCCCGCGCATGGATCACGACCTTACCGGCCTCAGCGGTTCGGCACGGTTCCGAAGCGGACGAAGACCGAAGCGGTGAGCTCGATCTCGCCCGGGTTGACGGCCATCCCGGCGGAGCTGTCGGATGCTTTTGCCGAGCGCAGCATCATCTCCGCACCTGCCGGCCGCGGTGACGGCGTCGATCCGATCGCCACCTCGCTGATCTCTTCGACAGCCCCGAGCGCGAGATCGAGCGCTGTCACATAGGCGGTGGCGCGCCGCTTGGCGTCGAGCGCGGCACCCCCGAGCAGCGCCTCCCGAGCCGGGTTGTCGGCTGCGATGTGCCACTGCAGGTCGCGCACCTGAGCGCCGGCATCATCGACGGCGGCCCGCAGCAACGCACTGACAAGGCCGAGATCGACGATGGTGACGGTGACCCCCGATGTTGCCCGATATCCAACTCGGGTGTTTGTCTCGTTCTTCCACTCCCACTCCTCGGCGAGCGACACCCCCTGGGTCGACCACGAACGCTCCTCGAATCCGAGCGACACGAGCAGCTCTGCCAACAGACGCGTCTGTTCGGCGATCTTGTCCATCGCTGTCGACGACGTGACGGCGACGTGGGTGACCCCGAGGTCGAGGGTCGCCCGATCAGGGCGGACGGATGCACGAGAGGTGCCGAAGACGGTGACGCTGGCCATGTCGGGCATCCTCGCAGGTCTCTCGGCAGGACGCTGTTGCGGCCGTTTTCACGGCCGGGTCGGCGAAGGTGCTCAAGCGATCGTCGAGGTCGGCCGATACCTCCTCGGGTCACCTGCACAGATGCTGGCCCCACGAGGCAACGAACCGGAAGACGACAACCATGAACGGCACCAGGGCGGGACAGGACGGACAGGTCGGGGAATCGCGCTTGTCGCGCCGATCGAGGCGCCGTTGGTCCGTGTGCCTGTCGATCGTTTCGGCCCTCGTGCTCGCAGTGCTTGCGTTCGACCAGATCGATGCACCTGCTGCGATCGGGGCCGATACCACCACGTCGTCGACGATCGCCGGGCCGGTCCTGCCGATCACGTTCCCGGTCCAAGGAAAGTGTTCCTTCGCCGACACCTTCGGCGCAGCCCGCTCCGGTGGTCGCCTCCACGAAGGTGTCGACCTGATCGCCAAGAGCGGTCAGTACATCTATGCCGCAGCCGACGGCACGCTGACCAAGCAGTACCTCGACGTCCCCGGATCGCTGTCCGGCAACGGATGGCGGTTGACGATCCCGGGCGGCACCTATTTCTTCTACGCCCACTTCTCCGGGTTCCCACCGGGCTTGGCTGTTGGCTCGAAGGTGCTCGCTGGGCAGATCATTGGTTACGTGGGTGCCACCGGCAACACCGGCACGGCCCACCTCCACTTCGAGATCCACCCGGGCGGAGGTGCTGCCGTCAACCCGACCCAGAGTGTCAAGGCGGTCGACGGCTGCGCGGTCACGACGACGCCGACGGTTGGAAGCAACCCGGTGACCCCGGTCTTGGTCGACAGCGGACCGCCGCAGCCGACGCTCGCCAAGGCTGTCCGTATTCCGGCTCCAGAACCAACGTTCGTTGCGACCACCACGACCCAGCCCCCCGTTCAGAACACGGTGCCCGGATCGACGCCGACAGTCACGCCCGATGGCAGCCGTTGGACGTTCGTCGACCCGGTGGTCGTCTTCAACACGAGCGGCTCGACTGCGCTCGTCGCGAACACGGCCAAGCAGATTGCGGTCTCCGATGTCACAGGACTGGCGGCCTCACCGGCAGCACTGATGTTGCGGGTGTCCGCAACCGCAGCGTCGGTGGCGACGGTGACGGTACATCCGTGTGCATCACCGGCTTCGGCCACGGCGACGCTGAGTGTCGAACCGGGAACGATGGCGATCGGCACTGCGATGGTGCCCGTCACGAATGGCGCGATCTGTGTGACCTCCACTGCTGCTACCAGCGTCAAACTGACCGCGACGGCTCAGGTCACGGCATCCGGCGCGGGATCGCGGCCGGTGCCGACGACACGCGTCTTCGACAGTCGCACATCGGGACGACTCGCTGCCGGCCAGAAGGTGACCTTGACGCCGGCGACGCTCGGCATCGCGACAGCAGCCAAAGGCGTGACTGCGACGTTCACGATCATCGATCCTTCAGCGGCGGGCACGCTGGCGATCTCGGCCTGCGGCGGGCCAGAACTGAAAGCGCCGTTCATCAAGACCGCGCTTGCTGCGTTCAGCGTCACCGTGGCCGTCAACTCCACCGGGTTGTGCGTGTCACCAACCGTGGCCGCCGATGTCACCGTCGACATCGCGGGTGGCTGGGATAACGACGCAGGTGGAGTGACCGCAGTCGCTCCGGTCCGGGTGCTCGGTACAGCGACAGTGCCGACTGCGATCGGGACGACCACGACCAACGTCAACGTCACAGGAATGGGCGGGCTGCCGACCGCGGCGCAATCAGCTGTGGTCAATGTCACCGTGATCGCCGCTGCCACCAACGCGTCGGTGTTCGTCTGGCCGTGCGGTCAGCCCCAGCCTGCTGCTGCGATCGGCGTCGCTGTGGCCGGACACACCGCGACGTTCTCCGCGACGACCGCCGTCGCCGCCGGTCAGATCTGTCTGGCCAGCAACGCTCCGGCGACAGCGTTCGTCGATGTCGCCGGGGTCGGCTGAGCGTTGTGGAACCGAGCGGCAGGATCAGCCGCCGAGGCCGCGCGAATCCTGCTTGAGTGCGGTGTCGACCGACAGGGCGGCGGCGACCACCAGTGACAGCAGCGGCTGCGGCAACTGATAATGAAATTGGACGACGTAGTTGTCGGCTGTGGTGAAGAGGGTCTTGGCGATGCCCTCGAACGTCTTGGTGATCCGAGCCACTTCCTGTCCCGCAGCGTCCTCGATCCGGAAGTTCCAAGCTCGCCAGTTCTCGGCGTTGATCGAGCCGATCTTCTGGCCGCCCGTTTCGAGACTGAAGTGGATCTTGCCGAACATGTTGTCCTGCACGATCCGACCGATCTCGGTGCCGGCGCCGTCGGACACGATGATCGTCGACTTGAACACCTTGCCGGGCCGGGTCAGTTGCAGCAACGGTTGGCCGGCGGTGTCGCTGATGAGCAACTTGTGGGTCAGGTACTGATCGAGGTTGCTGACCAGCCGCAGTACCTTCTTGGCCGCTGACTGGCCGACCTGGTTGACGGCTGCGAGTTGCTGACCTTGTGAGTTGAACACGCTGTACTGGTTGTTGAGCTCGATCAGTTTGGCCTTCTGGTTCACGACCAGGATCGGTTCGGTGAAGATGTTGCCGCCGCCCCGGAACGCTTCGCCGGTGATGCCGGCACCGCGATAGCCGGTGCCGGTCAACTGCTGCTGGATCTTGGCCGCGTCACCCTCGTTGCCGATTGTCATGGCGCTGTCGAGCCGATCGAGGCCCTTCTGCTGCAGGGGATCGACCCCGCCGACACCGTTGTCACTGACATGCTCGGTCCAGTTCGAGCCGTCCCAATAGCGAAGCTGGTGGCGGTTGACCGGATCGGGATACCAGTTGGCGGGGGTGGTGCTCATGCCGACGAAGTGTAGTCAGGCGTCCCCGAGCCGCCGGCTCAGCGCAAGGTGTGGGCCATCAAGATGACCTCACGAGCGAACGGGTCGAGCTGACGTCCGGCGATGCGTTCGGTGATCATGATCGCCTGCGACGGGTCTTCGACCAGTCCGCTCCAGCGGATGTAACCGCCCATGATGCCGATGATCCGGTCGCCGACTTCTTCGTTGTGCACGATCACCTTGGTACCGGCGTCGAGCAGCGCCTTGAGTTCGACGTAGAACGACTTGAGCCACAGACCCAGGTCGTCACCGGTGAACGGGCGGTGGCGGTAGTTGACGCCGAGCTCTTCGTAGTTGTGCAGGTTGTGCGGCGCCGGGATGATCGAGATCAGGCACCCGAAGCCGTTCTCGCGGACCCAGATGATCTCTTCCTGGCGCCGGACGCGACGGTGGTTGTCGCCATAGCCACCGGGTCGCTCACAGATCGCGAGCTTGTCCTTGAGGACCCAGGTGAAATTGCGAGGCGTGATGCCCAGGGCCCACTTACCGCGGAGACGTGGAGGCATCACTTCACCTCAGGGGGTGTGGGCGCCGAATTCGGCACCGAGCAGACGGGAAAATCGGGCAGGAACATTCGGCGAGTCAGGCTAGCGGGCCGATCACCCATCCAACGAGAGCCGCTGCTGGTGGCGGCCGATTCTGCGACCGTCATTGGTCTCGCATGCAGATGCCTCGCCGCGGGCCACGGCGAGGACCCGCTCGACCGTCGCCAGATCTGGTGGGTGATCGACCGTCAACCAGCGCCGCACAGCCCGCCGGGCGAGTGGCACCGGAGCGGCAGCGAGCGCTCGGGCGTCGGTCGGATCGAGCGCTGCCGCGAGGTGGTCGAGGAGATCGGCATCGTCTCGCCACACGTCGGCTTGGCGAGCGAGCAGCGGTACGAGATCTCGACGGGCGAGTGCGTCCATCATCGGCAGCAATTCGGCCCGGACCCGATTGCGGAGATGCACGGGAGAGCGATTGGTGGGGTCGTCGACCGTGTCGATTCCGAGCGCCGCGCACAACGCATGCGTGTCGGATCGACGGATTGCGAGCAGCGGATGGCGATCGGGCCGCATGCCGCTCAACCCGTTCTGCGCCCCGCCGCGCAACAGGTTGATCAACATCGTCTCGGCCTGGTCGTCAGCCGTGTGGCCGGTGAGCGCTTGCGGACCGAGCGCGGCGTGTCGGGCAGCTCGCGCCCTCGCTTCGAGATTGGGGCCGTCGCAGACAGCGACCCGTTCCGCTCGGAATGCCGCCCCGAAGCGCTGCGCCGCCCGCTCGACCATGATCGCCTCGTCGCCAGATCCGGCGCGGAGCCCGTGGTCGACGTGCACTGCTGTGACGACACAGCCGGACGCACGAGCGAGCACCAACAGCGCCATCGAATCCGGACCGCCGGACACTGCGCAGGTCACGTGCTCATCGGCCACGAGCGCCGGGCAACGCGGCAGCAGATGTCGAATCAACTCGTCGGGATCAGGCACCACATGCCTCGCCCGAAGCGCAGGATCATTCCAGGTCGCGGTTGCGGCGAGCCTTGCCGTTGGGGTACTTGGCCGCCGTGACGGTCTTGAGGTAAGCCCCGATCAATCCGACGGTGAGTGCTCCGCCGCCGAGGATCAGAAGGAAGCCAAGCCACCAGTGGAAGATTACGGCAATCACGGTTCGAGCATATCCGGGCGACCTGCCGAACGAGAATTCACGCCGTGGTGTCGACGTCGGGACCGAAACAGCGCTCGATCCGGGCCAACAACCCGGGGGGCATCTGATCGGTGTGGCACTTGGCCGCGATCACCGTCTTCAACTCGGCGTGGAAGTCGAACGCCTGCAGACAATCTGGGCACCCCTCGAGGTGGTGGTGGATCGTCTGGCGAGCGCCGTCGGACAGCTCTTCATCGAGGAACTGTTCGAGTTCTCTCAAGGTGTCATTGCAGTCGTTGGCAGTGCATTCAGTCATGTTCTGATTCCGATGTCGAGGTGTCGCTGCTGGAGTCACGGGTGTTGGAGCTGATCAGGCCGCGCTCGCTGGCGAACTCGTACAACAGCTTGTGCATCTGTTTTCTTCCCCGATGTAGACGGCTCATCACCGTGCCGACCGGGATCTCGAGCATCTCGGCGATTTCCTTGTAGGCGAATCCTTCGACATCGGCGAGCAGGACCGGCAGTCGGAAGTTCTCCGGCAGATCCTCGAGCGCCTGCTTGACCTCGTCGTCGGTGAACAACTCGAACATCGTGTCCTCGGCGCTGCGGTTGCCGAGCGCTGAATCGAGTGTGCTCATCCGTTTGTACAGGTAGAGGTCCTCGATGTTGTCCATCCCGGCCTCATCGGGGCGCCGCTGCTTGGCGCGGTATTTGTTGATGAAGCTGTTGGTCAGGATCCGGTACAGCCAGGCCCGCAGGTTGGTGCCCTCTTGAAACGTGTTGAAGCTGCGCCAGGCCCGCAGATAGGTGTCCTGGACCAGATCTTCGGCGTCGGCGGAGTTGCGCGTGAGGCGCATTGCAGCCGAATAGAGCTGCGGCGCGAACTGCATGGCCTGGGTCGCGAAGTCGTCTCTGTCGGCCATCGGAACGACCTTACTTCGTGCAGTGTGGAAGGTCCTTGACGACCTCGTCGAGCGCATGCACGAAGCGATTCATCAAGTCGGCCAGGACCACCCGCTCGTCCTGATCGAATCCGCTCATCAATCGGCTCAGCACGTAACCGCGTCGGGCATCGATCCGGCGGTGCAGATCGCGGCCGGCGTCGGTGATCCTCACGATCACGACCCGGCCGTCCTCGCGGTCGGTGAGCCGTTCGACGAGACCTGGCGTGACGAGTCGTTGCACGGCCCGGGTCGCAGTCGATGGGTCGACCCGCAGCGCGACGGCGAGATCGCTCATCCGCCATGACGGCTCGCTGATCAGCACGTCGAGGGTGTCCATCTGACCGTATTCGAGCGCATCCTGGCCAACGCCGAAGAAGTAGTCACCGATCACGGTGTTGTTGCCGCCGCGTCGGATTTCGCGCCATGCCCAGCCGAGCCGGACCGCTGTGTCGAGGTCGTCGTTGCGGCCGAGATCCACCGGGAAGTGGTCGATGGCCGGCGCAGAGGTGACGTGGATGCCCGCCGTGGTCTTCGGATCCGCCGCGTCCCTGCCGCCCAACTCCATGGATCTAGGGTACAACCGATGTCGGACGCGCAGAAGCCATCGACGGGCGCTGGAGCAGGGACGCCGCTTGACGAATTGGGCGTGATCGGCACTCAAGATGTGATGATCACGGCCAATCTGCGACATGCCGAGTTCTTCACAGTGCGTGGCCTGCTCACCCTGCTGTGGCACGAAGTTCCCGAAGGTGTCACCCCGGCCCGGACTGCGATCGTCGCCTGCGGCGGCGCAATGGGCGGGCTGCTCGGTCCGGCGGAGGGGTTGTACCAACGCCTCGGTGACGAGTGGTCGCAGCGCGGCGTGGCTGTCATCCGGGTGGACTACCGCCGTCCGAACGACATGGATGCATGCAGTCTCGACGTTGCCGCAGCCGTGCAGTTGGCAGTGGTCGGCGGCGACGCTGAACGAGTCGTGTTGATGGGTTACAGCTTTGGCGGTGCTGTCGCGATCCGGGTCGCCGTCGGGCTGAGCGAGGTGGTCGCCGGTGTCGTGACGTTCTCGACCCAATCGGCCGGCTGCGAGATGGCCGGTGGGCTGCTCGGTCGGCCGCTGTTGCTGTTCCACGGCGACCTCGACGAGATCCTGCCGTTGCAGGCGAGCGAGGTCGTGCGGGCAATCGCCGGCTCCGGCGAGCTCGTCGTCTGTCCAGGTGACGGACACCTGCTCGCCAGGAGCGCCGACCTGCTTGCGGAACGGCTCCGCGGTTGGCTGCCCGGCGTGCTCGGATCGGACTGACCAAACCGCTGTGAGCCTGGGTGGCCGGGCGGGGTGACGCGCCGCCGCAACTGCGCGAGGCTGGCGCGGTGAAAGCTGCAGCGATGAGGGTGTGGAGCAAGTCCACGGTCCAACTCCGTCTCGTCGTCTTCGCGCTGGCCGCGATGTCGACGTTGGTGTTCGCCCTCGCGCTGGCCCAGAAGGTGACCGGTGGGGCTCCGCCGTTGTTCATCCTGTTCAATTTGTTCCTCGCCTGGATTCCATTGTTGCTCGCGTTGGTGCTCGCCGATCAACACCCGCACGGCCGGATGTCGTGGTGGTTGGTGCTCGGGACGTGGCTGCTGTTCCTGCCCAACTCGCCATACGTGCTCACCGACGTCTTGCACCTGCGCTGGGTGCAGGACGCACCGTCGTGGCGGTTCACGATCCAGATCCTCACCCTGGCGGTCACCGGGTTGTTGCTCGGGATGATCTCGCTGCAGCTCGTGCATTCGGAGTTGCGTCGACGCTGGGGGCGGGCGAAGGCCTGGTGGGCGGTCGGCGGGGCGATCGGGTTGGCATCCTTCGGGGTGTCGATCGGCCGTTTCGGGCGCTGGAACAGTTGGGACACCATCACCCGCCCCAAGCTGTTGATGAGCGACATCGTCGAACGGTTGCTCCTGCCGCAGCGTCATCCGGTCGGGTCGTTCACCGCGCTGGCGATGGCGGTGCTGCTGCTGTTCATCTACGTCTTCATGTATGCGCTCGCCGGTGGACCGTTGGCGCTGACGGATTCACCGAAGTCGGCGTCGCTCACACACCAGAACCCCGAGCTTCAGCCTGTCGCTGACGAGCGCTGACCACCTCGGCGCTATTCGTCATGAGATTTCCTGAATTTCGCGGGTTTCGCTTGCGTTAGGCAACCTTGATGGTGCACGATAGGTTCCACCAAGTGAGCCCAGGGGGTCCGATGTACGTCTGCAGTTGTCGAGCGGTGACCGATCGTACGATTCACGCGACCATCTCCGCTGGTGCCTGCTCGATCGACGACGTGTCGCGGATGTGTTCGGCAGGGAGTCGCTGCGGTGGTTGCTGGCCGGAGCTGCAGCGCCTGCTTGCTGAGTCCGTCGACGTCGGCAAGACTCAGGTCGAGCACGCGGCGTGACTCACGCTCGCTGCCGACGAAGGAGCACGACATGAAGGGCCACGACGACATCATCGAGCTGCTGAACGAGGTGTTGACCGCTGAACTGACGGCGATCAACGAATATTTCGTCGATGCCAAGATGTTCGACAACTGGGGTTACAAGCGACTGGGCGCGCAATTCATGCACGAGTCGATCGACGAGATGAAAGATGCCGACAAGCTGATCGAGCGGATTCTGTTCCTCGACGGAGTGCCCAACCTGCAGCGGCTCGGCACCGTGCGCGTCGGTGAAACCACCGAAGAAAAGCTGCGGCTCGCCCTCGAGTTGGAGTACGCAGCGATCGAGCGGCTCAACCGTGGCGTTGCGATGTGCGTCGAACTCGGCGACAACGGCAGCCGTGAACTGCTCGCCGACATTCTGGACGGCGAGGAAGAACATGCTGACTGGATCGAATCGCAACTGTCGATCATCGCCGAGATCGGCGTCGGCAACTATCTCGCCCAGCAGATCCACGGCGACGACTGACCGGTCACACCGATCGTCGTCCGGCTGGTCGACTCAGCCATGGGGCCGGCCCCGGCCCTGCTCACCAGCGGAGCAGATTGGCGCCCCAGGTCATTCCGCCCCCGAGGGCCTCGAACAGCACCAGGTCTCCGGTGCGGATCCGTCCATCGTGCGCCGCGATCGACAACGCAAGTGGGATCGACGCGGCCGAGGTGTTCGCGTGGCGGTCGACGGTGATGATCACCTGTTCGGGATCGAGGCCGAGCTTGCCCGAGACGCTGGCGATGATGCGCGAATTCGCCTGATGAGGAACCACCCAGTCGATGTCGCCCGCGGTCAAGCCGGCGACGGCGAGCACCTCGGCGACGACGTCGGTCAACTTGGTGACGGCGTGGCGGTAGACCTCTTTGCCGACCATCCGAAGCTGGCCGGTGGTGCCCGTGGATGACGGACCGCCATCGACGTAGAGCAGATCGTGGAGATCGCCGTCGGAGTGCAACACGTTGGCGAGCACCCCGCGGTCGGCCGTCGAACCGTTGCCCTGTTCGGCTCGCAGCACGATGGCACCTGCGCCGTCGCCGAACAACACACACGAGGCGCGATCGGTCCAGTCGAGGATGCGGGTGAACGTCTCGGCCCCGATGACGATCGCCGTCGAGCCCAACCCGTTCTTGAGCATCGAGTCGGCGACGGACAGCGCGTACACGAACCCTGAGCACACGGCCTGGACGTCGAACGCCGCGCCGCGTTTCATCCCGAGTTTGTATTGCACCGTGGTCGCCGTAGCCGGAAAGGTCTCGTCGGGGGTCGAGGTCGCGACCACGATCAGATCGACCTCGTCGATGGCGATTCCGGCGTCGGCGATCGCGGCTCGAGCAGCGGCAGTTGCCAGATCCGAAGTCAGCTCACCGTCGGCGGCAATGTGGCGCTGGCGGATGCCGGACCGCTGGACGATCCACTCGTGGGACGTGTCGACCTGAGCCGAGAGTTCGTCATTGGTCACGATTCGGTCCGGCAGATACGAGCCGCATCCCAATACGACCGACCGGATCATGACGTGGCGGTCATGACGACCTGGGGTCGGCGACCCGAGGGCCAGGAATGTGACGACGGCTCATCCGGCAAGGCTACGCGAGACGGTTCGAACCCGCCCCGTTACCCGTGGGTATCTCCGTACGGTCGCCTGATGTGTCGCCATGCGTGCCGACGGACACGTTTGGAATCTGGATGATCCTGGACAGAGTGGACATGTCAACCAGATCAGGATGTATCGATGAGCTTCCTCACAACAACAGTCGAACGGTTCAATGCCTGTGGCCACCGCGATCACGCCGCAGAACCGTTTGAGTACTTCGGCTCGTTCGGCGACGACATTTTGTTCGATGACGAGACCGACGACGACCGCTGCTCGCGCACGAACTGAGCGTCAGCCGCGCTTCACACGGCCCCGCAACGTCGCCATGCAGACACTCATGCTGACCGTCGCGGTTCCAGCGATCGCGAGGAATCCGACCAGCAGTGGCCGGGCTTCCCAGCCGCCGGTGACCAGCGAGCGGAAGCCTTCGAACAAATAGGTCAGTGGGTTCCACGGAACCACTGCGGCGAGCCAACCGGTCATCACGCTCTGAGGCACCGACGAGGTGGTCAGGAACGCAAACGGGAAAAACAGGATGAAGCTCTGGCCAACCGCGGTGGGGCTTCCCGTCTTCAATGCGATCGCGTAGATGAACCCGCTGAACGCGATGGCCCACAGCGATGCCATCAGAATGAAGACGACGATGCCGAGGATGCCGGTGTCGAATCGGACACCGATCGCCAATGCCACGCCGATGACCGGGATCGTCAACAGAATCGTCTGGACGAGGTCGGCCGCGAGCAGCCCCAAGAGGAGCGCGATGCGGCGTACCGGGGTGAGCAACAGGCGGTCGAAGTACCCGTCCTGGATGTCCATCACCAACGAACCGGCCCGGCTGATGCCCGTGACCGCAAAGATCACTGCGCTCGGCAGTTGGAACGCTTTGTAGTCGCCCTGCACCGTGCGGACATTGCGGACCAGACCACTGGGTCGGGCCAGCGTGACCGCCGACTCGGCACGGCGTGCGTATATGGCGATGGGATTGGTGGGAGTGGTGGCGGTCACGCTGCGCTCGCCTTCATCCGGTTCCCGGTGACATCGAGGAAGACATCGTCGAGTGTGGGTGTGCGCAGGGTGAGGCCGAGCACCTTGACGTTCTGGGAGGACAGCGCGACCGCGACGGGTGACAGCAAGGCCGGCCCGTCGTCGACGGCGATCGTGAGCTCGTCACCGTGCTGCTCGACGCTGCTGACGCCATCCACGTCGCGCAGTGCTGCGCAGGCAGCCGTCGCATCGCCGGAGATGGAAGCGACCACCACGTCCGCGCCGACCCGTCGCTTGAGCTCTGCGGGCGTTCCTTCGGCGACGATCTTGCCGTCGTTGATGATGCCGACTCGGTGGGCGAGTTCGTCGGCTTCTTCGAGGTACTGGGTCGTCAGGAAGATGATCATCCCGAGTTCGGTGTTGAGCCGGCGCACTTCCTCCCACACCGCTGCCCGGCTGACGGGGTCGAGCCCCGTGGTGGGCTCATCGAGGAACAAGATGTTCGGTTCGTGCAGCAGCGAGGCGGCGAGATCGAGACGTCGCCGCATCCCGCCCGAGTAACCGCCGATCCGTCGATCGAGAGCGTCGCCGATGTCGACCAATCGTTCGAGTTCGGCGACCCGCCGAGTGGCATCCGACTTCGACAAGCCGTACAGGCGAGCGTGCAGATTGAGCAGTTCGCGACCGGTCTGCTTGGGATCGAGCGACGCCTCCTGGAGCGCAACGCCGATCCGCAGCCGGACCTCTCCGGGCTGGGTGGCGACGTCGAATCCGGCGACGGTGGCCTCACCGCCGGTGATCGACAGCAGCGTGCACAGCATCCGGACCGTGGTTGACTTGCCGGCACCGTTGGGCCCGAGGAACCCGTAGATCTCGCCGGCGGGCACATCGAGGTCGACGCCGGCGACGGCTTCCTGGTCGCCGAATCGGCGGACCAACTGTCGGGTGGTGATCATCGTCAGAACGCTCTTCACGCCTCGGGCCTGCAAACCCGCGGCGTGAAGATTCTGGCACAGTCAAACGTGTGTTCGCCATGTGGCCGCGCTTGTAGAGTCCAGCGGATGTCATTCCGATCGCCTCGGTGCGAAGTCCCCGTCGACGCTCTGATCCGCGATCATCACAACGAAATGTCGTTGATCCGGGCAATCGGTGACGTGGTGTGGGTGCCCGTCCTCGACGGATGGGTGGTCAGCACCCGAGAGGTTGCGGTTGCGGTGATGCGCGACGCCGCGACGTTCACGGTCGACGACCCACGGTTCAGTACCGCCCAAGTGATCGGACCGAGCATGTTGTCGCTCGATGGCGCCGAGCACTCTCGCCATCGTGATCCCTTTGTCGCCGCCTATCGACCGACCGAGGTGGTGAGCCGCTCTGGCGACCGGATCATCTCGGCGGCAACCGAACTCGTGGAAGCGCTCGCGCCCACCGGCTACGGCGAATTGCGCCGAGGCCTCGCCGGTCCGCTCGCCGTGGCGGTTGTTGCGATGTCGCTCGGACTCGACGATTTGAGCACGACCGACTTGCTGGGTTGGTACGACCGGATCGTCGCGGCAGTCGAGGTGGTGTCGCAGGGCGGCCCGGTCGACCCCGGCGCGCTCGACGCGTTCGGCGACCTCGGAGTCGCGCTCCAGGCAGCGGTTCGCCAGCCAGGGTCGGTCCTCGCAGATGCTGCGACGCTGCTGTCGTCCGAAGAATTAGTGGCCAACGCAGCCGTGTTTCTGTTCGGTGGCATC
This sequence comes from Ilumatobacteraceae bacterium, assembly GCA_039920665.1. GTDB lineage: Bacteria > Actinomycetota > Acidimicrobiia > Acidimicrobiales > Ilumatobacteraceae > WLMZ01. The sequence goes on from JBDSDH010000198.1 coordinate 17,631, forward strand.
GAGACCAGCGAAGGGATGACGGCCAACCTGCTCGGGCATCTCCTCGCCGCGCCCGACCAGTTGGCAGCGGTCGCAGCCGACCGTTCGCTGATCGATGCTGCCGTCGAGGAGTCGCTTCGGCTCGAGCCGGCAGCGGCGCGGGTGGATCGGTATGCCACCTGCGATGTCGAAATCGGCGGCGCGTCGGTGCGCGCCGGCGACCTCGTCATCGTCTCCCTGTCTGCCGCAAATCGTGATCCAGGCGCCTATCCGGACCCGGATCGATTCGACGTGAGACGAGTCAACTCGCGCTCGCACCTCGCGTTCGCCCAGGGACCCCACGCCTGCATCGGTGCCCAGTTGGCGAGGATGCAGACGCGGGCCGCAGTCGTGGCCGTTCTCGATCGACTGCCGGAAATCACCCTCGCCGAGCCGGTGGAGATGCAGGGTCTGGTGTTCCGCAAGGCTCGCGCGGTGGATGCGACGTGGAGGGCAGTCGGTGTGGCGACCCAGACGTCGAACACGACCAGCGAGCACCTCTGAAGCCGAGTCGTCAGTCCATCTCGGCTCTGGCCCAGTAGCGGAGGTCCGCGCAGGCCGCAACGAATGCCTTGGCCGTCTTCGGCGTGCCGTCGATTCGCGTGAAGCCGCCGTCTCGCTCGGTCAGACCAACGCTGTCGAGCAGAGCCACCGACGCATCGTTGAACCCGATGAACTTGCAGTGCGCATGAGCATCGCTGAGGAAGTCGCGCATCGCTGGTTGGCGCTTCAGTGCGGCGACGGCATCGGCGGCCGGCAGCAGCGCGACGGCATCGAACAACACCGACGGCCCGCCATCGATCTTCTCGTCGATCAGCAGCGGATTACCCTCGCTGTCGGCGATGCCCATGACCGTCGGCGCGATCAAGACCAGATCAGCCTTGGCGCTCGACAGGGCTCGACGCAGCGCAACCAACGCCTTTGCGTCGGTGCCATTGGTGACGATTGCCCCGACCCGACGGCCCTGGAACGTGCCGGGGGGATTGTTGAGCATGCTGAGCGCCGGCGAGAGAGCGAGATCATCACGCGGCTCGACGGCCGGAGTCAGCCGCGCGGGCACCGCTGGCATCCCGAGACCGTCGGCCACGGCGGTGGCGAGCCGGTCGTCGATGTTCGCGATGCTGGCGACGACTCGTTCACGGATGGCCGGGATCAGGACCTTGGACAATTCGAACACGAGCGCTTCGGCGATGTGATCCTGTTCGAGCGGTGTCTGGCTCCGGTAGAACTGCCGACCTTGGCTGTAGTGGTCGGCGAACGACTCCGCCCGAATCCGACGGGTGTTGCCACTCTCCGTTGCGACAAAACTCTGAAACCCGTTGACGGGGTCCTCACGCGGACCACCGGCGAGACCAAATGAGTTCGGTTCGTAGTTCGCCCGCCCGACCGGGTTGCGTGTCGTCATATGGCCGTCCTGTTGGAAGTGGGCCATGGGACAGCGTGGCGCGTTGACGGGCAACTGGCTGAAGTTGGGTGAGCCGAGCCGCTTCAACTGGGTGTCGAGGTAGGAGAAGTTGCGACCTTGGAGCAGCGGATCGTTGGTGAAGTCGATGCCGGGCACGATGTTGGAGGTGCAGAACGCGACCTGCTCGGTCTCGGCGAAGAAGTTGTCGACGGTCTGGTTCAGCACCATCCGTCCGACGATGCGAATCGGCAGTACTTCCTCGGGTATCAACTTCGTGGCATCGAGCACGTCGAATTCGAACCGATCGGCGAACTCGTCGTCGAACAACTGCACACCGAGTTCCCACTCCGGGAACGCACCGGAATTGATTGCGTTCCACAGATCTCGGCGGTGGAAGTCCGGATCTGCACCGTTGATCTTGACGGCCTCGTTCCACATCACGGACTGCATGCCGAGCTTCGGCTTCCAGTGGAACTTGACGTAGGTCGAACGGCCGTCGGAATCGACGAACCGGAACGTGTGGACCCCGAAGCCCTCCATGAACCGGAACGAACGCGGGATCGCTCGGTCGGACATGATCCACATAACCATGTGCGCGGCCTCAGGCATCAGTGAGATGAAGTCCCAGAAGTTGTCGTGTGCGGTCTGCGCCTGTGGGAACCCGCTGTCCGGCTCGGCCTTGGCGGCGTGGACCAGGTCGGGGAACTTCATCGCGTCCTGAATGAAGAACACCGGCATGTTGTTGCCGACGAGGTCCCAATTTCCCTGCTTCGTGTAGAACTTGACGGCAAACCCGCGCACGTCGCGGGCCAGGTCCGATGATCCCTGACTGCCGGCCACAGTGGAGAAGCGCACGAAGACCTCGGTCCTTTGACCTTTGTTCTGAAACAGGTGGGCCTTGGTGACGTCGGTCAGGGGATCGATCGTCTCGAAGTAACCCTTCGCGCCGTATCCCCGAGCGTGAACGACCCGCTCCGGGATGCGCTCGTGATCGAAGTGGAAGATTTTCTCCCGCATCACGAAGTCTTCGAGAGCGGCCGGACCCCGATCGCCGATCCGGAGCGTGTTCTGGTGGTCCGAGACGGGGATGCCCTGCTGGGTGGTGAGCGTGTCGACCCCGGATCCGGCAGTCTGGTGGATCTCGCCGCCGCTGCTGGAACGGGGTGTCGATGATCCTGTCGATGAGGACTTCGATGAGGACTTCGATGATGACTTCGATGATGACGTTGATGATGACTTGGCCATGAGATGTGGGTGCTTTCGGTCGACGGACGTTGCGTGGCCCTACCGCCGAGATGCCGTCGGCAAACGTGTCACACCGGAATTCGACTGAGCGCGGCCGAGCGGGGGTACGGAAACGCCGTATGCCCTCAGCAGTAGCGATCGATGTCCCACCCGTCGACGACGCACGTCGCAGTGACCTGGTCGTGGTCGCCAACCGTCTGCCCGTCCACCGAGTCGGCGACCAATGGGCGACCAGCCCTGGCGGATTGGTGCGGGCGATGATGGGTGTGCTCAGCGGTCGCAAGGGATCATGGGTTGGATGGAACGGCGACACGATCGAGCCCGCCCAGGACCCGCACACGTTCGGACCGGACCTCGCCGAGGCCGGTGACCTCCACGATCTCGATGGGATCGAGCTCGTCGCCGTTCCCCTCTCGTCGGACGAGTTTCTGCATCACTACGAACGGATCTCGAACGGGGCGCTGTGGCCGCTGTTCCACGACGCGATTCGTGATTCGATATTCGATCCAGAGAGCTGGGCGGTGTACCGCGAAGTCAATGCACGTTTTGCTGCAGCAGCGGCGGGAGCGGCTGCACCAGGAGCCACGATCTGGATTCACGACTATCACCTGCTGCTGATGCCGGCGATGTTGCGAACGCTGCGACCGGATGTGTCGATCGGGTTCTTCCTGCACATCCCGTTTCCCCCGCAAGAGTTGTTCATGCGGATGCCCTGGCGAGAAGAAATTCTCGACGGATTGGTCGGCGCCGATCTGCTCGGCTTTCAACGCAGCGTCGGCGCCGACAATTTCGTCGCGATCGCCAAGCGATTGCTCGGCGCAGCCGAGAGTGATGCCGACCCCGACGTGCTCGTGCTGCCGAACGGCCGAACCGTGCGAGTGGGTACGTTCCCGATCAGCATCGACTCCGGCGAGATCGCCTCGATGAGTCACCAGAGCGACATCCCCGAACGGGTCCGACGGTTGCGTAATCGGCTCGGCAATCCCGCTGCGATCTTTCTCGGTGTCGACCGGTTGGACTACACCAAGGGCATCGATCTCCGCTTGGCCAGCTTCGGCGATCTGCTTCGGCGTCGCTCGAAGGGTGTCCCCGAGAACCCCGACGTGGTCTTGGTCCAGATCGCCGTGCCGGGGCGTGAGGGAGTCGACAGCTACGTCGAGGAGCGCCAGACGATCGAACGGTTGGTCGGCGAAGTCAACGGCGAGC
>JBDSDH010000199.1:0-19286 GCA_039920665.1 Ilumatobacteraceae bacterium
CCGCCCTGCTCTATCTCGAGACCACTTTGCTCCTGGCCGTCGCGTTCAGCATCGTCGGCCTCGGAGTCCACTACTCGCCCTCGATGGAGGCGATCGACTATCCCGTGGTGATTCTGGCAACCGTGGCAATGGGTCTCCAGGCCGTCGCACTGAGACGCGTCGGGATTGTCGCAGTCTCGACCACGTTCGGTACTGGCGCCGTTGTCCGGCTCGGCGAGAAGATTGCGCTCGCCCTCCGGCGAGCACAACGCCCCGGTGCGATGCGGCGACGGATCACGATCGCTGTGCTCACTGCCGTCCTGTTCGCCTACGTCGCCGGTGCAGCGATCGCAGCTGCGCTGGGCACTTCGACGTGGCCGCTTTTCGGGGCCGCCGTTGCGCCCGTCGCGGCATGGTCGCTCTCTGGCCGCCGCTCCCTCAGCCGCAAGCCACTCGCCCCGACGAACGGGCAGTAGGACCTCCGACTCTGTTCACGAGTTCAATTCGGGTCAGTCGCGGGCTCGTCGTTACTCATCGTGTCGCTCGCTTTCGGTCGGCATTCATCGGAGACCACTCGTCTCGGTTGTCGGGCCAGCACGGCCCATCATCGGGCCGATGCGTCCGGTCTCGTCAATTTCGTTGCGGTCGTCATGGCTTTGCCGCACGATCCGAGCGACTTCGGCGATGTCGCCGAGTTCGAGCGCCACACCCCACCGAGCAATGGTGTCGCGCAGACGATCGTTGGCAGAAGGACTCCGTGTGAGCTGTCCTTGTGCCGATGCCGGTGCAGGTTCCGGTGCCCCAGCGTGGACGAATTCGCTCACGGCGACTCAGCCAGGTCGTGCGGCGGAATCGGGGTGCGATCCACTGACGACTGCGACGGCTCGCGCCACTCTTGATCGAGGAGCGAGAGCAGCCGGAGTGGCTCCCCGACAGGGCCGGACAGCGACAACGAGCCGCCGACGCCGGCGAGGATCGTTCGGGCCTGGACCAAGGCGCCGTACCCGGCGCAGTCCATGAACGTCAGATTCGTCAGATCGACGACCACGTCCACGTGACCGGGCAATGTGCACGCATGAACCGCTACGTCACGGTGGGCAACATCGAGTTCCCCCGTTATCTCGACGACATGGGTCGGGTCGTCGAGCCGACCGCGGACCGAGAAATACTCGCCTCCGTCGGACCACTGCGGTGATCGAATGCTCAATTCCTGGGCCACGCTGCACCTCCATGGGCGGTCAGGCGCAACCAGGGTCTGGAGCAACGCAACGGTGAGCATCGTGCTCTCCATCGCAGGAACATAGCCCCTACGGAGGAGTACGGCGAGCGCGCCGGGAACATTTCCTCGAACGACCGATCACGAGACCTCGCGGCGCGCCGAACACCGTTTCGGCCGCCACCTCCGAAAACGGAATCACTGATCGGGCGCTACGGTGTGGGCGTAGTTGCTCTGGCCCTCGGCGACCGATCTGACGAAGTGCTGCAGTGACGACCGAGGAGGGCCGATGATTTCACCGTTGCCCCAAAGGGTGCGATGCACCCCAACGCCCCGGCTCACGCCGCTGCTGCCTGTGGATTGGCGGTGCGAGTGAGCGACGAACGAGCAATCCGGATCGGCGTTGCGTTTGCTCGACAGGCGTCAGAGGTTCCAGCCGCACGCTTGTGCAGCGCGTGCGTCGAGATCCTCGACGTGTCGGGTGCCGGCGTGACGATCATGAGCGGCCGCAACAGCGGCCCGGTGTGTTCGTCCGATGCGCGGATGGGCCGGCTCGAAGATCTGCAATTCTCCCTCGGTGAAGGGCCTTGTCGTGACGCGTTCGACACCGGTCGACCAGTGTCGGAGTCGGATCTCGAAAGCCGACGATCGGGCCGTTGGCCGACCTACACCCCGTCCGCGGTCGAATTGGGGGCGTGCGGGGTCTTCGCGTTTCCACTCAGCGTCGGCGGTGCCCGCATCGGCGTGCTCACGCTCTATCAGGACGCCGCCGGCTCACTCAGCGACGAGCAGACGGCCGACAGCCTGGTGGTTGCGGACGTCCTCGCCCAGACGATGATGTCGATCCAATCCCGCAGCAACCCGCAATTGTTGAGCAACGACTTGACCGATGCCAGCGCGTATCGAGCCGAGGTTCACCAAGCGTCAGGGATGCTCGCTGTCCAACTCGACATCAACGTCGCCGAGGCCCTCGTGCGCATTCGCGCCCATGCCTTTGCCACTGACCAACCTGTTGCCGACGTAGCCCAACAGATCGTGGCTCACGAGTTGTGGCTCAACGATGACCGCACGACCGGTTCCCCCGACTAGCTCCTGCCGATGTGAAAGGCCGACCAGATGCCCCGCGAAATTCTTCTCTCCCAAACATTCCTCCAGCTCGCCGACACCCTCGTTGCCGACTTCGACATCATCGATTTGTTGACGATGTTGGCTGATCGATGTGTCGAACTCGTCGAAGTCGACGCCGTCGGGATCCTGCTTGCAGACACAGACGGGAACCTGCGGGTGATGGCTGCGTCCAACGAGCAAGCGCGCCTGCTCGAGCTGTTCCAACTGCAGAACGAACAGGGTCCGTGCGTCGAAGCGTTCACGTCAGGACAGCCGGTGAGCTGTACGGCGTTGAGAGACGCCGTCGAACGCTGGCCGAGGTTCACGCCATACGCGGTGGGCGCCGGGTTCGAGTGCGTGTACGCGCTCCCACTCCGACTGCGCGACAGCGTCATCGGGGCGATGAACCTGTTCAAGACATATCCAGGTCCAATGCCGGCAGCCGACATCCAACTCGCGCAGGCCTTGGCCGACGTCGCCAGCGTTGCGATCCTGCAGGACCAGGCCACTCGCGAGACTCGGGTCCGAGACCTCCAACTCCAGCACGCCCTCGACAGTCGTGTTCTCATCGAGCAGGCAAAAGGGATGTTGCGCGAACGGGGCGGGATCGACATGGCAGCGGCGTTCAATCTGATCCGCCACCACGCCCGTACCCACAACATGCAGCTGACCCGGGTTGCCGAGGAGATCGTCGCCGGGACGATCTCGTTCGACTCCCTGAACCTCGCTGAGGCCAAGCAATCCCGGCGAACAAACTGACGTCTCGGTCATCGGTTGCTCCAGCGGGTCAGCGACACGCCAGTTCAGTGACTCGCCAGTGCAGCGAGCACATCGAGTCGAGCGGCCCGACGTGCGGGCAGGACCGCCGCAATCGCTCCGGCGGCCGCGGCGATGAGGGTGATTGCCGCAAGCGGGGTGAGCGGCACGCTGAGGGTGTCGATGCCTTCATCGGCGAGCGCTTGGACCACGGCCCAGCCGAAGAAGGTTCCGATGGCCAGGCCGAGAATGCTGCCGAACACGGCGACGATGACGGCTTCCCAGCGGACCATCGACCGGGTCTGGGCTCGGGCCATGCCGACCGCTCGCATCAGGCCGAGTTCGCGCTGGCGTTCTCCGATGGACAGGGCGAGCGTGTTGGCGATCCCGAGCAGTGCGATGAAGACCGCCAGGGCGAGCATGACGGAGAACAGTCCGAGGATCTGATCGATGCTCGCGTTCTTGCTGTCGAGGAACTCGGCTCGGTCCTGCACCATGGCCGAGGGATCCGCAGCCGCTGCTGTCGCGATCGCCTCTGAATCGCCGGAGACATAGATTCGGTAGTCGAGTTCGTCCAACCCGTTGGCGGTGAACGCGCCGAGATCGACGAAGTTGTCCCCGACCCAGAGGGCGCCGGACGAGTAGATCGCTCGGACGGCGAATGTGGAGGCGCTGCCGATGAACGTGACCGGCACGCTCGATCCGACGGTCAAGGCATTGTCCTTGGCGTATGTCGCCGACACCGCGATGCCGTCGTCACCGAGTGAGTCGAGGTCTCCATCGACGTGACCCAGCCGGAACAACGAGTCGACCGTGGTCGCATCGAACGCGTAGAAGTTGTCCGTGGCGGATCCGTTGACCACTGCCGGCGCAAGTCGTGCCTGGGAGACGATGTCGACACCAGGTTGGGCTCGGAGCTGGTCGGCGAGTGTCGGGCTGAGGCCCGTCGCGTTGTCGTCACCACCATCGCCGATGATGTGTGTACCGACGAACTCGTCGTCGAGGCTTCCAGCGATCGAAGCCTTTGTCGACGAGGCGAAGACGGTGATGAATCCCACCAGGGCGACACCGATCATCAGAGCTGCCGCGGTTCGGGAGGTGCGTTTCGGGCTGAGCATCGCATTTCGGGTCGCGATCTCGCCGCTGACACCCCGCAGCCGGAGCGGCCAACCGAGCAGGTGAGCAGCTGGTCTGGCGAGTACGGGACCGAGGACAACCACACCGGCGAACATCGTCAATGCACCTGAACCGAGCACTGTGATCTCGTCGAGCGAGAGCCCGGTCAGTACGGCACCGACACCGATCGCGGACACGGTCACGCCCAGAATCGTCCGCCGCGCGGATCCTGCGGAGTCGTCGACGCTGACCGAACGCATCGCCTCGATCGGCGCGATCTTCGCGGCACGGCGAGCTGGGAGCCAGGCGGACAGGGTGGTGATCAACACACCGACTCCGAACGCCACCGCAAGCGACGTGCCACTGATCACCGAGGGTCCGGGTGGGACATCGACGCCGAACTGCGACATCAGACTCTCGAGGCCGCCTGCGACGCCGATGCCAGCAGCCAGGCCAGCTGCGGATGCGACAACACCGATGACGACCGCCTCCATCATGACGCAGAGTTGGACTTGGCGGCCAGAGGCGCCGACGGCCCGCAGCAGTGCCATGTCCCTTGTGCGTTGAGCGACGGTGATGGAGAAGGTGTTGTTGATGATGAACGCGCCGACGAACACGGCAACCATGGCCAAACAGAGCAGGACCGTGCTGAACCCGGCGAAGTCGGCGGCGAGTGATGCCTGGTTCTCCGAGATCAGCTCAGCGCCGGTGATCACCTCGACATCACTGACCAGGACAGCAGAAATGGCTGTTGCCAGAGCTTGCTGGGACACACCGTCCTCGGCGGTCACGGCGATCGCGCTGGCCTCGTCCGGTGAGGCCAATACCTCTGCGGCGGTGACGTCGGTGAACAGCACCACGGCGGCGCCGGCGGGCGAGTCGAGCTCGCCGAACCTGGCGACACCGGCGATGGTGAACTCGCGCTGGGGACCCTTCGTCAGTACGGTCACCACGTCGCCAGGCCTGTAGCCGGCAGTCTCGGCGCTCTGCTGATCGATCACGATCTCGTCGTCTTTCGCCGGTGGTCGGCCGCTCGAGATCACCCAGGGGTTGAGCTCGTCGACGGTGACCCAGTTCATCCCGAGCGCAGGACCGCCGGTGATGTCACCGACCGGTGCGCTGTCACGGCCGACGAGTCGCGCATAGCCGTTGATCCGGAGCGCGACCCGATCGACGCCGTCGACAGCGGCGACCGTGTCGGCGATCGAGGCATCCAGCCGCGGGCCCTGTCCATAACCGGCGTTGATGTCGCTCGGCGTGCGGACATACGCATCGACGCCCGCATCGACATCGGCGAGCACCGTGTCGAAGGTGGCGCCGACGGTGTCGGTGAAGATCAAGGTGCCGGAAATGAAGGCGACACCGAGGAGGATCGCGAATGCTGTCGTGAGCAGACGCAGCTTGCGTGAAGCGAGCTCGTTGATGGTCATGGTGAACATCGCGATCACGAACCCAGACGACGAACGCGGTCGAGGACAGAAGTCGTGGTCGGCTTGTCGAGGTCGTCGACGATGCGCCCGTCGACGAGGAACACAGCCCGGTCGGCGTAGGAAGCAGCGACCGGATCGTGGGTCACCATCACGATCGTCTGGCCGAGATCACGGACAGCAGAACGCATGAACGACAAGATTTCGGCTGCGGCGAGCGAGTCCAGGTTTCCGGTCGGTTCGTCCGCGAAGATGATCTCCGGGCGTGAGGCAAGGGCACGAGCAACGGCAACCCGCTGCTGCTGACCACCCGACAACTCAGACGGTCGGTGCTTCAATCGCTTCTCCAATCCAACAGCGCGAACAGCTTGGGCGAACCACTCGGGGTCGATCTTGCGCCCGGCCAATTTCGCCGGAAGGCTGATGTTCTCAGCTGCCGTGAGCGTGGGGACGAGGTTGAACGATTGGAAGATGAAGCCAATCCGGTCCCGACGCAATTGGGTGAGACGGCGGTCATTCAGGCTGGAGATGTCCGTCTCACCGATCAGCACGGTGCCGGATGTGAGTTGGTCGAGGCCGGCGGTGCTGTGCATCAGCGTAGACTTCCCAGAACCGGACGGCCCCATGATCGCGGTGAACTCGCCGGCCATGAACTCGACGGACACTCCGTCGAGCGCCCGAACCTCGGTGTCACCCTTTCCGTAGACCTTGACCGCATTCCGAACCGTCGCGGCGGCGCACGGCGAGGGGTTCGGCGGAACGGATCGGGCCGGGAAATGAGCGAGACGGCTCGGTGTTTCGCTGATGGTGACAGTCATGTCGGTTCCTCACGTGAGATCGAAGTTGATCTCTCGACATTCGTCTTTCGTGAGCCACGAGTCGTCGCCCCAGCGATGATTCGCGACATGCCGCTGGGCGTACGTCTGCAGGCTGACACCGGCCTCGTTCTTGCGGCCGACGGGGCCTCGGGTCAGGCAGCCGTCAACCAGCCGTCAACCAGCCGTCAAGCAGCCATCAAGCAGCCGGCCAGCGGTCATCAAGCAGTCAGCCAACCTCCGGAGGCCCAGCGTTCGACTGCGCCGCTCTCGGGGTCGATCCGGAGCAGGTGGAGCCAGCCGTTGGCGATCAAGTCGTGAACGATGGGCTGGTCGGCGATCACCGAATCGAGTGAAGCCCGCGCTGCTTCGATGAACACCGAGAGCCGCAGCGGACGGTGGAACAGCTCGCGTCCGTCGTGCAGCGACTGTTCGGCCAGACCGATCCGGAGATCACCGCCGTTGCCCTCGAACACACCGATCCGTCCACCGACCACGTTGTGGAGGACCTTGTTACCACTGCCGTAACGCTGGTTGTCCACCGTCGACGCGTTGTACTGGGTGCTGATCCAATTGGCCACGATCATCGGAGCGGTCATGATCGCAGTCAGGACCGAGGCGTCGGCATCGAGCGTCCAGTCGTAGTCCTGGAGGAACGTCCGTCCGCCGAGATCCATGTGTCGCGACCTCTGGCGGGGAGCGATGATGAACGACGCATTGCCGGCGAGGCCCCACTCCGGACGCACCTGGGACCAGTCGTTGGCCCGTTCGAGAATCGCCCGCTTCAGTTGTTTCGGCCGATCGGCCAGATGGCCGAGCCCGAGACTTGCACTGCGTTCGGCACGGGTGCGCTCCCCTGCTGCCTCCAACCACTGCCGGAGCTGATCGAGGGCCGGAAGCAAGGCTTCCGGAGCACCGTCGGTGTCGAAGATCGTCACCTGATCGGTCGTGGTGTTGTGAATCGCCGGAGCGAACCACGTCGTTGCGGGCACGTCGATACCGAGCGTCGCGAGATGCTGACGGACGGTTGGATCGTTGAGCAGATCGGCGAACACCCGGGCGTTGACATCACCGGGTTGGCCGCCGCATGCGCCACAGTCGAGTCCCGCAGCGTGAGGATTGTTGGTGGTGTGGCTGCCATGCCCGCAGATCAACACGATCGGAGCGAACCCGCTGCTGAGTCCCATCGTTCGGAGCACGCCGTGGGCGATCGCTGCTGCGGCGGCGGGATCGTCGTCGACCAGGTCGAGCCCAACGCGCAGCGAGTCGATCGAACGCTTGCTCAATCCTTCGTTCTCCCAGCGAGGCGCCGAATGGTCGTTGGCCAGGCTGTGTTCGACCAGTTTCGGTCCGTAGATCAGCCCCGTCGACTCGACGAAGGTGAACACCGACGACGGTGCCGAGCGGAACAGGTCCCAGCGCTCGCGGCGATCGAGCCGAGCCGAGCGTTGCGCGGCCAACGCGGCGCGAGCTTCCGCCGGGCCATCGGTTCCCGCGGCACCCGCCGAAGAAATCGACCGCTCGGTGACGTTGAGCGCCGGAGACAACAGACCCGGCAACTGAGGACGAGTGAGCGCGCTGCCGACCGGGGTGTACGAAATCGGCATCCCGAAGAACCCGGCGAACCCGCGTGTCTGCACGGTCGGCGACATCGACTCGAGTGACCGACGGAACCGCTCGGAGCGGACGTCGAGACAGAACACGGCCTGCACCGCTGGTGGTTCGATAGCAACCATCGGAGCATGTGCCAGTCCGGTGATGATGTCGGCCTGGTAGGTCCGTTCGGCGGCGGCTTGCAGCAGCCAGTCGACCTGCTGGTCGGCAGCGACTGCTGCCGACCGGGACGGGACGTCGGTCCACGATGCCGCCCAGTCGGCGAGCAGCGACGACCCGACGAGTCCGTCATCATCGCCGAGCAACAACCATTCCCACGCCAGCCGGATCGCGGCGAGATCCACGATGTCGTCATTGTCGCCGCCGGAGAGACCGGCCTGGAAGCGATTGAAGGCACACCATGCCGCCCATCCGTTGACCGACAGCAACAACGACGTGAGGTACGCGGTCCGGCCGGCTCCGGGAATCCCGAGCGCGTCGAGCATCGACGAAATTGCAGCGTTCGGATCGTCCTCGAGCAGGGCGAGTTGTGACCGCGCCCACGACTTTCCGCGACGCCACGGGATGCCGTGATCGGTGGCCAACAGGTTCTGCCAGCTGCTGAACAGGCAGCCCTCCGGCGAAGGGTGCCACGAACCCTGTTCGTGGTCGAAGTGGGCGGCGCAGTGCTGGCTGATCTGATGGATGACGAGATTGGTCCACGTCTGGCCACGCCGGGGTCCGGAACCGGCATCACACAGATCGGTGATCAGCGCTGCCCGATGATGACCAGCCCGGGTGTCGTCGTGTCCCTGCCCGCCGACCCCAGATGGCTGATCGAGAACGGCCCGGACGAGATCGGCCAGACCGACGTCGCCGGCCAGCGTTGCGACCGCGTCGATCTGGTGATCATCGATCCGGCCGGCCGCCCGCTCGCTGCGGAACCACGAACGAGGCATGGTGAGTTCGGTCCCAGCGAGCACCGACAATGCTGCGGCCGCGTCGGTGATGTTCCGACCTCTCCAGCCCCAGTAGGGGTTGACGGCGATGAACTGATCGAGCGGCCAGGTCGGTGCGATCCGGTCGCACGCAATGGTGAGGAGATCGGCAATCGAGACGGGGACGGATTCGGCGACGTTGGTCATGAGACGGGTCCGATCGAGATGGGAGCGTGCTGGATTCGTGCGATTGGCGGATGCTCGGACTGCGGGCGAGGAGTCCTGTTCACGATCGGTGACGCCGCACGGGGCAGCGGCGACGGATCGTGCCCTGGCGTCGGTGGCGGCCAGACCCGGAACGCCAATCTGGTGAACGTCTCGTCGAGGAACAGTCCGCCGTAGATCCACGGGTACAGCCTCTGGACCACGGTGCCCATCGGCTTGATCATGCACAGCGACTGGACCACGAAGGTGGCGGCGAGAGCAACGGCGACGATGATCAGGAGCCCGAGGGGCGCTGCGGCGCCGTGTGGCACCAACTGTCCGAGGATCTCGTGGAGACCGATGTAGACCACCGGAACAGCGACTGCGGCAGCGATCGTCGCCGGTTGGACAAGGCGTTTCGCAGCGCCCGACAGCGGACTGACCAACGGCACCACCGCGAGTGCGACGACGCCGGCCAGTACCCACACCGACGCCGGCAACGGCTCACCGAACGGCAGCGTGCTCCACACCCAACCAACGACGATGATGCCGGCAACTGCCGCGGTGGTGGCGACGACGGTGGTCGTGATGGTTGGAGCGAGCACCGAACCGGCGAGGTGCCGACGCTGGGTGTCACGAACCGCTCCTCCGGCGGACAGGAACGCATTGGCCTTGTAGACGGAGTGGGCGGCCAGGTGCAGCAGGGCCATTTCCCAGACGCCGAGGCCGCACTGCAACAGCATGAACCCCATCTGCGCGCACGTCGACCAGGCCAGCGAGACTTTGATGCTGACCCGGGTGGTCATCACGAGTGCTGCGATCGCAGCCGTGAGCGATCCAACGATCACGAGCATCGTCCGCGTCTCGACCGCCCGGTCGACGACCGGTGCGAACCGGAGCAACACGAACCCCCCGAGGTTGACGACGCCGGCGTGCAGCAGGGCCGACACCGGAGTCGGGGCTTCCATCACCTGGATCAACCAGCCGTGGAACGGCAGTTGGGCACACTTCAGGATCGCCGCCAACCCGACGAACGCGATTCCGATCCGGGCCGACATCGGGAGTGACGAGGTGGACGCTGCGGCAGCGACGATGCCGTCGATCCGAAAGGTGTCGAACGCAACGAAGAAGGCAACAACGGCACCGAGCATGCACGCGTCGGCGCAGCGGGCCAGCAGGAACTTCTTGTGGGCGGCACCGACGGCCGCATGACGGTGCCCGTAGAACGTGAGCAGGCCGTGCAACGCGAGGCTCGTCCCCATCCACGCCAACGTCAACACGATCAGGTTGTTGGCGACGGCGACGAGACATACCGCTGCCAGCGTGGTCAACAACCGGCCGATGTAGCGGCGCTCTCCGGGGTCACCGTTCAAGTAGTTCTGCGAGTAGCGCACGACCACCCAACCCACGAAAGTCGCCAAGGCGAGCATCATCACCCCGAGCGTGTCGGCCCGGACCAACCATCCCGAACGCACGCCGGCGAGCACCCGAACGGCAATCGCAGCGGCGGCTGCTGCCATCATCACGATCGAGGCGATCCGAGCAACAGTCCATGCTGATCGCAGCGATCCCACGAATCGCACGACAACGACGGCGGCCACGGCAACCAGCGCCGGTGAGAGCAGCAGCACGCTGTGCCAGGCGGGGATTGCGATCGAGCCGATGAGGTACACGCAGACATTCCTTCAGTCAGTGGAGACTCCCACCCTGATGGCTCAGATCCGTTCCGTCCAATATATGTTAGCGAACGAATACTTCACGCGAACAGAACGGTCTCAGTGCGTGTCACGTCTCAACTTCCACCATCTTCACTACTTCTGGGCCGTCGCCAAGGAGGGCAACCTGACTCGTGCCGCTGCCCAGCTGCACGTTTCGCAGTCTGCATTGTCGGCCCAGATCAAGCAGTTGGAGGCTCAGCTCGAGCAGCAACTGTTCGCCCGCACCGGTCGGACGCTGGCGCTCACCGACGCCGGTCGGCTGGCATTCGAGTACGCCGAAACCATCTTCGCGACCGGGAACGAATTGGTCGAGGTACTCCGTGATGGCCACAGCGAACAGCGACAGGTGATCCGGATCGGGGCTGTGGCCACGGCCTCGCGCAACTTTCAGGAGAACTTCATCCGGCCCCTCCTTGCACGCGACGACGTCGAATTGATGCTGGTATCGGCGACGCTCACCGAGCTCCTCGCCCGGCTGCGGGTGCATTCGCTCGACATCGTGCTGTCGAATCAGCGAGTGCACGCCAGCGTCAACGATCCGTGGCGTTGTCGCCGGATTGCCCGTCAGCCGGTCAGTTTGGTCGGCCCACCACGGTCACAACCGTTCCGATTTCCGGACGACATCGCCCGGATTCCGCTGCTGCTGCCCGGCCGCGACAGCGACATCCGCACCTCGTTCGATTTGCGCTGCGAGCAACTCGGGGTCCGCTACCGGCTGCGCGCCGAAGCGGACGACATGGCTCTGCTCCGGCTGCTCGCCCGAGATTCGGACAGCATTGCCCTGCTCCCGACGATCGTGGTCCGCGACGAACTGCGCTCCGGCCAACTCGTCGAGCACGCAGTGGTTCCCGACCTCTACGAGAACTTCTACGGCGTCACGATCAAACGCCAGTACGAGCCACCGCTCGTGCGTGCCCTCCTCGATCGCTCCGGGACCGAGATCCTCGCTGAGTTCGATCCCCCCGATGTTCCTCGGCCGTAACCGTCGACATTCGCAAAGAGGTCAGGGACGAATCGCACCGAGATTCTTGTCCTGGTCTGAACGAGAATATGATTCTCTCTTCTATGACCACAACGACCGGCATGACCAACACTTCACCCCGGTACACCGTCATCACCGCGGACTCCCACGCCGGAGGCAGCCACCAGCAGTATCGCGAGTACCTCGATCCGGAATGGCGCGATGAGTTCGACGCATGGCGGAACAAGTACAAGAACCCGTGGTCGGACCTCCGCGACACCGATCTCCGCATCCGCAACTGGGACGATGATCGCCGCGACAGCGACCAACTTGCCGACGGGGTCGTCGGCGAGGTGATCTTCCCGAACACCGTGCCGCCGTTCTTCCCCGGCTTCGTCCTGTTCGCTGGACCGCCGAAGGCCGAGGACTACGCCCGTCGTCGGGCCGGGATCCGTGCTCACAACCGCTGGATGGTCGATTTCTGTGCCCGCCGGCCGGCACGCCGGGCGGGCATCGGCCAGTTCTTCCTGAACGACATCGATGATGCGATTGCCGACGCGACGTGGATCAAGGAACAGGGTTTGCGCGGTGGCGTGCTGCTGCCAACCGTTGCTCCTGACGTGAAATGGGTCAAGCCGCTCTATCACCCCGACTACGACCGACTCTGGGCTGCGTTGCAGGACCTGGACGTTCCCGTCAACCTGCACGGAGGCTCCGGGTCACCCGACTACGGACCGTTCGCCTCGACACCGGCGATCTTGATCACCGAGATCGGCTTCTACGGTATGCGGCCGTTCGTGCACATGTTGCTGTCCGGCGTGTTCGAACGGTTCCCTCGGATGCGGTTCGTGATGACCGAGGCGGCCACTGCCGGCATCCCACCCCTGCTGAAGCAGCTCGACGCGACCCTCGCCTCGATTGCCAAGGGTGAGATCGGCGAGTTGAAATACACGGCCGACAACGCCCTGCCGAAGTCGGCGACGGAGTACTTCAACCAGAGTTGCTGGGTCGGCGCCAGCTTCCCCGGGCCCGTCGATGCTGCGGCACGCAACAAGATGGGGGCCGACCGGTTCATGTGGGGCAGCGACTATCCCCACGACGAGGGAACGCCGCCGTACACCCGCGAGCATCTGCGTCAGGTGTTCCACGACGTGCCCGAGACCGAACTCCGTCAGATCCTCGGGGGCAATGCCGCCAAGCTGTACGACTTCGATCTCGACAAGTTGGCCCCCCTCGCCGAGCAGTACGGCCCGACAGTGGAAGAGATCGCCCAACCGCTGACCGAGATGCCGGACAACGCCAACAGCGCTCTGCGTCGGGCAGCGGTCCAGGCCGTCCCTGCGTGAGTGTGCACGACGCCTGAACCGAACCGCAGCCCGGTCGATGTCACGCCCGGTCGACCTCGCGACCGGGCTGTTCCTCGGCCTCGAGGAGACGCTTTTGGAGTTTGCCGGTCTCGGTGTAGGGCAACTCGGTGCGGAACGTCACGTACGCCGGCACCTTGAAGGTGGCCAGCTTCTCCGCCGCCCAGCGCTGCACTTCAGAGGGCTCCATCGCCACGCCATCCTCGAGCACGACGAACGCCTTGACCTCCTGTCCGAGCTGCACATGGTCGACACCGATCACCGCAGCATCGCGAATGCCAGGGTGCTCGACGAGGCGGTTCTCGATCTCGATCGGATAGATGTTCTCGCCGCCGCGCAGAATCAGATCTCGCATCCGGCTCTCGAGGTGCAACAGACCGTCGTACACACGTCCGAAGTCACCGGTGCGATACCAGCCCTCGTCGTCGATCGCCGCCCTCGTCGCCGGCTCGTTGTTCCAGTAGCCGATGAACACACAAGCGGTTCTCAGGTGGATTTCCCCGACCTCGCCGACTGCCACCAACTCGCCGGACGCCCCGCGGATCTCGACCTCCACACTCGGCTGAGCGACACCGACCGAATCGGGATGGTCCACCATCAGTTGACCGCGGGCGATCGTGCCGAGGCCGACCGTCTCGCTCATGCCGTATCCGTTCCCGAGTACAGCGTTGGGCAGCAGCCGATGCAGTTCTCGCACGAGTTCCGGCGGGAAGGGAGCTCCGCCACCGCCGACGGATCGCAGCGCGCTGAGATCGTAGGAGTCGAAGTCCGGGTCGGTGATCAACCGCCAGAACTGGGTCGGTACGCCACTCCAGACATTGACACCGTAATCATGAGTCAACTCGAGATGTTGCTTCGGATCCCAGCGGCCCGGTTTCGGGAAAACGAGTTTGGCCCCCAGCGCGGGACCGGTGATCAAGATCCCGATCATTCCCGAGACGTGGAACATCGGGCTGGCGAGGATCGATGCGGGCTGTGGCGCAGGTCCCGATGACGCGACCGGTGCGGTCATCGCGCCGAGCGCCCCCGACAACATGTTGGTCCAACCGAAGTGGGCGATGTTGCGGTGGGAAAGGGTTGCGCCCTTCGCTTGCCCGGTGGTGCCACTCGTGAACAGGATCACCGCAGGGTCGTCAGGATCGACGTCGATCGACCATGTCCGCCCGTCCGATCCCAGGGCGAGCGCTTCGGCGTAGAGATCCTTCAGCAAGACGATCGGCACCGAGTCGTCGACGATGCCAGGCTCGATCCTGGCGAGGCGAGGGCCGTCGCCGAGGATGATCGCAGGGCTCGTGAGAGCAATGCCGTGTTCGATCTCGGCGCCGGTCCACCAGCCGTTCAAGCTGGTGACGATGGCACCGATCGAAAGCGTCGCCCACATCGTCAACCCGTACTCCGGTGAGTTGGCGGAGAGAATCGCGACCCGGTCACCGCGGCGGATGCCGTACCGCTCGGTCAGGAGCCGGCTGATCGACTCGATATCGGCGATTGCCTCGCTCTGGGTCCAGGCGCGGTCGCCGTCGGTCATGAACGGATTCGGGCCCTGGCGGCTGGCCGAGGCGTCGAAAACGGCTCGCAGGTTGCGCGGTTGCCGGGCGAAGACCTTGTGGTCGATGCCGCGGATGTTCTCGACCACCATCTCGAACGGAGCACCGGGTCCCATCAGTGCCTCGATGACACCTTCGGGCACACCCGTCGCTCCCTTCCATTCCATTCGTGCAACGCCTGTGTCCTGCAGATCCATGTTTCCCCGTTCGAACCGCGCCGATGACGAAATCAATCGGTGAAAACCAGTCACTACTTGCTGTGCGGGGACCGTGTCAATGCGGCGTGACGTCCGCCGTCTCGGTCACGATCCGCGGGCACCCGCTGCGTGAGGAACCCGCCGCATGGTCGTCGCGCCCACAAGGTTGACCCGGGAGGCGCCCGGGTAGGCAACGGCGATGCCCGCCGATTCCCCTGCAGCAGAACCAGACCGCTCATCAGCATCGGGGAACGACTCCGAGACCGGTGTCGACGACCGGATCCTTGCTGTGTTGAGGTCGTTCGCCCGGTCGTCGTGGGCGATCGGACGACATCCGGGCGATCAGCTCGACGCAGCCGCCAAAGCATTTTTCTCTCGTATCGTGCGACGTTCGATCGCCGATCCACGACCCGTGCACGATGTCGACGAACTGCGCGCCGCGCTGCAGGCGCGCAGCGCGATGCCATTCGCCGGAGCGCCCGCAGCAATCGCCGCTCGGACGGTGCTGACCCGCGTCGGTCCGTTGAAGCTGTTGGCCCGCCGAACACCGTGGTTGATGGCTGCCGGCCTGGCACCTGGCGCATACGCCGCGATCGCTCGCGGTCGCCACGAGTTGGCCATCGTTGCTTCGTATCTCGTCCACCGCAGCCAGCAAGCCGGTGATCACACCATCGATCCGGAGCGACTGCGACACGTGGCGGTCCAACTGTTGCTCCGCCGAACGGTCGATCCGACCGCTGAGCCCGGTGACGCCGATCTCGTGTCGTCGTGGATCCGTCGCGCCGTGCTGAGTGTCCTGCCATTCGCACAGGGCGGCACCACGCGACACGCAAGGAGCATCGCTGCGGCGGCCGCCCGCGTCGATGTGTCGCTCGTCCGTCCACTGGTTGCGTGGTTGCCCGCCTCGTGACGAGAATCGGGTCACGAAGTACTGTCGTACGTTCTGGACCTCGAGGACGGCGACGATGTTTGATCTGACCGGCAAAGTTGCACTCGTCACCGGCGCCGGCCGCGGCGTCGGCACCGGCATTGCCCGGGTACTGATCGACGCAGGTGCCACAGTGATCGTCAACGATCTGATCCCGGAACGCGCCGATGCCGCCGCCATCGCGCTCGGCGAGAATGCTCGATCCTTGCCGTTCGACGTTTCCGACGCGGAGCTCGTCGATGCAGCAATCGAGCGAGCCGGGCCGATCGACATCCTCGTCAACAACGCCGGCATCCCACCATCGATGCGTGCAGTGCAGTTTCGAGCCCTGCCGCGCGCTGAATGGGCGCCGTACATCGACGTCAACCTGTACGGCGTCCTCAACTGCGTCAAAGCAACGATCGACGGAATGTGTGATCGGGGTTGGGGACGGGTCATCACCATCTCATCCGGATCCGGAACCGTCGGCCAGAACATCGGCGTGTCGCTGTATGCCGCCGGGAAAGGCGCCGGCATCAGTTTCATGCGGCACCTCGCGATCGAATGCGCGCGCGACGGCGTCACCGCGAACACCCTCGCGCTCGGTCTCATCCAAAACGACGATGTCGCCGACGACGAGCAGGGCCGGGCAGCGACCGCAAGGCTCGCCCGCTCGGTCCCCGTCGGCCGCCTCGGCACGGGCGAAGACATCGGTTCAGCCTGCGCGTTCCTCGCTTCCAACGAAGCGAGCTGGATCACTGGCCAGACGATCGCAATCAACGGCGGATCCGTCACGACATAGCCGCGACCGAGCAGTCCGTAGCCCGGTGACAGTTGCGCGTGTCGATCCCGATCGTGACAGCCACGATTCCTCCAAGCTTCAACGGGATTGGGTCGCCGTGATGGACACTCCTGATGAAATTGGTGAAAGCCTTTTTCGAGTCACTCTGCGGCACGGGTTCCGGCCGCCTGGCGCTTCGTTCTCAACCAACCGGACCAGCGGGCGGCAGGCGCTTCGAGAGTCAACCGACCAGAACCACTGACGTGAAGACAACTCCTCAACGCCCCACTCCAGTCTCCATCAGGCGCATCTGAGCCGAGCGAGTATCGTGCTCGGGCGAGGCGAACTTTGGGGGACTGATGACAATCTCGGCTGAGGTGGTGCGCAACTACGTCGATCAACTCCGCGCGGCTCGTGGAGAGATCGATCGGTTCAGTGGGGTGGAGCGAGAAGTCGGTCTCGCAGCGTTGCGCCAGGAGGCTGTGGCTACCTTGCGCCAAGCGTCGACAACTGCGGTCGGAACGACCGATCAGCTCGATGCCTTACGCAACTACACCTCCGATCTGGTCGGCGGTGAAATTGTCGACAAGTCCTTGCAAGTACTCGACAGCAAAGCAACGAAGGCAGCGAACTCGGCGCTGGCGGCGGCAGCAACGTGGGCGTGGACCGGGACCGCTCCGGCGTGGATCCTGTCCGCAGTCGGATTCGTTGTCGGAATCCTCGGCTTCGCATTCGATTCAGGCGCTGCGTTCGGCACTGCGCTCGCCGCGGGCGCCGTTCCTGGCATTGTCATTGCAAGAGGCCTTCAGTTGTCCCCGAAGGCGTTCGAGGAACTCGGTTCGTTGTGGACCAATGCTTCCAACGTCGGGCGACCAAGCGAGAGAGTGCTCGCAAAGGACGTGGCGACAGGCGGCGCCGAGATCTGGCGCCTGTCCGGTGGCCGTGGGTACGCGCCGCAGCAGTTGACTGCCAAGGCGAGAAGTCGCACCCAAGCGATCGTCGGGTCTGCGCTCACGGTACTCGGTGTCGTTGCCGTCATCTTTGTCGCCGGCGCTTACTCGGCGTTGTCGTCTTAGCCCGCAAGACATCCGACTCGTTGATGTCGGGTGTGTGAGTGCTGATGCCGACGATGTCGAAGGCCGTGAGTGCATGCACCCCGAACGCGCGCACAGAACGACGTTCGTCGCGCTTGAGACGAGCGCCCAGAACGACGCCCATGCCCGTGATCCGGCCCCAGTTCTACGGCCGAGAGTTCATCGATGAGGATCGTCGCCGGTCTCACGCATGGCGGTCGAGGGGCCGGACCTCTGGTCCGCTGGTGGTGGTGGAGTTCGGCGCATGTCGACCATCGGGGTAATCGGAACCATCGCCGGGAAAATCAATCGGTTCATCTCACTCAAACGCAGACTCAATTTACGGAGCATCACCGTAGCGACATTTGCTGTTTTGAGCGACTCCCAGGATGCGCTGAAATCGCTCGAAATAGCATCTGAGCTGGGCAATCGTCTGGTGCGCCCCCTGGGTCTCGAACCCAGAACCAATGGATTAAAAGTCCACTGCTCTACCATTGAGCTAGAGGCGCCTGAAAAGCACGGCGAATCGTATCTGCCAATCGTGCCCAGCGCGGCACCGTCAGTTCGACGTGATCAGTGCTTTGATCGATCGACGCATCGCATCGAGGAAGCGGTCGCGGGTGTCGGCGTCGACGACATCGAGGGAGAGATACGGGTTGAGATCCTCCAACTCCATCAGCAGCAGTTGCCCATCCGCCGTTCGGCACGCATCCACACGTTGGATGCCGTAGCGGATGTCGTTCCACTCGATGAACGCCGAAGCAAACGAGCGGTCCGATGACGACGGCTCGAACGGCTGCAACTCCCAACGCCGCAGCGGATCCGGCGCATGCAGGGCGTAGATGAGTTCGTCGCCGACCACATAGAACGAGACCTCGTGAACGAAGTCGATCAGCGGCTGGACAAGCGTCGAGCCATCGAGGTCGAGCGTGGAGAGCTCGTCGTGTGGCACGCGCCTCATCCCGATCGAGTCCGCGCCGAGCTTCGGCTTGGTGATGTATGCCTCCACTTCCGGGAGGCGATCCAGACCGGCGACGCAGTCGATCGTCGGAATCACGGCCGCTCCGGCGGCGCTGAGGTCGACGAGGTATTGCTTGCCCAGCATGTCGGCTTTGCCGGTCAACTCGTTGAAGACCCGGATGCGCCGATCGAGCGCAGCCGATCGGAACGAGTCGTATGCCAGCTGGTGATGGATCACCGGGCCGCTGTTGCGGACGACCACCGCATCGAAGCCGTCCATCAGAGATTCGGCAACGGTGGGTCCGCACAGCGCGAGGTCGAAGTGCTCGCCGAGTCGACCCGTCACAAACAGGTCCTCGTCGCGGTACACCCGACCATTGGCCTGGTAGTGGAGATCGGTGACGTACAGAATCCGGCGACGCGACACGGCCGTTGTTCCTATCGCCGGATTCCCAGTTCGGCGAGCACTCCGTCGGTGTGCTGACCCAACCCGGGCGCGGCCCGGACCACCGCACGAGCGCGCGGCGAAGCGATCGCATCCGAGTCGAGGGACACCATTGGCCCCGCCGACATCGACGCCGCAACACCGCTGAGCGCGACATCGACGACCCATCTCCCGCCCCGGAC
>JBDSDH010000200.1:0-6926 GCA_039920665.1 Ilumatobacteraceae bacterium
CGTCTGCTCTGATCGTGCCGGCACCTACGATGATCGCGTCGCTCTCGGCACGCAGACGATGGGCGTCGGTTCGCGCTTCCTGGCCGGTGATCCATTGGGAGGAACCGCCAGGCGCGGCGAGGCCACCGTCGAGCGTGGTGGCGAGTTTGCAGACGACGTACGGCCTTCCGGTCCGGCGGTGATGCAGATACGGTCGCAACTGCGCGGTGACCTGATCGCCGAGAAGGCCGACCTCAACGGTCACGCCTGCGGCTCGCAACCCGGCGACTCCCCGCCCAGCGACCCGCCGATCCGGGTCGTTCACGCCCACGACGACCCGGGCGATGCCTGCGGCGACGATCGCGCCGACGCACGGCGGGGTTCGTCCGTGGTGCGAGCACGGTTCCAACGTCACCACCAACGTCGCTCCAACAGTAGCGGCGCCAGCAGCCGTGATTGCGATCACCTCGGCATGCGCACCACCTGCCGGCGCGGTCGCTCCGACACCGACGACGCGTCCCCTGGCGTCGAGCACGACAGCCCCGACCCAAGGGTTCGGTGAGGTTCGCGACCGAACACTGGCGGCGTGTTCGACCGCGTGGGCCATCGCCTCTGCCTCGTCCATCAGGGTGGGCTGCCGTCGAGCGCTGCGGTGGTGTCGATCAAGCGGTGGCGCATGTGATGGCTGCCTGGTAGAGGGTGTTTCGTTGGGTGAGTGGCCGGCCGAGTGGTGCGACGATGTCGGTGAAGTCGTTGGGTTGGAGTCCTTGGCCGTGGGTTGCGCCAGCAGCGCGGGAGATGTTCTCGTTCATCAGGGTGCCACCGAGGTCGTTGACACCGGCACGAAGGAGTTGGCGGACACCGTCGATGCCGATTTTGACCCAGGAGGCTTGGATGTTGTCGATCAGGCCGCTGTATGCGAGTCGGGCGACGGCGTGCATCAGCAGGGTCTCGCGAAAGGTCGGCCCGCGTCGCGCTTTGCGCTGGAGGTAGATCGGCGAGGCCATGTGTACGAACGGCAGTGGGACGAACTCGGTGAACCCGCCGGTGCGCTTTTGCAGGTCGCGGGTGACGACGAGGTGACGGGCCCAGTGCACGGGTTGCTCGACGGAGCCGAACATGATGGTGATGTTCGACGCCAAGCCAACGTGGTGGGCAGTTTCGTGGGCGTAGAGCCATTCCTCGGTGTTGACTTTGTCTGGGCACAGGATGGCGCGGATGCCGTCGTCGAGGATCTCGGCCGCCGTTCCGGGCAGGGAACGCAGCCCGACGGCGATCAGCCGGCGCAGGTATTGATCGAGTGGTTCGCCGAGGCGTTTGGCGCCTTCGGTGACCTCCAACGCGGTAAAGCCGTGGATGTGGATGCCGGGTGCGGCGTCGGCGACTGCGCGGCACACGTCGATGTAGTAGTCGCCGTCGAAGTCGGGGTGGATGCCGCCTTGCAGGGTGATTTCGGTGGCGCCGAGTTGTTGTGCTTCGGCGGCGCGTGTGGCGATGTCGTCGAGGGTGAGCAGATACGGTTTGCCGCGCAGGTTCAGTGACAGCGGGCCTTTGGAGAAGCCGCAAAACCGGCATTTGAACGTGCATACGTTGGTGTAGTTGATGTTGCGGTTGTGGACCCAGGTGACGGTGTCGCCGACAACCGCGGCGCGCAGCGCGTCGGCCGCGGCAGCGATCGCGGTCACTTCTGGTCCGCGGGCTTCGAACAGGGTGACGAGCTCGGCGATGCCGGGCTCCTGACCGAGATCGATGCCGGCGAGGACCTCGGCGACCGGCCCGGTGATGGACCGTGATCGTGCGGGGAGCAGCACCGGCGGTGTCGTCGACGCCCCGGAGTACCAGGCCGTCGAGCGGTCACCGATCAGGATCACGTCGGCCCCGTCGGCTGTCTCGCGGGTGCCGGACACCTTTTCGGGGAAGTGGGCGCCGGGGTCATCGCGGGCCAGGCCGGCGGCGTCGGCGCGGTCGAGCAGAGGGAAACACAGCGCCGGGTCGAGCCATCGTTGCGGGTCGAGCGCATATTCGGGGTAGATCGTCAGCCGCGGCGCGAGGGTGTGCCCGGCCCTCTCGGTGACGTCGCGGAGCCGATCGAGATCGGGCCACGGCCGTTCCGGGTTGACATGGTCGGCTGTCACCGGCGACACCCCACCCCAGTCGTCGATCCCTGCCGACAACAACACACCGAACTCGTCGGTGAGATTCGGTGGGGCCTGGAGGTGCACGTCGGGGGGCAGGATCAGGCGGGCCACAGCTATCGACCACAAGAGGTCGTCGGTGGGGCAGGCCGGGCTGTGACGCATCCCGGAGACGGGTTTGGGAAGGAAGTTCTGGACGATCACTTCTTGGACATGGCCGTGGCGGGCGTGGCTGGCGGCGATCGCTCGCAGCGCCTCGATCCGGTCCTCACGACTGTCGCCGATACCAACCAGGATCCCCGTCGTGAACGGAATCTGGGCCGACCCGGCAGCGTCCAGTGTCGCCAGACGTCGCGCAGGATCTTTGTCCGGGGCGCCACGGTGGCAGTCGAGATCACCGTTGAGTGACTCGATCATCATCCCCTGGCTGGCTGCCACCGGGCGGAGCAGATCGAGTTCGTCCCGGTACAACGCACCAGCGTTCGCGTGGGGCAACAAACCGGTCTCGTCGAGCACCCGCTTCGCGGCGGCGCGGAGATAGTCGACGGTCGTCGCATAGCCGTGATCGGCGAGCCACGTCTGGGCCTGCTCGTAGCGCAGTTCGGGACGTTCGCCGAGGGTGAACAGCGCCTCATGACATCCGGCACGGGCCCCGGCGCGGGCGATGGCCACAACATCGTCGAGCGACAAATAGGGTGCAGTCACGCGCGCCGGCGGCTGGGCGAATGTGCAGTAGTCGCACGTGTCCCGGCACAACTGTGTCAACGGGATGAACACCTTTGGTGAGTACGTCACCCGACGCCCGAACCGGGCGTCGCGAACCTCACACGCGGCGGCCGTCAACGTGGAGAGCGGAGCAGCAAGCAGGACATCGTCGGACCAATCGGCGGGCATCGGCGCACCCTAGCCCAGTCAGTTCTGTTTTGACACTGAATCAGTGCTGTTTTGATATTGACAATGGTTGAGCGGCTCGGTCAGGCACAATGAAGCGGTGAGCACGGCGAATGATGATGTCCTCCCGACCGGGTCCGCCGAGGACGGCGACGCGCAGGATGTGGCGATCGAGGTGACCACGATCGAGCGCACGCTCGCTCTCGTCGGTGACCGGTGGACGATCCTCATTTTGCGTGCCGCGTTCCGGGGTATTCGCCGCTTCGACGAGTTCTGCGCGGATCTGGGTATCGCCCGACCGATGTTGACCCGCCGGCTCCGCAAGCTTGTCGGTGCCGGTGTGATGACCAGGGAGCCCTACCAGGAGCACCCGGCACGGTTCGAGTACCGGCTCACCCCTGCTGGGTTGGCACTCTCGCCAGTGCTCGTCGCGCTCGTCCGATGGGGCGATCTACACCTCCCGAGCAACCAGGCCAAAACGATGCTCGTCCACGCACCATGCGGCACCGAACTCGTCCAAGGCTTTTGGTGCGACACCTGCGCCACCGTGTTCGGACCGGGCGCAATCCGCAGCGCCCAACCTCAAAGATGATCGGGGTCGATCCCAGTCTTGCGACGCCGGGGTCGGACCCGGGCCCGGTTGCCCGGTTCGATGGTCTTCAGGCTGGTCATAATTTCGTTCTGCGAGATCAGATCGTTGCGCGATCTGCGTCGGAGGTCCCCGACGTGGTCTCGCTGTGGGACAGCGCTGAAGAGCAGGCGCAGCCTGGCCTGTGGGTGGCGGTCATGTTGACGTACGAGGCCGGTGCTGCGTTCGACGTCGCGTTTCCCCGACGGCCCCTCGCGCCAGGTTTCCCGTTGGCCTGGATGGCTGCGTTCAGATCACGAGAACAGGTCCCGCCGTTGACACGAGCGTCGTCGTCAGCGGTGGTGGATGTCCGCCGTCGGGGCGGGTCGGAGTGGTTCACGCATCGCGTGACGACGTGTCGTGATCTCGTCGCGCAGGGTTTGACGTATCAGATCAATCTGACCGACCGCTTCGACGCGTATATGCCCTGAGCTGGGCATATGCGCCGAGATATTTGTGGAGCTGGGGGGAATCCGATGCTGTTGGCGCCGGGGCCGCAAAGCCCCTGATAGAGCGGGGTCTACGTCTTGTCAGGCTTACCGTGCGGAGCAACCGGCGGAGCAACGAAACCGGACGACCCGTCTTGTCGGCGAGCGCGAAGCTCGTGCAGCTCGGGAAGCGCTTCGCGGTCCTTCGGCCGATCGGCGTGCGACTTGCTGTCGATGATGTCATCGAGCGATGCGAGCCGAACGACAACGCCAGAGAACTCGACATCGGTGCTCCGTTGCACCAGATCGTCGAAGGCTCGACGCCCTCCGCTGACTGGAAGCTCCGTCAACACGTCCAGCGGCCCAGCGTCGGTGGTCCATGTGGTGCTGCCGAATGCGCGAATCGTGGCTGCGTCCACGATCACCGGGAGCTGCCGGGCTTCCTCGTCCGTCATGCCGGCGATGCGCAGACGGGCGCCGAGTTCAGTGAGTGCTGCTCAAGGCGTTCCTCGTTGGCCGCGGCAGGCGAGGGTACGACGTCGATGTCGAATGTCTGGCGTTCTGCACCGTGCAACTGCGAGAGCCGAAGCCGCCGACATCACGTAGTCGACGCCGTGCGAGTCCAAGACCCGGAGGATCCGAGCCGGATCGAACTGCGGGATCTCAGCTGACACGTGCTTGTTCGCGAGCCTCGTTGATCTCGCTCAGGTAGGCCAAGAGCTTTTCCTTCGTGTTGAGCGGCTCCCAGTCCAACGTCATGGGCACATCGTCGTCGGTAGGAGGTCGCATGTTCTGCACCACCGACTCGACGTCGATGTGGCGAGCGTTCGATCCATCCATGACCTGAGTCTACGCATTGGGCGTGGGCCACGATTCGGAAGACACCCACTCGCCAACCAGGGCTGAGCCGAAGTCGCGCGCCCAGCGGATCGCTGAGCCGGGAGCCCTCGGGCGAGGTTCTTCCGATCCGATGAACGGCGCGCGACGGCGGTTGGCCATTCGGACTCAGTGCTGTGGACGCGAGTCCGTAGCCCTGCCGTCCGAGATGCGGTCGGTGAGGAACTGTTCGAGCTGGGCGATCGAGAATCGGACGCTGCGGCCGATGCGGACGGGTGTGAGCTGTTCGTTCCAGATGAGTTGGTAGACGGACGATCGGCTGATCGCGAGGATCTTGGCCCCTGCGCGACGTCGACGAGGAGCGGGCGGGTCGGATCGTGCACGGTCGGGCCGTTGGTGATGGTCGTTGTTGTCATGCCCGTGTCAAGGCGAACGAGCGAACGAAGCGGGACATTCGCGAACGAAGCCGCATGAAACACGAGGTCGTGCCGAACGCAGACCCGATCGGGTGAACCGTCGTGCGCCCCCCAGCGCGCGTCGCCGACCATCTCGGAAACGGAACGGCCGGAGGGGTAGCGCCGTGGTCGCTCGCGGTGGCCCGCTCGATCAAGTCGGCGGCCCGATCGCCTGAGCCGGCGGAGCTTCTTGAGAATTCTTGGCCCGTTTGGCGAAGTCGGTCGCCTTTATATCGGCAATGGGATTCATCCGTTCGTCTCGCCGCCGCTTTCACGGCGGCCGCCTTCCGCCGTTGGCTGCGAGCCAGTGGTGTCGCCTGTCCGTCGTCGGCGGTGCGGTTGACGTCGTCGTCCCCGTCGCTTGCGGTGTTCGGTTCTGCTCGTCCGTGCCGTTGCCTTCTCACGTCTTTGCCGCTGCTCGTCGTCGCGGTTGCGGCTCGTTCCGGGCCGCGTGCTGTCTCCTCGTTGGCCTGGCCGTCCGGTCGTCCGCGTGGGGCCCGATGGCGTCGGGTGTTCGGCTGGGAAGGCAGTTCAGACATTTGCACCTCAGTGATCGTGCGCGGGTCGTGTCATGTTGAGCATCGGCAGAGTCGGTCCGGCGAATGCCGGCAACTACCAGTCGGCGGTCGTCGCTGGAGTCGAGGACTACTACGCCGGAGGCGGCGATGCGCCGGGTGTCTGGGTCGGTCGAGCGGACTTGGTGGGTGCTGTCACCGGCAGTCTGGCGACTGCCGTTGACGCCAAGCTGTTGCTCGAAGCGAAGTGCGCCCGGGACGGAACACGACTTGGCAAGACGACGGTGTCGGAGCGCTCGGTAACGGCGTTCGACCTGACGTTCTCGGTACCGAAGTCGGTGAGCATCCTCTACGCGCTCGGCGACGAACAAGTCGCTGCCGAGATCGAGGCAGCCCACGCGGTGGCAGTGGAGGAGGCGATCACGTCGATGTCGCCCAGGATCACGACCAGAAACCTGAGAGTGGAGCTGGGGGGAATCGAACCCCTCCGCGGATGTACGTGTTGTACCTGGTCAGGGGCTACACTCCTGTTCACGGGACGTTTTCGAGTGTCCTGCAGTGACCGCCAGTGACCTGGAATGGCCTGCATTTGACGCCCTTTGACGCCCCGTCCGCCCTCTTGCCACCCCCGGCTGAGCAGTCTCAGGCGACGTGGAGGAAGTGGCGGAGTGCTTCGCGGATGATCTCGCTGGTGGTGGTGTCGTCGGCGGTGGCGCGGGCTTCGACGGCGGCGCGCAGTTCGGGGTCGAGGCGTACGGGCACTACTTCGGCGGGGCCGGAGCCCATCGGCGGTCGGCCGCCGCGGGGTCGCAGCGTGGTGAGGTCGTAGCCGGCTTCGGCCTCGTCGGCCATGCGTTCGATGTCGGCGTCGGTGATCGGCTTACCCCGCGAGGTGCCGACGACGGGGCTGGTCTTCTTGTTGGTCATGGTCAGGTCTCCGGTGGGCGGGGGAGCAACCCGCGATAGTGGGCTCGCATCGGCATCGCGTGGATGACCAATTCGCGTCCGTCGTCGAAGTGGAGCACGATCACCTCGAGCATGTTGCCGGAGCGATCGGG
>JBDSDH010000201.1:0-8326 GCA_039920665.1 Ilumatobacteraceae bacterium
ACCCCGAACTCGCCGATGCTCTGTCCGGTGTTCGCTGCGAGCGCACGTTCGTCATCGGCGCCGAAACCGATGCGGCGCTGATGCGTTTCGACACCGAGCCGAACCGCTGGATCGCCGACGAGGACGCCACCGCCACCATCAACTACACGAGCGGAACCACGGCCCGGCCGAAGGGCGTGCAGCTGACCCACCGCAACCTGTGGATCAATGCCACCACGTTCGGCTGGCACCTCGGCGTCAGCGACCGCGACGTGTACCTGCACACACTCCCCCAATTCCACTGCAACGGTTGGGGGATGACGTATGCCGTCACGGGGATGGGCGGGTGCCACATCATCCTCCGCAAGATCGACGGCTCCGAGATTCTGCGGCGAATCGAACAGCACGGCGTGACGTTGCTGTGCGCCGCTCCGGCGGTGTTGAACATGGTCCTCGACGCTGCCCAGAACTGGACATCCGAGACGGGTCGACCCACTCCTGGTCGCGACAACGTGCGAGTCGTCGTGGCTGGTGCTCCCCCGCCGACGCGCACCATCGAGCGGATCGAGACCGAACTGGGGTGGGAGTTCGTCCAGATCTACGGACTGACCGAAACCTCGCCACTGCTCACGATCAACCGCGCCCGCGCCGAGTTCGACGATCTGACTCCGGCCGAGCGTGCCCAGCGACTCAGCCGGGCTGGCGCGCCGGCGATCGGGATCAGCATGAGCACATCCGAGCAGGGTGAGGTGCTCGCCCGCGGCAACGTGATCATGACCGGCTACTGGGAACAGCCCGAAGAGACCGCTGCCGCGATCCGCGTCGGAAATGACGGGCAGGATTGGTTCCACACCGGCGACGGCGGCGACATCGCCGATGGCTCGCTCGGCGACGGCTGCTACCTCACGATCGCCGACCGCAAGAAGGACGTCATCATCAGCGGCGGCGAGAACGTGTCATCGATCGAGGTCGAAGATGCACTGTTCAGCCATCCCGAGATTGAGGAGGTGGCCGTGATCGGGGTACCGGACGATCGCTGGGGCGAGCTCGTGATGGCGCTCGTCGTCTGCTCACCCGGTTCGACGATCACCGAGGCAGACGTGATTGCGTTCGTCAAGACCCGCCTCGCCGGATACAAGTGCCCGAAGAAGATCGAGTTCCGCGACAGCCTGGCCCGTACCGCGACCGGCAAGCTGCAGAAGTTCAAACTCCGAGAGCCCTACTGGGAAGGCCGAGCTCGCGGCGTCAACTGACCGTCACGTCTTGCGTCGCAGTGCTGGTGGCGACGATCAGACCGGGATCGAGATGCCGATTCCGCCGCGGGTGTCGCCGCCGTAGCGAGCGATCTCGGCTGTCAGGTCCAGCGGGGCAGTCTGCACCCGCTTGGCCCTGGCCAGCACCTCGTCGTCGAGCACATCGGCGGGCAAGATCCAGCACACTTCGAACTCGATCCCATCAGGATCCTTGGCGTACAACGACTTGGTCGTGACGTGATCGGACGCACCGACGAACGCGCCGTGTTGGTGCAGTAGTTCGCTGATGCGCTGCAGTTCGGCCAGCGTGTCGACCTCCCACGCAAGGTGGTAGAGGCCCACCGACGAACGACCGGCTGACGACGGTGCGGCGCCCGAGCCGATCTGGAACGTGCCGAGATCATGGTCGTTGGTCGAGCCGGGCGCTTGGAAGAAGGCCACCTGACCCGGCACCCAGACCTTGGTCCGGAATCCAAGCACGGATTCGTAGAAGTCACGTGTCACCTGGACATCGCGGACGTAGAGGACGGCGTGGTTGAGGCGGGTGATCGGCACGAGACGAGTTTACTTGAAATCTCAACTATCTGCGTCAGGTCGCCCTCGATTCGTTGCATCGTGTTTAGGATCACCGGATGGCAGATTCGCCACGATGGCTCACCGACGACGAACAGCGCACGTGGCGCTCGTTCATGCTCGCGACCCAGTTGGTCGACGAGACGCTGGATCGTCAACTTCAGCGCGACGCCAACATGCCCCACGCCTACTACGGCGTTCTCGTCGCGTTGTCAGAAGCGCCCGACACCACGCTGCGGATGAGCGATCTCGCTCATCATCTCCGCTTCTCGCAGAGCCGGATGACCCACGCGATCAGCAGTATGGAACGCAGCGGGTGGGCAGTTCGGCGCAAGTGTCCGAACGATCGCCGCAGCCAACTCGTGAGCATCACGCCGACGGGATCCGAGGTGTTGCGCGAGACCGCACCCGGGCACGTGGCCGAGGTGCGGTCTGTGTTGTTCGACAAATTGAGCGACGAGCAGGTGGAACAATTGCGAACAATCTGCGCCACCCTGCTCGCCGATCAGCCACCGACCTGAGCCTGACGCTCGTGACGGCGGCTGGCTCGATCAGGCGTTGAGCACTGCTTCGATCTCGAGCTGCAACTGGACTTTGTCGGCGACAATCACGCCACCGGTCTCGAGCGCGGCGTTGAAGT
This sequence comes from Ilumatobacteraceae bacterium, assembly GCA_039920665.1. GTDB lineage: Bacteria > Actinomycetota > Acidimicrobiia > Acidimicrobiales > Ilumatobacteraceae > WLMZ01. The sequence continues at coordinate 2,446 of JBDSDH010000201.1, forward strand.
TGACGTTGAATTCGGTGCGCAGGATCTCGCCGGTTGCAGTGAAGCCGGCCCGGTAGCCGCCGAATGCGTCAGGGCCGAAGCCGCCGAGCTCGAGGTCGAGCGACACCGGCTTGGTGATGTTCTTGAGGGTCAGCTGGCCATCGAGGACGAAATCGTTGCCCTTGGCCCGAACGCCGGTGGACACGAAGGTCATCTGGTGGTGCGACTCGGTGTCGAAGAAGTCCGCAGACTTGACGTGGCCGTCACGGTCCGCATTGCCGGTGTCGATCGAGCTCAGCTCGACAGTCGCGGTGACCTTGGAGTCGAGCGGGCTCACGCCTGTGACGAACTCGCCGCCGAAGCTGGCGAATTTGCCGCGGACCTTGCTGACCATCATGTGTCGGATCGAGAAACCGACCTCGGAGTGGGTTGCGTCAATGGTCCAGTTGCCGGCCTTGTAGCCGGGGATGGTGGTGGCGTTGCTCATGTCGAACTCCTCGTTCAGTTCACGTCGGAGGCGAATCTCCTCGGTGTCGGTGAACACGGTAGCGACGATTACTTGAACACGCAACTAAAAGTGGAAGTTGCTCCTCCACTTCGCCGTTAGGCTGAAGCCATGGCTCAGGACCGCCAACTTCGCCGCGACGCCGTTCGCAATCAGGCACTGATCCTGGCTGCCGCGAACGACGTGTTTGCCGAGCAGGGTTTCGACGCCCCGCTCGACGATGTCGCCCGTCGGGCCGGGATCGGCATCGCGACGCTGTACCGGCGTTACCCCGGTCGCCAGGAACTCGTCGAGGCGGTGCTGGCCGACAAGGCCAACGCCTACCTCGCCGCTGCCTGTGAGGCAATGCGCGCCGACGATCCGTGGGCTGGGTTCAGCGGATACATCGAGCGGATCTTCGAACTGCAGTCCGGCGACCAGACCGTTGCCGATCTGCTCACGATGCAGATGCCGAAGTGTCCCAACATCTCCGCTGTCCGCCAACAGATCGACTCGGCGCAGCAGGCCGTGATCTCGCGGGCGATCGATGCCGGGGTGCTCCGCGCCGACTTCGAACTCGGCGACGTGATCGTGCTCTTGCTGGCCCACCGAGGTGTCGCCCAGGCCACGGCACGCAACGGACCACATGCATGGCGACGACTGCTCTGTTTCACCCTCGACGCACTGCGGGCGCCGCCATCGGCTTCACCGGCAATGTGACCCGGAACGTCAGATCGCTGACCCGACCATCCGACCGATCAGGCTCGTCACCACGAACGCGAGCAACAGCAACCCGACTTGACGGCCGATCCCCTTCCACACCGATCGACGGGTGAGACGGGCGAGTCCTCCTCCGAGGCCGGCCGCGGCGGCGACCCCGAGCACCAGGCTGATCACGATGGCCGCTGTGCCGGCCACCGCGAACCACGGGATCAGGGGAATCGCTGCGCCGACGGCGAATGCACCGAAAGAAGCAAGCGCTGCTCCGACCGGTGAACCGAGGTCTTTCGGATTGAGTCCGAGTTCGTCCCGGGCATGGGCTTCCAATGCTTTGTCGGGGTCGGCCATGACCTGCTCGGCCACCGACATCGCGAGCGCCTGATCCATCCCTCGACCAACGTAGATGCCCGCCAGCTCCCGGGTCTCGCCGACTGGATCGGACTCGATCTCCCTGCGTTCGACCGCCAGCTCGCGCTCGAACAGTTCGCGGTTCGCCGCCACCGACACGTACTCGCCGATGGCCATCGAGACGGCACCGCCCACCAGGCCCGCCACTCCCCCGATGAGCACTTGGGTGCGAACCGCCGATGCACCGGCGACGCCGGCAACGAGGCTGAGGTTCGAGACCAGTCCATCGCTCATTCCGAACACGGCAGCACGGGCTTGACCGTTGGCCCAACGACCGTGACGCTCGTGGTGATAGATGTCGTGGGTGACATGATTGGCCGACGAACTCATGCGAGCAGTGTGCGCAAAACGGTGGCGACTGGCAACATGATCTTCACCGTCAGGTGTACTTGACCCGGTGCCGAGTCTGCGCCCGGTCTGTGTTCAGGCAGAGCGGGCGACACGCCGGATCATGTCGGCGTAGTGCGCGAGCGGTGGCGCGACGACGGCCGGATCCTTCGCCGCCTCGTCGAACCGACGCACGGCGATCGCCTCGACCCACGCCGGATTGCGACGAAAGGCCTCGATCTCGCTGACTGACATCGGGCCACCTTGCAGTTGCAGGGTGTGTACCGATGCTGGACTCAACTGAGCCGCGTAGGTGGATTCGACGGCGACCAGGTACCGCTTGGCGGCGACGTGCAGTCGCACCGGTTCGGTGACCCGAGCGTCGAACCACGTCGCCAGCCACTGTGCTCCGGTGACATCGTGGCGGGCATCGACCTCGTTCGCGATCGCGCTGGTCGCGTCGAGTTCGACGCCCTGTTCGATCATGTGACCGATGTCGTGGACCAGCGCAGCAATGACGAGGGGTTCGGCACTGCCCGCATTGGCCGCCTGCGCCGCTGCCTGCAGCTGATGTTCGACCATCGTGACATCCTCACCCAAGTAGGCGAGACCGGCGCCAGACGAGAACACTCGATCGATCGCCTCGACAGGACCGCCAACGTGATGCACAGACGCAACCGTAGTCCATGACCGCTGGACAGCGTTGTGTGAAGAACCTGTGAGGAATCGCGTCGCCGTGGCCGCCTGATTTCTCCTGGCCGGAACCCGGGTCAACGTTTGCGGCAGAGCGTGAGACCGTCAGCGATCGGCAACATCACCGGCTCGACACGGGTGTCGGCAGCAACCATGTCGTTGAATCTCCGTAACGCAACCGTGTTGTCACTGGTGTCGGACGGATCGATGACGTTGCCCGACCACAACACGTTGTCGATCGCGATGACGCCGCCCGGCCGCAGCCGGTCGAGGATCAACTCGTAGTAGGTCGCGTACCCGCCCTTGTCGGCATCGATGAACGCGAAATCAATCGGCGGGTCGTGCGGCAATTCAGCAAGCGTCTCCGCTGCCGGAGCGAGCCGCAGTTCGACGCGGCTGCTGAGTCCTGCCTCGTCCCACGCCTGCACGGCCCGAGCGGTGAACTCAGCGCTGACGTCGCAGCAGATCAGCCGTCCACCGTCGCTGAGACCGCGAGCCAGACACACGGACGAATAGCCGGTGAACGTACCGACCTCGACGATCAGGTGAGCATCGACCAGCCTGGCCAGCATCGTCAGCAACGTGCCCTGTTCAGGCGCGATCTGCATTCCGCCGATCGGACCCATTGCTTCGGTGTCGGCGATCAGTCGGGCCAACACCGGGTCCGGCGGAGTCCCGTGGGCCAGCATGTAGGCATGCAGCTCGGCGTCGAGTCCGAGCGTTTTGGGAGGCGTGCTCATAGGGGTCGAGCATATGCTCGACCCCGAAAGCGTGCTGGAATCAGCGGCTGCGACCCGAGCTCTGCGAGCGGCCCGAACCCTGGCGGCCCGAACCCTGGCGGGAGGAGCCGCCGGGGCGGCCACCCTGCCCGGCGCGGCCGGCGCTGGCCGACTCGCGACGCACGCCGCCACCACGACCGCCACGAGGCGCAACGATGGATTCCGGGACGGCCACGTACTTGACGAGCGGGGCCGGCGCACCAACGAGAGCCTTGACCATCGGGTGTCCCGGGCCGACTCGACTGATGGTCGGATCGATCTTGGCCGAGCGGGTCAACGACTTGACGTCGCTGACCTGATCCGGCGTCATCAGGGTGACGACGATGCCTTCGGCGCCAGCGCGAGCGGTGCGGCCCGACCGGTGCAGATAGGCCTTGTGCTCGGCCGGCGGATCGACATGAACGACCAGCGCGATGTCGTCGACGTGGATACCACGAGCGGCGATGTCGGTTGCGACCAGCACGCGAGTGCTGCCGTTGGTGAATGACTCAAGGTTGCGTTCGCGAGCGTTCTGGGACAGGTTGCCGTGCATTTCGACCGCCGGGATACCCGCCGCCGACAGCACCTTGGCGAGCTTCTTGGCACCGTGTTTGGTGCGCATGAACAACAGCGAACGGTCCATTCCCTGAGCGAGTTCGCGCACGACGGTAGCTTTGTCGGCAGCGGTCACCGCGAAGACGTGGTGGGTCATTGTCGACACCGGAGCGACCTCCGGGTCGACCGAGTGGACGACCGGGTTGGAGAGATAGCGACGGACGAGTACGTCGATGCCGTTATCAAGCGTGGCCGAGAACAACAACCGCTGACCACCCTGCGGGGTGGCATCGAGCAGCCGCTTGACGGCAGGCAGGAAGCCGAGGTCGGCCATGTGGTCGGCCTCGTCGAGCACGGTGACTTCGACCTTGTCGAGCTTGCAGTGCCGCTGAGCGATGAGGTCCTCGAGCCGCCCGGGGCACGCGACGAGGATGTCGATACCCATCCTGAGTGCGGTGACCTGTGGGCCTTGACCCACGCCACCGAAGACGACGGCGACCTTCATCGACATTGCGTGGGCAATTGGCGTCAGCGCCTCGGCAACCTGGTTGGCGAGCTCGCGGGTGGGGACGAGAATCAACGAGCGTGGGCTCTTGGTCTCGCGCTTGGCTCCGGAGGCGGCCAGCCGGGCGACCGTGGGGATTGCAAAGGCGATGGTCTTGCCGCTGCCCGTCTTGCCTCGACCGAGCACGTCGCGGCCGGCGAGCGAATCGGGCAACGTTGCGTTTTGGATCGGGAACGGCGAGGTGACACCGGCGCGAGCGAGAGCGGCGACAATCGGAGCGGGCACGCTCAGCTCGGCGAAGTCGGCGGCCTGATGCACCGGGGCCGAAGCCGGGGTGAGATCGATCGAGCCTTGCGTCTGCTGTTGATGCTGCTGCGGGGCAGCACCGGGGGTCGACGGGCGAGCATCGGGACGAGGGCCCTTGCGACGCGGGTTGCGGCGCGACGCGCTGCCTGAGGTGGTGTGTGTGGTCATTGGATTTCCTTCCAGAGTTTCGGTGGCCGTTGATGCATGGCTGTCCGCTCGATGGAACAAAATCGTGCGCCGTGAAGGCGCTGCACTCGACCGCATTGTCGTTGGGGGTAACGGCAATGCGGTGTCGAGACTACCGGCAAAATGTGCGTGCACGGTCGCAGCCGATTCGCGTGGACCATCGAGCGCGACTTTCTGGTCGGCGTGCCACCGTGCGCCGTGGCCTCGACACCCGTGCGTTGGGCACGTTCGACTCTGGGGCTCGGCTTCGGATTCGCACTGCCGGCGTGGAGCATGGGCTTCGGCGCGATGCTGCCGGAACTGCGCGACGAGGTCGCGATGTCGTCGTCGGTCGCCGCGATTCACGGCTCGCTGTTCGGCATATTCCTGTTGTTGTTCTCCGTGGTCGGGAGTCGCTTCTTCGCGACTCGGTCGAATCGACTGACCCTCGGCATCGGCCTGTTCGGGTTGATGGTCGACAGCACGCGCGTCGTGGCGACCCTGAACGCGTTCCCAATGGCATCGGGAACCTTGCTGCCGATCTCGATCACCATTGCGATCGCAATCGGCTTCAGTTGGGGGATCAGCTCTCTCGTCCCTGTCGCCGTGATGGGGTTTGCGATGGCGTGGTGCGTCGGTCGATCGTCGGTACCCAAGGACCACTTGGCCGAGCCGTCGGCCTCGCGCTTGTCTTTCGCCTTCCGGACATGGGCCGGCGATGGGTCGCGATGGTGTGCGGCGTGTTGGCCGAGATCGCTACCGGTCTCTGGGCGGCCTCGATCCTGCACGAACAGGCGGGCGCATCCAAGAGTTCGGCCGCATCGTTGACGATCGGCTTCTTCATCGGGATGGCAGCGGGTCGATTGAGCCTCAGCAACGTGCTCCGTCGATTTGCACCACGACGGATCCTCGCGTTCTCTTTCAGCGGCGCGATCGTCGCGTGTGTGCCGTTCCTGCTCGGTGCTTGCTCGGATGTCGTTG
>JBDSDH010000202.1:0-3250 GCA_039920665.1 Ilumatobacteraceae bacterium
GACCACACTTGCTTTGCGGCGGCGGGCCTCACGGGCAGCAACGAGCCCGCCTGCACCTCCGCCGATCACCACCAGGTCGAAATCCTTCATCGGGCTCCTTGTTGTCCGGCACCGGACAGTAACCCGCTGGCCCCACTGACGCATTCCACGGTCCACCCGGATAGAAGTTGCAGTTGGACGGAATATCCGGCTCGACCATCGTGTTCCGACCGTGTGAACTCGACCGGCGCGCGCGCCTCCACCGCGTGCCGATGCTTGCAGGCTGGCCAATCCGGATGATCGATCAACGGTTGCGGGCAAGCAAGGACCGCCTTCTGGCGCCTGCTGCTGAATTTCTCCCGCGCCGGATTCCCGCCGGCGCCTTGACGGTCATGTCGATGATCAGTTGCGTGGCCGCGGGCGTTGTGGCAGCGGCAGACTTGCGGCTCTCAGCGGTCGCGCTGTGGCTCGCGGGTCGGTTGCTCGATGGACTCGATGGCACGGTTGCACGGCTGCGCACCACGGAGAGCGATCTCGGCGGCTACTTCGACCTGATCGCTGACACGATCGGGTATGCGGCGGTCCCGATCGGCATCGCAGTCGGACGCGGGACGATCACGTGTGGGCGGCCTGCGCGGTGCTTCTCGCGACCTTCTCCGTCAACGCGATGTCTTGGACCTACATTTCTGCCGTCGCCGCGAAGCGCGCGGCCGGCGCCGGAAGCGATCGTGAACGCACGAGCATCCACATGCCGACGGGACTCATCGAAGGGACCGAGACGATCGTGCTGTTCACGCTGATGCTGGCAGTTCCGAACCTTGCGCTCGGATGGTTCATCGTCATGTCCGTTCTCGTCGCAGCGACCGTGCTCCAGCGAAGTCTGTGGGTGCGAGCCAACCTACGATGACCAGCTCCGATCGAAGCGCGCCGATGTCGAGACCACGTTTGAGGAGTTGAGAGTTCCGCGTGCAGATCGCCCGGAGCCAGCGGCGGATCTGCACACGGTCGTGTCGTATCCAGGGCGACATCGCGTCCTGAGCTGTACCACTCATGGTGCCGTGACGCCGTTGGACGTCAGGCGGGGTCGATCGTCTTCGAGACCACCCATCGGTGTCTGCCGATCATCCGGTCGCGGGTGAAGCCGAGCTGGTCGAAGGTCGACAGTGCGCCGTGGAAGAGAAATCCGGCCGGCACGGCGCCTGCGGGCTCTGGGTAGCCCTCGACTCGTCCGCCGCCCATCGCGGCGATGAGTTCGAGTGCGCCAGCGAGCGCGTCGGTCGCCACGCCTCGTCGGCGGTGGCCCGCCCGGACGTAGTTGCAGCCGATCCGCCAGGCGGGCAGCGCGCCCTGTTGCGTCTTGTCGTAGTCGCGGCGGTTCTTGATCCGTACGACCTCGTTGCATGGCCCGAACTGGCACCAACCGATACACAGATCGCCGTCGAAAACCAGTGCGGCGTGCGTGGTTCCAGCGAGCACCCGATGGTGCTTGCGGTCGCGGTTCAGTGCCGCAGCGTGCTGGGTCGGGCCCTCCTCGTGGAAACCAATGCAGTAGCAGCCGCTGGGAAATCCTTTGCTGTTCGCACACAACTCGTCGAAGGCGTTCCACGTCGAAAGATCGAGCGGCAAGACCGTGCGTCCATCCGCCTGAGTCCGCTGGTCAGGGTTCATGCCGGTGACCGCCGCATTGGTGTTGCTCGCCATGGTGGAAATGAAGCACCTCAGCCATCTCCGATTTCCCCGATCTGTGAATGATCCAAAATATCCGATTGAGCTACCGGTTGAGAGGCCAGGCTCGTCCACATCCCGCAGCAGTCGTCAGGATGAGCGACGTGGAAACCAACAAGCAGGTCGTCGAACGTTTCTGGTCCGCACTCGCCGGTCGCGATTGGGAGGCCATGAAGGCGCTGCTCGCCGACGATGCGCACTACACCGATATCGGTACTCCGGGCGAGGGCGGGATCGGCCCGGAGGGCGTCGTTGCCCGACTCCGGATCGGCATCGAACCGCTGGAGGCCTACGATCATGTCGCCGGCACGAACATGATCGGCGAGGGAGACCTCGTGATGACGGAGCACACCGAGCGATGGACGTTCCACACCGGCGAGGTCATCGACCACTCGTTCGTGTCCGTCACCCAGTTGCGTGACGGCAAGATTTTCCGCTGGCACGACTACTCGAACATCTCCAACATCACCGACAATGCTCCGAAGTGGTGGATCGAGCACATCATCAACGAATCCACCAAGTAGTCGGCGCCGGCGTTGGTCACCACTGAGCGGCATGGATGAAGTCGGCAGCGGGCCTTCGGAGCCATTGGGTGATGCACATCACGAGGCCCAGGTCGGCCTGGCGGGCGGTTCGTAGATTCGTGAGGCGGCTGGGTGTGCATCCGAGTAGTTGAGCCAAGTCCAGCCAGGTGAGACCCAGCGTTTGACGCTCAGCGTTGAGCGCAGCGTGCAGTTCGCTGAGGTCCCACCGGAGTCGACTGTCCGGCCCGGGCCTGGGCAACCGGGTGTCGCCGACGTCGATGGCTGGGCCGATGAGGAACTCCTCGGGTGCTCTTCCCAGCCAGCGCAACATGAACAGCGCATATTGACAAGAGGTAGCGTCACGCGCTCCCAGTCTCGCGACTGCCCCTCCTCAAAGCGGGTGGTCAGCGCGGTGCGCGTTGAGTTGCGACGACTGCTGCCACAGTTCGTCGGCGAGCTCGTACCAGTTCAATCCTCGGTCACGACGGCCAGCGTCGAACGCAGCGAAGAACGCTGCGAAATCGAACACGGGAGCGACCGTCACGATCCGAAAGCTACACCGATCGCTCGATCGCGGCGTCCTCGACCACGGCATAGTCGTCGATCACGACTCCGAGGCCGTCGGCGACGCGATTGACGTAGGCAAAATAGGCGGTCACCTGGTTGACATCGAGAATGTCACGATCGCTCAACTGCTGAGCGCGCATCGGTCCGAGATCGGATTCACGGACCGCGCCCGGTGTGCGGGTGAGTTTGTCCGCGTAGTCGAGCACGGCGCGCTGGCGCGGTGTCAGATCTGCGGTGGTGTAGTCACTCTTGAGGGCTTGGGCAAGAGCAGGGTTCTTCGTGAGGCGGACCAGACCGGACGCATGGTGGACCAGTCAATAGTGGCACCCGTTGATCGCCGAGACGACGACCCCGATCATCTCTCGCTCGGCGCGGGTGATCGCTGAACGTCCATACATGACGGTGCGATAGAGGTCGACGTGAGCACGCAGGGTCTCGGGGTGCAGGCTGTGCAC
>JBDSDH010000203.1:0-13462 GCA_039920665.1 Ilumatobacteraceae bacterium
GAGCTGAGATCGATTCGAGTCTGTTGGTAGCCGGGGCTGGTGTCGGAAAACGCACGCCGTCCTCGGAACGGGTTGGTCGATGTCACCCCGCCGGACGACGTGGCGAGCGTGCCGCTGTAGCCGTTGATCATCCCCAGCGCTTCAGCGTCGATCCACGGACCGTTCACCCCGTTGGTGCTGTACTCGACGACGCCCCCGTCGTAGAACACCGTGCCGTTGGTGTTGCCCTCGAGGTTGAAGCTGTGTTCGAACCGCAGGAACGTGTTGCCGGTCGGGATGCTGATGCTGTTGGCGATCCGGACCTCGTTGGTCATCGACCGATTGGACGATGATGGCGAGCCGACCTCGATGTCCGGGCCGTGCATCGACTTCGTACCGCTCCGCGACGAGCCACTCAACGACGTCCACACGGCGGCCGGCTCCGACGCCGTCGTCACCCATTTGCCGATGCCGGCTTCCATGTCGTCGCTGAACAATGTTTCGCCACGGACCGCTCCGGCTTGGCATTCGGCTGCGGTGAGCCGCGCTCCGACCGTCGTCGGCGCGAGGGTCATCTCGGTCGCGGTGACCGCCTTGGTCACCTGTTGGCAATCGACGGTGGTGATCCCGGCCGGGCCGCCGACCAGTGACGCGCACGCCTGCTGCAATGCGCCGTAGAGGTCGAGATAGTCCGAGCCCGGACCGAGCAGCGTGGTCTGGGCCTGGTAGTAGATCTGGGCGGTCTTGGTGATGCCCAGCCCGGTCACGGTCTGGCCGTTGAACGAGCCGCCGTCGGTGATCAGGTACGCGGCCTTGTTGCCGACGCCGCTGTTGGTGTGCACCCCGTGCGAGTCTTTCGGGATGCCGCTGAACAGCGGGCTTGTCATTCGATCCGGATTTGCAGCGCGACCGGGTAGTGCCAGGTTCGGAAGGTCCATTCGGCGCAGCGGACCGCCGGGCAGTTGCTCGCCGATCAACCACTTGTCGGCGACCGGGTCTGGCCCGCTGGTCGTGTCCAGTTGGTCGATCAGTTCGCCGAACACATCGGACATGGATTCGTTGATGGCCCCGGACTCGCCGTAGTAGAAGAGCTTCGACGTGTAGTCGGTGACGCCGTGAGTCAACTCATGGGCGACCACATCGTCGGCCTTCGCGTACCCTGCCCCGTACACCATCTGATCGCCGCTCCAGAATGCATTCCTGAACGGACAGGCCGACGAACAGAAGTTGACGGTTGACTTGATCGGCAGGTCGTTGCCGTCGATGCCGTTTCGTCCGAGCACGTTCTTGTAAAACGAATAGGTCACTCCGGCGAGGTCGTAGGCGCTGTCGACGTCGACGTTCGAGGTCGGCGGGCCACCTTCGACTCGTACCGGCACGGTGCAATCGAACGGGCGGGACGAATCGTTGGCGTTGTCACACACGCTCCGGGCGGGCCCGACGTCGTCGCGGGTGCTGAATTGCAGCGCGATGGTGCCGTCGTGGGCGTCGACCAGAACCAGTCGTTCGACATCGCCGACCGCTGTGTCGACCCTGATCCGCCAAACCAACCGGGGTGCGGAGATTTCGGAGGCACCGATCAGCTGCGGGTCGTAGATCCACAGCTCTGGCACCGTTGCGGAGAGCAGCGTCGAGTCGACCGCGTCGAGCTTGGACGTCGTGCGGATCGCGGTGGTCGTGGCGGCGTCGGCGCCGAACATCGGCGACGTATCGATGTCGACAGCCGGTGACGACTCACCCGAAGCCGAAACGACCCGGCCGTCCGCATCGACCTGCACTGCGACCTCGCCGGCCACAACCGGCACACCGCCGACCTGCTGCTGGAAACGCACAGCGGCCGTCCCGTCGAGGCCATCAACGATCCGGTCGACCACCAGATCGTTGCCGTTGTTGGCGTTGCCGTTGCCGTTACCGTTGCCGTTAAGGTTGTTGGCGTTGACGCCGAACATCGGCGCGTAGTCGGCCAGGAAGCCGGTCGCGATCTGGTCCGGTGGTGCCTCGGTCGACTCGGTCAGCGACTTGCCGGCGGGGGCTCCGATCAAGCTGACCAACCCGGTGTCCGGATCGATCGACACCCGAACCTGGCCGTTGGTGTCGGCCTTCAGTTCGGCCGACAGCTCGACGATCGCCTGCTCGGATCCGTCGCCGCCGGAATCATGGATGCCGTTGTCGTCGGCAACTGCAGCGCGTTGGGCGACGATCGTCGAGGCACCGACGAGGGCGACAGCGAACAGACCGAGCACACGCCGCCGTGCGCGGTCCGCCGAACGAGGAGACGGTCGAAGAGCGATGCGGTATTCTGCCACCGGCTGGGCGCTGCCCGCCCGCGAGGACGAATCGCGCCACTACTGTGGCGACGTGTCCGACACCGCCCAGTACCTCATCGTCGGTGGCGCTGCCGCTGTGGTGACGTTCGTGACGACGCCGGTGGTCGGCAAGATCGCGACTCGGCTCGGTTGGGTCGTTGCGCCCGACGCCCGGCGGGTGCACACCGTCACCACACCCGATGTCGGCGGGATCGCGATGTTCATCGGCTTTGCGTTCGCGCTTGGACTGAGCCGCCTGATGGATGGCTTCGACCCCCTGTTCGCTCGCAACAGCGAGCTCCGTGGCGTCTTGGTCGCAGCTGCGATCATCTTCCTGGTCGGCCTGCTCGACGACGTCCGCGAGATCTCGGCTCCGGCCAAAGTGGCGGGAACCGTGCTTGCCGCCCTCGTGCTGGTGTGGGAGGGCGTAACGATGTATTACTTCCGCCTGCCGTTGATCGACGTCTACTACCCATCGAACGACTTCGTTCCGTTGCTGACTGTGCTGTGGCTGCTGGTGATGAGCCAGGCAATCAACTTGATCGACGGCCTCGACGGACTCGCGGCCGGGATCGTCGCGATCGGTGCCGGCGCGTTCTTCCTCTACAGCAGGGTCCTGGAGGCCAACGACGTCCTCGCCGTGCCGAACATCGGCCCGCTGATCTGCATCATCACGGTCGGGATCTGCCTCGGTTTCCTGCCCCACAACTTCAATCCGGCCAAAATTTTCATGGGCGATGGCGGAGCCCTGCTGCTCGGGCTGTTGATGGCCTGCGCGACCACCGTGGTCGGAGGTCGATCGAGCCCGGAGAAGGAGTTCTTCGGCCAGTCGTACTTCTTTTACGCCCCGCTGCTGATTCCAGTGATCATTCTCGGCGTGCCGATTTTCGACATGGCTTTTGCGATCGTGCGCCGCACGACCCGCCGCCAGGGTTTTGCCACCGCCGACAAGGGTCACCTGCACCATCGATTGATGAACCTCGGTCACGGCCAGCGCCGGAGCGTGCTGATCCTGTGGCTGTGGACTGCGCTGTTGTCCGGCCTCGTCCTGTACCCGGTGTACACCACATCAGGTGTCTCGCTCGCGGTGTTCGGGGTGCTGGCGCTCGGACTGGCGCTCTACACCGTGCTCCATCCCGAGGTCCGCCGCAATCGTCATCGGACCGACGAACCGGCGCCGGCCGACGGGGCGACCGGCACTGAAACGCCCGATACCGAACGCGCTGGACAGTGGATCGAAAAAATCGACACCTGAGCGACTTGCTTTCCGCCCCGAAATTTGAGATGGGGCCAGTCGCCCTGTAGATTGTTCTCGCGTTCACAAGCTCTGCGACATCGGCGTCGTAGCTGTGATGTCGCAACCCTGCACCTCATGGCATCCCGACCCACCTCGCGCAGCACCTCTCGGTTCAAGGCACCAGCCTCTGCAAAAGCTGACGACGGACTCGGGCGCGGGATGGAGTTCGCAATTGTCGTGCTCGCCTTCCTCGGTCTCGGCTATTTGCTCGACGGGATGTTGGACACCAAGCCGGTGTTCATGATCATCCTCGTTGTGCTGTCGCTGATCGGCCAGTTCGCAAGCATGTGGTACGGCTACGACGCACGGATGCAGCAACACGAGGCACAACGACTCGCCTCCAGCACCAGTGCCGTCCGCACCGCCGGCCGCACCCAGGGTCGCACCGCTGCCACCGTCGCAGCCTCGAAGCCAGAGCGAATCTACGAACCGGCGATCACGGCCAACGGTCTGCTCTCGACCGGATCCGCTGCCGAGAGCGCTGAAAGCGCCGAGCGAGCCGGCGCAGCTCCCGCCGACGACGACGCGAGCGAATCGTGATGACCGAGACCCCCTCACCGATCACCACTCGCCTCGACGGTGCAGCACCAGAGGTCGAGATTTCGCGTGACATGATTCGCCGTGGGCTGATCGTGGCGCCGGTTCTGATTGCAATCTGCGGTGTGATCTGGCAGATGAACGGCGTGTGGTCGGCTGCGTACGGCGTCGCGATCATCCTCGTCAACTTCGCCATCGCCGCTGGTCTGATCGCCTTTACTGCTCGAATTTCACTCGGGCTGATGATGGGTGCCATCCTCTTCGGATATCTGGTCCGTCTCGGACTGGTGCTCCTCGCGTTTGTGTTGGTCAAAGATGCTGGTTGGATATCTCGTCCTGCCCTGGGTCTGACCGTCATCGTGACGCACCTCGGTCTCCTCGCTTGGGAACTGAAGTACGTCGCTGCCTCGTTGGCCTATCCCGGCCTCAAGCCCCGCTCGAACTAAATAGAACGGAACGGAAGAACTGTGCTCGGTCTCGAATTCCCAAAGATCAACGAAATTCTGCGTTGGCAGGACATCTTCCCGTCCTTCAACAAGATCGCGCTGATCGCGGTCCTCGCCACCATCATTGGTTCCGGCATCTTCCTGCTGGCCGGCAAGAAGGACGCCAAGGTCGCACCCAAGGGCATTCGCAACCTGGCTGAGATCATCGTCGAGTTCATCGAGGAGAGCATCGTCATGCAGACGATGGGCAAGAAGGGCCTCAAGTGGACGCCGTTCCTGCTCAGCCTGTTCGTGTTCATCTACCTCTGCAACGTGCCGGGCATCATCCCCATCTTGTACATGCCGGCAACGGCCCGTATTGCGATTCCACTGTTCTTGTCGCTGCTGGTCTGGATCGTCTTCGTCGGCACCGGCCTGAAACACCAAAAGGGCGCCTATTTCGGTCATCTGCTGTGGCCCCCCGGCGTGCCGATTGCGTTGAAGCCGCTGGTCGGTGCGATCGAGTTCTTCTCGACCATCATCGTCCGCCCGTTGTCGCTGACGGTCCGACTCTTTGCCAACATGCTCGCCGGTCACATCCTGCTCGTCACGTTCGCCCTGTTGAGCGAGGCGATGTTCCAGGCCAAGACCTTCCAGCCGTTCCTCAACATCGGCGGCATCCTCCCGTTCTTCATGCTGGTGTTCCTCACCGGCTTCGAAGTGCTGGTCGGCTTCTTGCAGGCCTACATCTTCGCCATCCTCACCGCGGTGTACATCGGTACCTCGCTCGAGGGCCACGGCGACGAAGCCCACTGACCTGTTCGGTCATCCGGTTCGTCATTCCACGCAAGTCACCCAGTTCGTCAGTCAATCGAGTCTGATCCGTCAGGCACTCACCCAGATCTCCCAACAGAGAGCACACACAGGAGAAATCACCACATGGAAGCTTTTAGCCACATCGTCGCCGTCTTCGACCCGGCGCAGGGAGATGCCGACAAGGCCGCAGCCGCCGCATCGAGCGCCGGTTTCGCCTACGGTCTCGCCGCAATCGGACCTGGCATCGGCATTGGTTACATCGTCGGTAAGTCCGTCGAAGCCATGGCTCGTCAGCCTGAAGCAGCCGGCATGGTTCGTACGACCATGTTCCTCGGTATCGCCTTCACCGAAGCCCTCGCCCTCATCGGCTTCGTGGTCTTCATCCTCATCGGTCTCTGAGTCAGCCCCTTGACCAATACGCCCATTCGTCCCCTGAACGCAAGGAGATGACGTGCTGACAGCAGTCGTCACCCTGGTTGGTGAGTCGGTCTCGGTTCACTTCGTGAACTCGGCCTCGACCGACACCACCACACCTGAAGAACAGACAGTCACAACTCAAGGCGAAGGCGTCGTGACCTCGGAGAAGGCCCCTCACGAGGGGGCCATCGACACGGCCGACGGTCTGGTCGCAGACGGAGGCACGGCTCACGTCAGTCTCGAAGAGGCTGCGCCCGGCCCGAACCCGATCGTTCCCGAGGTCAAAGAGGTCCTCTGGGGCGCGGGCGCGTTCATCGTGTTCGCCCTCATCATGCGCTACGTCGCTTTCCCGAAGTTGAAGCGGGGCATGGATGCCCGATACGACGGCATTCGCAACGACCATGAGCAGGCAGACGCAATGCGTCTCGGTGCCCAGGCCGAAGTCGCCGACTACCAGGCTCGGGTTGCATCGGCCAAAGCCGAGGCTGCGGCCCGGATCGACGCCGCACGCCAGGAACTCGAGACGCAGCGCACGGCTCGGATCGCAGCCGTCAATGCCGAGATCGCCGAGCAGCGGGCAGCGGCTGCCGCAGAGAACGAGGCCGCTCGACTCGCCGTCCAGGATCAAATCCAAGCGGCCGTCGCGGACGTGTCGTCGAGTGCGATCCGTCTTGCCGTCGGTAAGGCCCCGAACCCCGACGTGGTCAACCGGGTCGTCAGCAACGTCATGAATGCAGGAGCGAACTCATGAGCCTTCTCACTGCAGCCGTCGTCCAGATCGGACGCTTCGTTGCCGAAGGCGACGACGGTGTCACCGTCGACGGCGAGGGCATTGTCACCCACAGCCCGATCCTGCCTGAAGCATCCGAGATCATCTACGGAACCCTGGCCTCGCTCATCATCTTCGGGCTGCTGTTCAAGTTCGCCGGCCCGGCGCTGAAAAAGGGTCTCGCTGCCCGCACCGACAAGATCCAGAAGGAACTCGACAGTGCGGCAAGCGACAAGGCTTCGGCCACCAGCGAGGCTGCCGACATCCGCCAGGCCAAGGGCGACATCAACGCCGAACGCACTCGCCTGCTTGCCGAAGCCGATGCCCAGGCCGAAATCATGGTCGGTGACTTCCATCGTCGGATCGACGAAGAGATCGCCGAACTCCGCGCTCGCGCTACTGCAGACATCGCCACCGGCCGTACTCGCGGCAGTGACGAACTGCGGGCCGAGATCTCCCGCCTTTCCAGCGCTGCTGCCGACCAGGCCGTGGCCGAGTCCATCGACGACGCGACCCAGCAGGATTTGATCGAGTCGTTCATCGCGAAAGTTGGTGCGTCAGCATGAGTACTGATCCCCGCATCGAGGGCTACGCCAAGGCGCTCTTCGAGATCGCTCGGGCCGAAGGTTCGCTCGACGAGGTCGAGGACGAGTTGTTCCGATTCGCCCGCAGTTACGAGTCGAGCGATGCGCTCCGCAACGCGCTGACCGACGACATGATTCCCGCCGCCAAGCGTCAGGCGATCGTCGAAGATCTGCTCGGTGGCAAGGCAACGTCGACCACGACCCAGCTCGTCAGCATGGTCGTCGGCTCCGGCCGCGGTCGTGATCTGCCGGCCATCATCGACCTCCTGGTCGCTCGGGCAAGCAGCTCGAAGAACCTCGAAGTCGCCGAAGTCCGAACGGCTGTCGCTCTCAGCGACGACCAGCAGGCTCGACTCAGCGCTGCTCTGGCCAACGCCACCGGCAAGCAAGTCAATCTCAAGGTGGTCGTTGACCCCTCCGTTCTCGGAGGCATCATCGCCACGGTGGGTGACACCGTCATCGACGGCACGGTCCGTACCCGCCTCGACCAGTTGAAGGCCCGGCTCTAAGCCGCGCTCGGAACGCCCAGGAATCGGAAACAGGAAACGGAAACGACATGGCAGAGCTCACACTCAGCGCCGGCGACATCGCCGCAGCTCTCAAGAAGAACCTCGAAGGCTTCGAGCCATCGCTCGAGGCTCGCACGGTCGGCCGGATCACCGAAGTCGGTGACGGTATTGCTCGCGTGTCGGGCCTGCCCGACTGCGGCGTCAACGAGCTGCTCGAGTTCGCCGACGGCTCCGTCGGCCTGGCTCTCAACCTCGACGAGGACTCGATCGGCGCTGTTGTGCTCGGTGACACCGACGCCATCGAAGAGGGACAGCCGGTTCGGGCAACGGGTCGGATCTTTTCGATCAACGTCGGCGATGCAATGCTCGGGCGCGTGGTCGATGCCCTCGGTCAGCCGATCGACGGCAAGGGTGACATCATCGGCGGCATCCAGCGCCGGGTCGAGATCCAGGCGCCTGGCATCATGGGCCGTAAGCCCGTGCACGAGCCGCTCCAGACCGGCATCAAGTCGATCGACGCGATGACTCCCATCGGGCGTGGCCAGCGCCAGCTGATCATCGGTGACCGCAAGACCGGCAAGACCACGGTTGCGGTCGACGCGATCATCAACCAGCGTGGCCTCGGCGTGAAGTGCATCTACGTCGCCATTGGCCAGAAGGGATCGACGGTCGCTCAGACCGTCGAGACTCTGCGTCAGTACGGCGCCCTCGAATACACGGTCGTCGTTGCCGCACCGGCCTCGTACCCAGCGCCGTTCAAGTACCTGGCTCCGTATGCCGGTTGCGCAATCGGTCAGCATTGGATGGAAAACGGTGAGCATGCGCTCATCGTCTACGACGACCTCTCCAAGCAGGCCGAGGCGTATCGTCAGGTGTCGCTGTTGCTCCGCCGCCCGCCGGGCCGCGAGGCCTATCCCGGCGACGTGTTCTACCTCCACAGTCGCTTGCTCGAGCGTGCCGCCAAGCTCAGCGACGAGCTGGGCGCCGGTTCTCTGACCGCACTGCCGGTCATCGAGACCAAGGCCGGCGACGTGTCGGCGTACATTCCGACCAACGTGATCTCGATCACTGACGGTCAGGTGTACCTGCAGGACAACTTGTTCAAGTCGGGTATCCGACCCGCTGTCGACGTGGGCATCTCGGTGTCCCGCGTGGGCGGCGCTGCTCAGATCAAGGCGATGAAGACCGTGTCCGGCACGCTCAAGCTCGATCTGGCCCAGTTCCGTGAGCTCGAGGCGTTCGCCACGTTCGGCTCCGAACTCGACGCGATTTCCAAGGCTCAGCTCGAGCGTGGCTACCGGCTGGTCGAGCTGCTCAAGCAGCCGCTCAACAGTCCAATGCCCGTTGAGGAGCAGGTCGTCGTCGTGTTCGCCGGCACCAAGGGCTATCTCGACGATCTGCCCGTGAACCAGGTCAAGGCCTTCGAGGCCGGTCTGCTCGACTTCATGCGCAACCGCAATGCGGGCGTGCTGGCCGGTATGCGCAGCAACCCCAAGGCGGATGTGCCCGCAGAGCTCGGCGGTCTGATCGCCAGCTTCAAGGAGCAGTTCGTGGCGGGTGTCGCCGACGCTGCCGGGAGCGCTGTCGACCCGACCGCGGTCGACGCCGACCAACTCGGTGCCGCCCAGAGCAACAAGACCCTGGCAACGGAGTAGTCATGGCTGGAGGTCAGGAGCGCATTCTTCGAGGACGTATTCGCAGCGTCCAGGCCACGAAGAAGATCACGCGCGCCATGGAACTCATCGCGGCGTCTCGGATCGTGAAGGCCCAGCAGCGGGTCCAGGCGGCAGTGCCGTACAGCGAGCAGATCACCGAAGTGGTGAAGGACCTCGCTGCCGCCGGCGGCGGCAGCGGTTCGCCGCTGCTCGCCGGACGGGCCGAGATCAAGAACACCTGCTATGTGGTGATCGCCGCCGACCGTGGTCTGTGCGGCGGCTATAACGCTGGTATCCAGCGCGCCGCCGAGGGCGAGATCAAGGCCGACGTTGTCGCCGGTCGTGGTTACACGATCGTCGCAGTCGGCCGCAAGCCCGACAGCTATTTCCGGTTCCGGGGCTACAACCGGGCCGCGACGTTCTCCGGTTTCAGCGACAGCCCCACCTACGAAGACGCTCGTGCAATCGGCCAGTTGGTCGTCAAGATGTTCGAGAGTGGCGAAGTCGACCGGGTCGAACTGGTCTACACCCGGTTCATCTCCACCGGCACCCAGGAAGTCGTCCTCCGTCCGTTGGTACCGCTCGACTCGTCGACCATCGCCGGTGGCGACGGCAAGGCCGGAACTGCCGATGGCGGCCCGACCGGAGACTACGAATTCGAGCCCGATCCCGGCACCATCCTCGACACCTTGCTGCCCCGGTATGTCGAGGCCCGTATCTATGCCGCGCTGCTCAACGCAGCCGCAAGCGAATACGCCGCCAAGCAACGGGCGATGAAGAGCGCGACCGACAACGCCGAGGAACTGATCAAGAACCTGGCCCGGATCATGAACCGAGCCCGTCAGGACAGCATCACCACCGAGATCATGGAGATCGTCAGTGGTGCCGAGGCGCTCAGCAACGACAACGACAAGGTCCGTTACGCGGATCTGGAAGCTCCGTTGACCGACCAGTTCGACAACGACGGGTGGCCACAAGCCGCCTGGAGCTCGGCTCACTCCTCGTGAATCCGATGATGAGCAGGACGATGAGCCAGATGATGAAGATTTCCGAGATGACGATTTCTGAGAACGAAAGCCCGAAGGGAACCCAGCCATGACCATGACTGACACTGATCGCAAAGAAGGACGCGTCGTCGCCATCGCCGGCCCCGTCATCGACGTCGAGTTTCCTCGTGGCGCACTGCCCGAGCTGAACCATGCTGTCGAGTTCACCATCACGGTCGAAGGTGAAGAGATCAAGGTGCTGGCCGAGGTGGCCCAGCAACTCGGTGCCGGCCGCGTCCGCGCTGTCTGTCTCAAGCCCACCGACGGCCTCGTCCGTGGCACCCCGGTGCGCAACACCGGACGCGGCATCAACGTGCCGGTCGGCGACCTCACCCTCGGCCACGTCTGGAACGCCTGGGGCGACGTCCTCGACGGCAACAACGACGACTACAAGAATGTCGAGCGGTGGGACATCCACCGTCCGGCCCCAGACTTCGCCGCCCTCGAGCCGTCGAAGCGCCTGTTCGAAACGGGCATCAAGGTCATCGACCTGCTCACCCCGTATGTCGCTGGTGGCAAGATCGGCCTGTTCGGTGGCGCCGGCGTCGGCAAGACCGTGCTCATCACCGAGATGATCCGCCGTGTTGCTCAGAACCACGGTGGTGTGTCGGTGTTCGCTGGAGTGGGCGAGCGCACCCGTGAGGGGACCGACCTCAAGCTGGAGATGGAAGAGTCCGGCGTGTTCGAAAAGGCCGCACTGGTCTTCGGCCAGATGGACGAGCCGCCGGGCGTGCGCCTGCGCGTTGCTCTCTCGGCACTGACGATGGCGGAATACTTCCGCGACGTCCAGAACCAGGACGTGCTGTTGTTCGTCGACAACATCTTTCGCTTCGTCCAGGCCGGCTCGGAAGTGTCCACGCTGCTCGGCCGGATGCCGTCGGCCGTGGGTTACCAGCCGACGCTGGCCGACGAGATGGGTCAGCTCCAGGAGCGGATCACCTCGACCCGCGGTCGCTCGATCACGTCCCTGCAGGCCGTGTACGTGCCCGCCGACGACTACACCGACCCGGCCCCGTTCACCACGTTCACCTTCCTCGATGCAACCACCGAGCTCAGCCGTCAGATTGCCTCGCTCGGCATCTACCCGGCCGTCGACCCGCTGTCGTCGACATCGACGATTCTGCAACCCGAGGTCGTCGGCGATCGTCACTACAACGTCGCTCGCTCAGTGCAGGAGATCCTGCAGCGATACAAAGAACTGCAGGACATCATTGCGATCCTCGGCCTCGACGAGCTGTCGGAAGAGGACCGATTGACGGTGTCTCGTGCCCGCAAGGTGCAGCGCTTCCTCAGCCAGCCGTTCTACGTCGCCGAAGTCTTCACCGGCACCCCCGGCGAGACCGTGCCCGTGCTCGAGACCGTCGAGAGCTTCGAAGCCATCGTCAAGGGCGAACTCGATGACGTGCCCGAGCAGGCGTTCCTCAACGTCGGTGGTGTCGAGCAGGTTCTGGCCAAGGCCAAGGCCCTCCAGGAAGGCGTTGCCTGATCATGGCAGGCGCCACGATGACCGTCAGTGTCGTCTCACCGGAGAAGGTCATCTTCACCGGTGAGTCGACGCAGGTCATCACCCGCATCCTCGGTAGTGGTGAGATCGCGTTCCTGCCCGGCCACGCTCCATTTCTCGGCGCGTTGATGGAGAACCACACCCGGATCTACCTCGCCGATGGCACCATCACCGATGTCGCAGTCCACAACGGCTTTGTCGAAGTCAGCAACAACAAGGTCAACATCTTGTCGGATGTGGCCGAGTTGGGCGACCAGATCGATCGCGCTCGCGCCTTGCGCGCCAAAGAGCGCGCCGAAGCAGCGGTCCAGCACAGCCAGGACGCAGATGCCGAAGCGGCGCTGGCGCGCGCCCATGCTCGCCTCAATGCATCCGGTGGCCTCCACGGCACAGCGGCCGGCAACCACTGAGAGTTGGAATCGCCTCCCAGTGCTGGGTGCACCGGGGCGGCGGTTCACCAGAAGTCGGTATCTCCGGGAACTCTGTCGCCGTTGGCGGCGACTGACTTTGGATATGAATCTCATTCGCCCTTTGCGGCTCCGCGCCGCGGGGATGCTCCTTGTTGTCGTGGGCGCCGTGTTCGCTGTGGCCGCACCGGCATTGGCTCACAACGGCACTGGTGGGAGCAGCAGCGACTACCGGATCACCATCACCGGCTACAGCGGCGACCCCACTGGCGTCTCGCTGCACGTGGTGCAACTCGGTGACCGGGTCGAGCTGACCCGAGAGGGAGCCAACGTCGTGTTCGTGCTCGGTTACGAAGGTGAGCAGTACCTGCGCCTCGACCGCGATGGGGTGTGGGAGAACACCAACTCGCCGGCCTTCTACCTCAACGCCGATCGCTTCGCCGCGACCCAGCCGCCGGCAGGAATCACCAAATCCTCGACCGCGAAATGGTCGAAGTTGTCGACGGGAAACTCTGTTCGCTGGCACGATCACCGGGCGCACTACATGAGTACGACCCCGCCCGACGCCGTCACCCGGAATCCCGATCAGGTCCAGTTGGTCCACTCCGACCACATCGACATGACCATCGACGGCCGCGCGGTCGGCGCCGATATCGACGTGAGTTGGCTGCCCAAACCAGAGCGACTCAACTGGATGGTTGCCGCATCGGTGCTCGGGGCGCTGGTCACCGCCGGCCCAGTGCTCGTGCCGTCGCTGCGACGGGTGATTCCGGTCCTCGCCATCGTCGCCGGACTGGCGTCGATGCTGGGCCAAGGCGCGGCGGTCGCCCCGTTTGTGATCGGCGGCGTGATCATCTCGGTCGCGATCGCCGCAGCGCTGTTGGCCAAACCGATCGTGTCGATGATCGCAGCGGTTGGTGCAGGTGCGCTGGCGTCAATGCGGTTGGAGGTGTTCGAGCACGAGTTGCTCGCCGGCTGGCTCCCGAGTGTGTGGCAGCGGCTGGTGATCGTCGTCGCGCTCGCACTTGGGTTCGGTATCGCTGCATCGGGGTTGGTCACGGCCCTCAGCCCCACCCCTGTCGTGGCATCCAAGGAGCCTGATCGTGTCGAGTAGCCGTGGTGGTTTCTGCACCCATGTTCCCGAAAACCCCGGTGCCATGGAGGTTTCCGGGAACATGGGCGTCATTTCCGCCGACTCGCCGAACTCGCCG
>JBDSDH010000204.1:0-55209 GCA_039920665.1 Ilumatobacteraceae bacterium
CGCGGCCGTTGACCTACTGATCGCAGCTGCTGCATGTGCCGCGAATCTTCCGCTG
Source organism: Ilumatobacteraceae bacterium (assembly GCA_039920665.1). GTDB lineage: Bacteria > Actinomycetota > Acidimicrobiia > Acidimicrobiales > Ilumatobacteraceae > WLMZ01. The sequence goes on from JBDSDH010000204.1 coordinate 56, forward strand.
TACACCAGAAACCCCGACGATTTCGCGGGCTCGACGGCCTCGTCAAGATCATCGCTCTCGTCTGAGAAGGGCCTCACCCTCGACAGCGCACAATGCGCCATCCCGAACGACAGCGCGACGACGGGGGCCGAACCGCTCATCACACGGCGCGTCTGCGCGACGGGCGTCAAACGTGCATGGTCCAACGTGGGCATGATGGTGGAGTGAGAGTTCCGGACCTGCCGTATCGGGGTGAAGACATCGAGATGTCGCTGCTCACCCGGCGCTACGACGGCGTCGTCCAGCAGTGCCGGATGGAACAACTCGGCCAACGACTCCAACGGCATGGTCCGATTGCGATCGCCAACATCCGGTATGGATTCGGGCGCAACCGGCTGTCGCTCGTGCTCGACGACACCACGGCGCTACGGCTGAAGTTGTTCTGGCCGATCGCAACGTCGATCATCGCCCTGCGCTCGGCACGGTGGCGCGAGCAGGTCGGCTGGTGGATCGAGACCACGACGATCGAAGGCGCCGATTCCCACATGGTCGCATTCGACATCCGGGTCGAACGCTGAAACGACGTCTGAAAGGTCGACGTCTGAAAGGTCGACCGCCCGAACGCAAAACGTCCCGACCTCGAAGAGGTCGGGACGTTTCAGTCGACCCGGATTCGTCGAGACGAATCAGTTCGATTCAGTCGACGTAGGCGTAGGCGCCCATCTCGGCCATGTCCATGCCTTCGAGTTCGATCTCCTCGGTCGGGCGGATGCCGCCCTTGGTGAGCTTGTCCTGGATCTTGAAGAACCCGAACGCCACACCGAAGATGACCGTCCAGATCACTCCGACGCCGAGCAGTTGAGCGCCGAACTGTCCGACCTCGCCATACAGCAGACCCTCGACACCAGCGGTCGACGAGCCGTTCCAGCCGCCGCCGTACTTGCCGTTGGCGAAGATGCCAACGCACAGCACACCGAACGTGCCGGCAATGCCGTGGACGGCGATCGCGCCCACCGGGTCATCGATGCCACGACGCTCGAAGAAGTAGACGGCTTCGATCGCCAGGATGGCAGCGAGCACACCGATCAAGGCTGCAGCCCACGGCGCAACGAAGGCGCAGGGAGCTGTGATCGCGACGAGCCCGGCGAGCATGCCGTTGACCATCATCCCGGCGTCGGGCTTGCCGCCCCGGAACCACATCATGTAGCACATCGCGGCAACGGCACCGAGCGCTGCGGCGATCGCCGTGTTGGCCGCAACCGTTGCGAACTGCACGTCGGTGACCGAGAACGTCGAGGCGGCGTTGAAGCCGAACCAGCCGAAGAGCAGGATGAAACAGCCGAGTTGAGCCATCGGGACGTTGTGACCGGGAATCGTGTTGGCCGACTTGTCGGCGTTGAACTTGCCGAGCCGGGGCCCGAGCACGATCGAGCCGGCGAGAGCCGCCACGCCACCGACCGCGTGCACCACGCCGGAGCCGGCGAAGTCGACATAGCCGGCACCGAGGTGCATCGTTTCCCAGCTCTTGGCGAGCCAGCCGCCGCCCCAGGTCCAGGCGGCGAAGATCGGGTAGTAGAGCGCACCGCAGAACACACCCCATTGGGCGAACGACTTCCACTTCCAACGCTCGGCCATCGACCCGGTCGGGATCGTTGCGACCGTGTCCATGAAGGCCACCATGTAGAGGAAGAAGCCGAGCAGTGCCGGCGTCGCGCCGTCACCGAGGTGGCTGTAACCCCAATAGAACAAGCCGGTGAACTCGCCGCCGATGGCCGGCAGTCCGTCGCCGTTCATCGGTGTGGTGAGACCGAACGCCGAGTAGCTGAAGCCACTGAACGCGAGCGGGAAGCCGACGAACATGAATCCGACGAACCCGAGACCGAAGATCGCGAAGTTGGTGCTCATCACATGATTGGCGTTCTTCTTCTGGGTGAAGCCGGTCTCGACGAGTGCGAAGCCGGCCTGCATGAAGATGACGAGGATGGCGCCGAGCACCACCCACAGCAGGCTCGACTGTTGCCCGAGCACCGTCACTGGATCCTCGTCGGCAGCGAACGCTGTCGCTCCCACCGCGAACGTCATGAATCCGGCGCCGAACAGACAGCCCATTGTGTATTTCAGTGCTCTTGGCAACTGAGTCCTCCCATTTTCGTTGGCTACGTTGTGAACAAGCACTGTCGACGGCGCTGGCGTCAGCAGCGCGAACGATACGAAGCAGAGGTTTCTCCGTTGTCGCCGCAATGTTTCGTGAAGATGGCGATCATGTGTGTGTCTCGAAGGTGCCGCGCAAGTGCGTCATCTGTTGGAAACACTCCTGCGACAGACGGTTGACATCGCACTCCTAGGGTGACCGCCATGGTCCGGGCAGCGGGAGACGAGGCGCTGATTCGACGTGAATGGCAACGGAGGTCCACGTGATCGCCGTGCTCGTCCTCGCCCACTTCGTCGCCGGCAGCGTGGTACTCGTCGCCGGTCGCACCCTCCGCCGCTGGATCTTCGCAGTTGCGATCGCACCCGTTCTCGGGGCGTTGATCACCGTCGCGACATTGGTTCCAGGCGTGCTCGACGGCGATGTCGGCTTCCACCGATACCGCTGGATCGACGGTCTGTCACTCGCCGTCACGATACGGCTCGACGGGTTCGCAACCGTCATGGCGCTGGTGGTCGCGGGCATCGGGGCCGCAGTACTCGTGTACGCCTGGTCGTATTTCAGCCACGACGAGTCGCCCGCTCGCGTCGTGCGCTTCGCCGGGTTCTTCACCCTGTTCGCGGGGGCGATGCTCGGGCTCGTGGTCGCCGGCGATGTCTGGACCCTGTTCGTCTGCTGGGAACTGACGTCGGTGCTGTCGTTCGTTCTGATCGGGCTCGACGATCACCTGCCATCCGCACGGATCGCCGCCCAACGGGCGCTGCTCGTCACCGGGGCGGGTGGACTGGTGATGCTCGGCGGCATCGTCTGTCTCGTGCACGCATCCGGCACGGCGGATCTCGAGCACCTGTTCGCGATCGCTCCGACGTCCGCCACGGCCCAGGTCGGATTGGTGATGATCCTGATCGGCGCGTTCGCCAAATCGGCTCAGGTGCCGTTCCACTTCTGGTTGCCCGGCGCAATGGCTGCGCCGACGCCAGTGAGCGCGTTCTTGCACTCGGCCACGATGGTCAAAGCCGGCGTGGTCGTCGTGGCCCGCTTCGCACCGGCGTTCGCATCGATTGGATGGTGGCGACCACTGCTCGTCATCGTCGGCGGCTCGACGATGCTCGTCGGTGGTGTCGCCGCACTGCGTCGCGACGACGCCAAGCAGTCGCTGGCATTCGGCACGGTCTCACAGCTCGGGTTCCTGGTGGTGCTGTTCGGTATCGGTGAGCCGGCCGCCACTGCAGCGGGGGTCGCGATGTTGGTCGCCCATGCGCTGTTCAAGTCCGGGTTGTTCCTCGCCATCGGTGCGGTCGAACACGCCACTGGCAGCCGTGATCTGCGTCGTCTCTCCGGTGTCGGCCGATCGCTGCCCCACCTCGCCGTCGCAGCAGGATTGTGCACACTGTCGATGATCGGTCTGCCTCCGCTGATCGGGTTTGTCGGCAAGGAATCTGCACTCGCCGCGCTCGCCGAGGGCGAGAGGTGGTCGATCGTTGCACTCGTCGTCGTGGTCGTCGGATCGATCCTCACCACCGCCTACTCGGTCCGGCTGTTCTGGGCAATGTTCGCCACCAAACGGAGCAAAGTCGACCAAAGCGAGAACCACTTCGCACGCATTCACCATCCGCCGAACGTCGCCCTGACCGCGCCGATCACGGTCCTCGCGCTGCTCTCGCTCGCCGGCGGGGTTGCTGCGTCTCCGCTCGGCACCCGACTCTCGGTTGCGGCCGAGTCGCTCGACGGGGCAGCCAGCGCCCATCTCGCCCTGTGGCCCGGCATCCATCTGCCCCTGCTGTTGTCGGTGCTGATCGTGGTCGCCGGCGCTGGTTTGGCACTGGTCGTGCTCCGTACCCAATGGCGTCCCGCCCCGCCAACGACAAGGGACTCAACACTCGGGGAGCGGGCCTACGGTCGCGCCTACAACGGCTTGCTCGATGGAGCGAAGCGGATCACTCGGGTCACTCAGAGCGGCTCGCTGCCGGTGTACGTGGCCGTCATCTTCGCGGTGATCGTCGCGGCCATCGGGTTCGCCCTGGTGCGTGGCGCCGGCGGCGATTGGGGCGATCCAGTGGCTGCCGACTCGGTCCTGCAGGCTGCGGTCGCACTGCTCGCGGGTGTCATGGCGATTGCTGTGGTCGCTGCCCGGCGACGGTTCGTCTCGGTGCTGTTGCTCGGTGGTGTCGGCCAAGGCTTGACGGTGTTGTTCCTGCTGTACGGCGCCCCCGACCTCGCGCTCACCCAGTTCATGATCGAGACACTGATGATCGTCGCGTTCGTCTTGGTGTTGCGCCACCTGCCGACGACGTATTCGTCACCGCCGATGTGGGCCCCGAAAGCGTTGCGGATCGCTCTGTCGGTCGCGGTCGGCGTGACGTTCGCGTGGTTTGCGCTCTCCGCCGGCAGCGGCGACCGTCCGACCGACGTGACCGACGCGGTCGAGCATCTGTCGCTACCGGTGGCCGGGGGCAAGAACGTCGTCAACGTCACCATCGTCGACTTCCGCGGCGTCGACACGATGGGCGAGATCACCGTGTTCGCCGTCGCTGCCCTCGGTGTGGCCAACCTCGTGACGGCATCACGGCGCGGCATCGGCGCTCCGGTGTCGGCGGCCACCCGATTCTCGCGAATCGGTGCGCAATCGATGATCTTCGAACAGGTCACGAAGATGATCTTCCACATCACCCTGCTCGTCTCGGCCTACGTGGCCCTGCGCGGCCACAACGCGCCCGGCGGCGGGTTCGCCGGCGGGTTGATCGCCGGCGCAGCATTCGTGTTCCGGCTGCTCGCCGGCGACGCGTCGAACCGCCAGGTCGCGACTCGACTGTCGCCGATCGTCCTGATCGGAACCGGCATGTTGCTGGCGATCGGAACAGGGTTCGCGTCGCTCGTCGCCGGCAACGAGTTCCTCGAGACGAACGTGTTCGACATCCACCTGCCGGGCGTTGGCAGGATCCACTTCCCGTCGGCAGCCATCTTCGACATCGGCGTGTACCTGCTCGTGATCGGTGTGGTCATCATCGTCCTCAGCCATCTCGCCGCACGTACCCATAGCGCCGGAGCCGACGGGGCCGTCACATGAGCATCGCCCTCGTGGTCCTGATCGGTGTGCTGTTCGCAACCGGCACATATTCGATGCTGCATCGAAGCCTGACCCGGATCGTGCTCGGGGTCGGCTTGATCGGCAACGGCGTCAACCTGCTGCTGATCGTGGCCGGCAGCAGGCCCGGCCTGCCTCCGATCGTCGGCAAGCTCACCGGCTCGACCGACCCGATTCCACAGGCACTGGTGCTCACTGCGATCGTCATCGGGTTCGCGCTGCAGGCCTTCCTGCTCGCTCTCGCGTGGCGCAGTTGGACCCTCGACGGCAACGACGATGTCGAAGACGACATCGAGGACCGCAAGATCGCCGACCGACGTCGCCGCGCGATCCGCACGACCGAAGCTGCCCGTCGCGCCGAACGAGAACGCCAACTCAGTGGCGACGACAACCAGCCCGCAGGTGAGGCGACCAACCTGGGTGCCCGATGAACCAGCTCGCGCCACTTCCGATGGCGATCCCGTTGATCTCGGCGGCGATTGCATTGCTGTGTCGCCGGTGGCGGGCGGTGCAGCGTGCGATCAGTGTCATCGCCCTGGCCACCGCGCTGGGCATGAGCATTGCGCTCCTCGTTCGTGCCGACACCCATGGTCCCGTCGTCGCCCGGATCGGCGGCTGGTCGGCGTCGATCGGCATCAGCTACGTCATCGATCGATTCGCAGCGATGATGCTCGTGATCTCCACGCTCACGCTGCTGGCGGTACTCGTGTTCGCGATCGGCGAGGGTTCGGCGAAATCGACATCACCGATCTTCCACCCGGTGTACCTCGTGCTCGCCGCCGGAGTCGCAGCGGCGTTCTCCACCGGCGACCTGTTCCACCTGTTCGTTTCGTTCGAGATCCTGTTGATGGCGAGCTATGTGTTGCTCACCCTCGACGGCGATGAGGCACAGGTCCGGGCGGGGACGACCTACGTGGTGATCAACACCATCGAATCCGTCGTGCTGCTGGTAGCGATCGGGCTCGTCTACGCGTCGACCGGAACATTGAGCATGGCCGAACTGCCCGCCCGACTGGCCGAATTGGACCCGGGGTTGCGCACCGGTTTGCACCTGTTGTTGTTGATCGCATTCGGCCTGAAGGCCGCTGTCTTCCCGTTGTTCTTCTGGCTGCCGGACTCGTACCCATCCGCGCGCAGCCCGATCACTGCGGTCTTCGCCGGGCTGTTGACCAAGGTCGGGGTCTACGCGATCGTCCGCACCCAAACGCTGCTGTTCGCCGACGCACACAGCACGCTCCTGTTGTGGGTCGCGGCGCTGACGATGGTGATCGGCGTCCTCGGGGCGATTGCTCAGAACGATGTCAAACGGATCCTGTCGTTCCACATCGTCAGCCAGATCGGCTACATGGTGTTCGGGATCGCCCTCGGCGGGCCGGCCGCGATCGCAGCGACCATCTTCTTCTTGATCCACCAGATCCCGGTCAAGACATCGCTGTTCCTGGTGGACGGGATGATCGAGCAGGCAACGGGCACCAGTCGGCTCGACCGATTGAGCGGCTTGCTCCACCGATCCGGATTCCTCGCTGCGTTGTTCGTGATCCCTGCGCTGAGCCTGGCCGGGATCCCGCCACTCTCAGGCTTTGTCGGCAAGCTCGGTCTGATCACCGCCGGACTCGATGCCGGTGACGGCATCCTCGTTGCGGTTGCGATCACTTGCAGCCTGCTGACGCTGGTGTCGATGGTCAAGATCTGGCTGTCGGTGTTCTGGGGCGAGCCGACTCCGAATCCGAAGGTCGCCGCCAGTGTCGGCGCCGCTGCAGCCGACCCGCAGACGCGCTGGCCGATACCAATGGTGACGGCCACGGTCGCTCTCGTCGCGATCGGTCTCACGATTGCCGTGGCTGCGGGTCCTCTCCACGGCCTCTGCGAGCGAGCCGCGGCCGAGATCGTCTCCCCCGGTGACACCATCAGAATCGTGCTCGGATCATGAGCGGGCGGATCACCCGCAGCGCACCCTTGGTCGTGGTGATGGTGGGCATCTGGCTGCTGTTGCAGGGCGAGTTGACGATCGGCAACGTACTCGGTGGCGTGTTGCTGGCGGGGTTGCTGGTGGTGATCTTCCCCGTCAACGGCGACAGCGTCTCGCACCTCCTGCACCCGTGGGCCTTCATCCGTCTGATCGGGTTCGTGCTCTACAGCCTGGTCCTGTCGAGTTGGTCGGTGATCAAGGTGATCGTCAACCCGACGCCGACTGCGCTGCGCTCGGGCATCGTCAAGGTGACGCTGCAGGTCGAATCGCCGCTCACCGCCACCATCGTCGCCAACGCCGTCACATTGACGCCGGGGACGATGACCTTGACCGCCCGAGTTCATCCTGCCGAACTGCACATCCACGTACTTGGCCTCGACGACGCCGACGAGTTCCGGGCCAGCGTCGACGATCTCGAGCGGCGCACGGTGGCCGCACTCGAACCGGTCTTCTCCGAGCCCAACGACGGGGGCCGAGGATGAGCATCGTGACCGCGATCTCGCTCGGGCTGCTCGCACTCGCGGCGGCCATCTGCTTCGCGAAAGCCATTCGACGGAGCTCGATCATCGACCGCGCGATAGCGCTCGACGGCGTCGTCTCGGCGATCATCTGCGGGATTGCAATCGCGGCTGTGCGCAACGGCAGCGGTGTTTCGATCGATATCGCGCTCGTCGGTGGTCTGCTGGGATTCCTTACCCTGTCGACAATCGCCCGCTACGTCGGACGGCGCGGCCTGTGAGCGTCGTGACTGCAATCCTCGATGTCGTCGCCGCGATCTTGATGCTGTCGGGCGCAGCGATCGCGGTGATCGCCGCGATCGGCCTCCACCGTTTGCCCGACGTGTATGCCCGAATGCACGTCGCCACCAAGCCCGCGACTCTCGGGATCACCCTGTGCCTCACCGGCGCTGCGCTGCGCGCCGATTCGGCTTCGACTGCGACGAAGCTGATCCTCGCGATCGTCTTTCAGCTCGTGACGACCCCGGCAGCCGGGCACCTGCTCGGCCGGGCCGCCCACGCATCGCGAGCCGAAGTCAGCAAGTACACCGTGGTCGACGAACTGCGACCGCTTCCGCCCGTCACTTCCGACCGAAGTTCCGACCGAACTTCCGCCCGAACTTCCGCCCGAACTTCCGCCCGAGAGGACATACAACCATGAAGTTGATCACCGCGATTATCAAGCCGTTCAAGCTCGACGACGTCACCGAAGCGCTGCGCGATCTCGACATCGCCGGCGTCACCACCAGCGAGGTGACCGGCTTCGGACGTCAGGGCGGACATGCCGAGACGTTTCGCGGCGCCGAGTACCGGATCGATTTCCTGCCCAAGGTCCAGATCGAGATCGTGGTACCGGACGACCAGGCCGACGCCGTCGTCGCTGCTGTTCGCGACGGAGCCGCGACCGGCAAGATCGGAGACGGCAAGATCTGGGTCCGAGACGTCGAGCGGGTGGTGCGGGTCCGGACCGGCCAAGAAGGCGACGATGCCCTGATCTGACTCAGCCGCCGTTCGAGGTCTTGGCGACGTACTCCTCCCACACCGACTTCGAGCCTGTATGTCCAGCCTGGATGATGGTTGTGACAGACCCGGCTGCGCCGATCACGGCGAGTGCAGCAAGCACGATGTACAACACTCGATGCCGCGAGGTCCCACCGGTTTCATGCGATGAAGAACCGAACCGCTCCATGATCCAGGGCACGAGCACGAACGCAGCCAACACGATGAAGAACACGATGGCGAAGGTCTGGGCCGTGTCGCCGAGGTCCGCGTGGTGCTCCCAACTGCTCGCCTTCGCGCGTCCCACGACCGCGACGATCCGACTCTCGAGCGCCTCACCAGCATCTGCGGCAAGGATCGCACCCACCGTTCCGACCGCCCCGATCGCGAGGACCACCCAGCGGTACCGCTCGTACCAACGCCGCTTGATCACCATCAACACCACACCGATCGCCGCAACCGGCAGCAGGACGATGGGGATGTGAACGAGGAAGGGATGCGCGGGAAGTCCGAAGAGGGTGTCCATCGCTGGGCGACGGTAGGCACGTCACCTGAGCGCCAGCTGAGTGTCGGCTGAGCATCGACGCAATCCTGGCAGTGCGTATGGGTGGATGGATGGCGGACCGTGTTGACTGCTGGATGTGAGCGCTCGCCGGATCCTGGTCGTCGATGACGAGAGCTCGATCGTCGATGCCGTCGCGACCGCGCTGCGCTACGAAGGCTTCGAGGTTCGCGAGGCGATGACCGGACGGGCCGGACTGGCCGATGCTCAGAGCTGGCATCCCGATCTGATCATCCTCGACGTGATGCTGCCCGACATCGACGGTTTCCAGATCGCGAGCCGGCTGCGGGCGAGCGGGCTCGCCGTGCCCGTGCTGTTCCTGACGGCGAAGGACTCGATCGACGACAAGGTGCAGGGCTTCACGTCCGGCGCCGACGACTACGTCACAAAGCCGTTCTCGTTGGCCGAGATCGTGTTGCGGACCAAGGCCATTCTGCATCGCTCGATGGGATCACCCGATGTCGAGGGACGGCGTCTCGTGTTCGCCGACCTCGAACTCGATCAGGACAGTCACGAGGTCTTTCGCAACAACGTGCCGGTCGAACTCACCGCAACGGAATTCAATCTCCTCCGCTTCTTCCTCCTCAACCCGCGACGGGTGTTGTCCAAGGCGCAGATCCTCGACCATGTCTGGCACTACGACTTCGACGGTGACAGCAACATCCTCGAGACCTACATCAGCTACATCCGCAAGAAGCTCAACGCGTTGGGCCCCCCACTGATCCAGACGGTTCGGTTGGTCGGCTATGTCCTGCGCGAGTCCGATCCGACGGAACCGTGACGTCGCTTCGGCTCCGTCTGGTGGCATCGACGTGCGTCGTCGCTCTCACGTCGCTCGGTATCGCAGGTGTCGCTGCATTTCACGCCATCACCTCGTCACAACTCAACGAGGTCGACGACACCTTGCAGCGCACCCATGAAGCCGTCGAGCAGACGGTGCAGCGCGGCTCAGGTTCGGACACGGACAGCCTGAGTTCGGCAGTCGCCCAAGTGGCACCAGGACTGTTCGTCGCAGTGCTCGACGAAGACGGCACGGTCGAGCTGAGTATTCCGGCGCGGGTCGCAGGACACGAATCACTCACGGTCGACGTCCGCAAGCTCGACATCGCTGCTCCGAATGCCGGCTCCAGGGCGGATGTCCCGGCGTTCACCACCCGCCGAGCCGATGACACCGATGTCGAGCTTCGCTTACGAACGTCTCGAATCGATGACGGCAAGGTCCTGATCCTCGGTGTCTCACTCGAGGAGATCGAGGAATCGAGGCAGCGACTGCTCGGCATCGAACTCGTCGTCGCGGCCATCGCCCTCGCCATCTCAGCCGGCATGGGTTGGGTGCTGGTCGACGCCGGTCTGCGGCCATTGCGCGATGTCGAAGCGACGGCGCGCCGCATCGCCGACGAAGGGGACCTCGATCACGAGGTTCCGGGCGGCGATGGACCGACCGAAATCGGGACGCTCGCAACGGCTCTGAACACGATGCTCGCACGGATCCGGGAGGCATTCGCCGAGCGCGACGCAAAAGAGATCGCGCTGCACGAGTCAGAGCAGCGAATGCGTCGGTTCGTCGCCGACGTATCGCACGAACTCCGGACACCGCTGACGGCGGTCTCCGCGTACGCAGAACTCATCGATCGTGGGGCCCGTGAACGACCAGCCGACCTGGCGCGAGCGTTGGCCGGGATCGGCTCCGAATCAGCGAGGATGCGTGACCTCGTCGAAGAACTGTTGTTGCTCGCCCGGCTCGACGAAGGCCGTCCGATGAACATGACAGCCGTCGATCTCAGCGCGGTCGTCGTCGAGGCGGTCGGAGCTGCGCGCACGATGTCGGCGGACTGGCCGATCTCGCTGCACGTCGGCGATCTGGTGATGGTCGACGGCGACGCCAGCCGACTCCGCCAGGTCATCGACAACCTGCTCGCCAACGTTCGGACCCACACACCTGCGGGCACGCAAACCAACATCGAAGTACGCAGTGACGGGCATTGGGGTGTGGTCGTGATCCGCGACTCGGGCACGGGGATGACTGCCGAAAGCGCGGCGAGGGTGTTCGAACGGTTTTTTCGGGCCGACACGTCTCGTTCACGCACGTCGGGAGGATCGGGACTCGGGCTCGCGATCGTGCACGCTCTCGTCGATGCACACCGCGGTCGAATCAGCGTCGACACCGCACCAGGCGAGGGCATGGCCATCACGATCGAGCTGCCACTGCGCCGATCCGAGACCAGTCGATCCGAGACCAGACGATCCGAGACCAGTCGATCCGAGATCAGTCGATCCGAGACCGAATGACGGATGCCCGATCGATGATCACCGCGTACGAGCCGTTGCTCGGCACGGTCGTCGAAGTACGCATCGAAGGTGAACCGGACCGACTCGCGATTGCCGAGCGGGCGGTCGTCGACGAGATCCGTCGGCTCGAACGCTCCTATCGGTCTTCGACCCGTCCAGCGAACTGAGTCGTTGGCGGCGCGGCGAGAAGTCATCGATCTCGACCGACCTCGTCGCAGCGCGGTCCCGGGTCGAGGGGATCGACCGAACGTGCCGCTGGGAATCTGGAAGCTGAGATCGGCAGCGTAACCCGGGGCTTTGAGGCTGATCAGCCCATCGGTCGACGTCGCGTTGTACTCATCGACAGCGCCCTTCACGTCGTAGGTGTTGCGTCGATGCTGGTCGAGTCACCGAACGTCCAGTCCGGATGGTTGAGGGTGATGCCGGTGATCCCGAAGAACAGCACGACCAGCAGGCTGATCATGCTGGTGTCGACGTGCACCCAACGCACCCATCGTGAGGTGACCTGTTTGCGCCGTTTGGACGCGCTCGGGTTGCGACCGTCGGTGACAGGTTCGGTCTCGAGTTCGCGATCGAACAACGCGGCCACGATGCACCGCTCAGTTCACCGTTGTCGTCCAGCGACCCCGAAGCGTCGGTGCCGTCCCATGCCAGCGCAATCTGGGGTCGGAGTTCGGTAAGAGCACGTGGTCAGATGGGTCAGCGGGCGCGCTGGTCGCGCATCAGGACCTCTTGGGCCACGGTCGCGACGTGCACGCCGGATTCAGTGAACACATGGCCGATCGTGAGGCCGCGACTGGCGACGAAGCTGTGACAGGTCATGTCGTAGACATGCCATTCGTCGGCCCGGAAGGGACGATGGAACCAGATCGTGTGATCGAGGCTGGCGACCATCAGTGCCTGATCGCGATCTTCCTTCGGTTCGAGCCCGACTGGATGCGCCCCGATCACCGCATCACACGGCAGGTCGTCGGACATGTATGCCAGCGCGCACCAGTGGATGAGCGGGTCGTCACCGATCGGTCCGTTGATCCGAGCCCACATCGCAGCGCGACCCACGCCCGATACGGTGTCGGACGACAACTGGTCGGCCGGGACCGTTGCTCGGTCGAACATGGATGACCACGACGAGTGGGTCAACTGATCGGGACGGGGAAGTTCGCCGGCCATGTGCACCGCTTCGACCTCGACCGACGGTTCCGGGCGTTGAAACGACGCCTCCAGGTTGAGCACTGCGCCGATTGCCTGACGAGCCACGACTCGTCGGGTGCAGAATGATTTGCCGTTGCGGATTCGGTCGACTTCGTATCGAACCGGCTCGGTGTGATCGCCACGACGGATGAAATAGGCGCGGAGCGAATGCGGAACCAATTCCGGTTCGACCGTCGCCGCTGCAGCACGCAGTGCCTGGGCGACGATTTGGCCGCCGAACAGCCCACCCCACGGATATTGGGGGCCGACGCCGACGAAGGTGTCCGCACCATGTGGCGCCAGGGTGAAGAGTTCTTCTATATTCATCGCCGAACACGGTAGAGGTGATTTGCAGCCATTGGAACAACGGCGTCGACTCCGATACGTTCTCTCTATTGGAATGTTGTGAGAGAAGATCAATTGCTTCGAAACAGTATGCAACATGAAAGGCAAATCATGGCCAAGCGTGGACCCAAAGGACCAATGACCGACGATCACAAGGCCGCGCTCGCCGCCGGAAGGTCCGAAGGTAAAGCGGTGCGCGAATATCTCGAGGCTCTCCGCAACAACAAGCCCAAGCGCGGCCGAAAGCGGACGCCCGAATCGATTGGCCGCCGACTGACGGCAATCGACGCCGAAATCGAGAGTGCCGATCCCGTCCACGAACTGCGTCTCGTCCAAGAGCGCATCGACCTGCAAACGGAATTGAACAACGTCGGTCAAGCCGTCGACATGACCGCGATCGAAGCCGACTTCGTCCGAGTTGCCAAGGAGTACAGCGTGCGTCACGGCTACAGCTACACCGCCTGGCGCACGATCGGCGTGGATGCCAGAGTGCTCAAGCAGGCCGGAATCAGCCGCAGCGACGCCTGATCACTGCATCTCTTCGAGTGAAATTCGGTCGAGTGCTTCGAACACTTTGCCGACGTGGCGCAGGCTGCGTTGCACGTCGAATGCCCGATCCAGAACGGTCGGGTCGATCACGACCCGACTCTTTGATTCGAGCAGCTCTCGAAAACTGCGGCCTTGGTCCCACGCTTGCATGGCTGCATCTTGCACCGTTCGGTACGCGTCGTCTCGGCTGAGACCGGATTGCACCAGCGCCAACAACACTGGCTGGCTGAACACCAATCCGTGGCTCGATTCGAGGTTCGCAATCATTCGGTCCGGGAACACCTGCAATCCCAGTAACAAACGTCGCATCCGATTCATCACATAGTGGGCAAGCACCGCCGAATCAGGAAGGATGACCCGCTCGACCGAGCTGTGGGAAATGTCACGCTCGTGCCAGAGGGCGATGTCTTGCATTCCAGCCTGCAGATTGCCGCGCAGAACCCGAGACAAACCACTGATCGTCTCGGCCGAGATCGGGTTGCGTTTGTGCGGCATCGCCGACGAACCCTTTTGACCCGGTTTGAAGCCTTCTTGGACCTCGCCCACTTCGGTCCGCTGCAAGTGCCTCAGTTCAACGGCGATCATTTCCATCGTCGACCCGATCGAGGCACACGCGTAGAGGAATTCGGCATGGCGGTCGCGGGCGATGACCTGGGTAGCAGGCACAGGGGTGAGGCCCAATTGCTGGCCGACAAAGGTCTCGACGGCGGGATCGATGTTGGAATAGGTGCCGACTGCGCCACTCAGCTTGCACACCGCAACCGTGTCTCGCGCCGCTCGCAGGCGGTCACGATCGCGGCCGATCTGCAACGCCCACAACGCGACCTTCATCCCGAACGTCGTTGGTTCGGCGTGGACGCCGTGGGTGCGGCCGATCATCACCGTGTCGCGGTGGGTTCGGGCCAGATCGGTGACGACGGCAAGCAACTCCGAGGCCGTCTCGACCAACAGATCGCATGCGTCGCGCAGCATCCAGCACCAGGCCGTGTCGACGACATCGCTGCTCGTCAGGCCGTAGTGGATCCATGATCCGGCAGGTGTGCCGATGGTCGATTGGACCACGTCGACGAACGCGGCGACGTCGTGATCGGTGACCGCTTCACGGTCGAGCACTGCTTGGACGAAGACATCATCGACCTGAGGTGCCCGGGAGCGGCAGGCGGCGGCATCGGCCGACGGGACGAGCCCGAGCGCAGCATGAGCGTCGGTGGCCAACAACTCGATCTCGAGCCACCGCCGGAACCTCTCGACATCGCTGAAGATCTCGGCCATCTGGGGAAGCGAGTAACGAGGGATCACGTGGTCACGACCAGATCAGATAGTCGTCGCGCTCGGCACCGACGCCAACGATCCGAATCGGCACACCGACCTCCATCTCCACCAGACGCAAAAAGTCCTGGGCCTCGACCGGCAGGTCATTGGGCTCGCGCACGTTGGCGAGCGATCGGTTCCAACCGGGGAACTCGGCGTAGACCGGCTCGACCTCGGCCAGCAGTTCCATCCGGTCGGGGTAGTTGTCGAGCACCGTGTCACCGACCCGGTAGCCGGTGCAGACCTTGATCTGTTCGAACGTGTCGAACACGTCGAGCTTCGTGAGCGCCAGTTCGCTGAGCGAGTTGAGGCGAACGGCTTGGCGCAGCATGACGCAGTCGATCCAGCCCGGACGACGGCGGCGTCCGGTGACGGTCCCGAACTCTCTGCCGATGTCGACCAGTTTCTCGCCGAGGTCATCGGTGAGCTCGGTCGGAAACGGACCGGCGCCGACGCGGGTGGTGTAGGCCTTGGTGATCCCGACCACACGATCGATGTCGCGCGGCCCGAGTCCGGTTCCGGCGCAGGCGCCGCCAGCGGTTGGATTCGAGGAGGTCACGAACGGATACGTCCCGTGATCGAGATCGAGGAACGTCGCTTGGGCACCTTCGAGCAACAACTGGTGTCCACCGGCGAGCGCATCGTGCAGGGCGCTCACCGTGTCCTTCACATACGGCGCGAGTCGGGCAGCGAGCTCGGTGAACTCGGCGACGATGGTGTCGATGTCGAGCGCTGCTGCTCCCGCCGCCACCAGCAGCCGATCCTCGACAATCGCCCGTTCCTGGAGCGCCCTCGCGAACGCTGCGGGATCCAGCACGTCACCGGCACGCAGGCCGACCCGGCGAGCTTTGTCAGCGTAGGCCGGCCCGATGCCCTTGAGCGTGGTGCCGATCTTGTCATCGCCGCGGCCGGCCTCGAACACGGCATCCCACGCCTGATGCCAGGGAAAGATCAGGTGAGCGTGGCTGCTGACGAGCAGCCGCTCACACGAAATGCCACGCCGTTCGAGTGTGTCGATCTCGTTGAACAGGGTGGGCATGTCGACCACGACGCCGTTGCCGATGACCGGGATCACGTGGTCGTAGAGGATGCCGCTCGGGATCAGTTGCAGCGCGTATCGCTCATCCCCGACGACGACCGTGTGCCCAGCGTTGTGGCCGCCCTGGTAGCGGACGACGAAGCCGTGCTCTTTGGACAGCAGGTCGATGACCTTGGCCTTGCCTTCGTCGCCCCATTGGGCTCCAACAACAACGGTCACAGGCATGGCACGCTCCAGGGGGCAGGGATTGGGAGCCGACCATCGGCACCGCGGGGAACGTGACGCAAGCCTAGTGGTCGATGGTCACCGCGGAGCTACCTTGGCCGGATGCAGACTCAGGGGCCAGGGCAGTCGGTGATGCGGCGGATGACGTGGTCGACCATGTCCGAAGACGAACGTGCTTCGCTCTGTCATCGGGGAATCGACGACATCTTCGATCCCGACTTGCGCGAGGCGATCGGACGGATCATCGACGACGTACGCGTCAACGGCGACGACGCGATCTGCCGTGCATTGCGCGATTTCGACCGGATCTCGTTGGCTCCCCATCAGTTGCGGTTGACGGAAGCCGAGATCACCAGCGCGACCGTGTCACCCGAGGTCGACGCAGCGATCGATTCCGCGATTGTCAATCTGCGCACCTTCAACGAAGCGCTGCGAGCCAGAGCGAGCGATTGGATGATCGAGAGCCAGCCCGGTCTGATGGTCGGCGAGAAGATCAGTCCGATCGAGAGTGTCGGGCTGTTCGTGCCGAGCGGTAAGGCCAGCTATCCGTCGGTCGCCTATCAACTCGGCGTTCCGGCCGCCGTGGCCGGGGTCGAGACCGTGCGCCTCGTCGTGCCGCCCGTCCCGGGCGGTGCCGGCGAAGTTGATCCAGCGGTGCTGGTGGTCTGCCGCAAACTCGGCCTGACCGAGGTCTTCCGGGTCAACGGCCCAGCAGGCATCGCCGCACTCGGGTTCGGCACCGCAACCATCGGCGCCGTCCGCAAAGTGGTCGGCCCCGGCTCCCCCGCCGTCACCTGCGCCCAGGTCGAGATGCAGCGCCACGGTGTGGCGACGATGATGTTGCTCGGCCCCACCGAGAGTGTCGTCATCGCCGACGAGACCGCGGACCCGGTCCGACTCGCCGCCGATCTGCTGATCGAGGCCGAGCACGGCACGGATTCAGCGGTCGTGTTGATCTCGACCTCGTCGGCGATTGCGGACGAGGTCGATGCCGAACTCGAACGTCAACTCATCGATCTCCCCACCGTGCGCGCCACCGCGGCGCGAGCGGCGCTCGGTGTGAACGGCGGTTGTGTGCTGGTCGCATCGCTGGCCGAGGCAGCGGCGGTGAGCAACCGCTACGCGCCCGAGCACCTCCAGCTGGCTGTGGCCCACGCCGCGATCGAGCCGACCCTGGCACTCCTCACCGAAGCAGGCGAGATCCTCCTCGGTCAGGACACACCGTTCAGTGCCGCCAACTTCCTGATCGGTTGCCCGGCCTCGTTGCCGACGAGCGGGTTCGCCCACGTCTCATCCGGCATCACCGCTGAAGCATTCCTCAAGCGCACGGCCGTGGCCCGGGCCACCCCGGAAGCGCTCGCCACGATGTCCGCCGACATCATTGCGCTCGCCGATCACGAGGGCTTTCCGGCTCATGCCGCGTCCCTCCGCAGACGAATCTGAGAGAACCTGAGAGAACCTGAGAGAACCTTGAGAGAACCTTGAGACGGAGACGACACGGTCGATGTCACCAGGGTGCAGCCGCAGCACGTACGCTCGGTGCACATGAGCTCGTTGTTGTTGGTCGAAGACGACGAACGGATCAGCCAACCCCTCGTACGTATGTTGCAAGCGGAAGGTTTCGTCGTTCGCCACGTCGAGATGGGGGCGGCTGCATTGGCATCGGTCCAGCAGCACGCGCCTGACATCGTCCTGCTCGATCTCAGCCTGCCGGACATCGACGGCCTCGAAGTGTGCCGTCAGCTGCGAGCCGCTCTGCCAGCAATTCCAATCGTGATGCTCACCGCCCGAAATGAAGAAGTCGACGTCGTCGTCGGTCTCGACGCCGGCGCCGACGACTACATCACCAAGCCGTTCCGAGTTGCTGAGCTGACCGCCCGGATCCGCTCGCGTCTGCGGGCCAGCAGTATCGCAACGGCCGGGCCACACGATTCCGACGTGTTCGGCTCGTTGCGGATCGACCGCGCCGCACGGCGGGCGTGGATGAACGATGACGAGGTCGCCCTTGCGCCGAAGGAGTTCGACCTGCTGGTTCTGCTCGCCTCCCACGCTGGTGAGACACTGCGGCGAGAGACGATCATGACCGAAGTGTGGGACGAAAATTGGTGGGGCAGCACCCGCACCCTCGACACCCACGTCGCTGCGCTGCGTCGCAAACTCGGTGACACGAGCGATATGCCTGAGCGCATCATCACGATCCGCGGGATCGGGTTCCGCTACGACGTGGGCTGACGCTCGCCAAGGGATCGGTAGCACATGCGGCGGCGACTGGTCCGAAACACGATCCTGGTCTCGGTGATGGTGCTGGCGGTCCTCGCCACGCCCGTCGTGCTGTTGCTGAAGCAGGCCACCGAGGAAGCCGTGACGAGCCGGCTGGATGCCACGGCGACGGCGATCTCCAATGTGCTCGCCAACGACATTGCCGAGGGTCGCACGCTCTATGCTCGCAACGTCGCCAACATCGTCGAAGACACCGATCGGGTCGACGTGTTCCGAGGAACAGAGGCGTTGCTGACGTGGGGACCCGTGATCAACGACCCGATGCACCGCTCGGTCAGCGGTCCGCTCGGCACGACGATCGATGTCAGCACGAGCAGCAGAGATCTGACGGATCGACTCACCCGCCAGTTCCTGTTGCTGGGGGTGCTGGCAGCCGGCGGAGTGTTGCTCGCCGCCGTGCTGGCGGCGATTTTCGGAGCGCGCCTCACCCGCCCACTCGAACAACTCGCTGCATCCGCCGGCCGACTCGGCGCCGGTGACTTCAGCGCCGCTCTACCGCCACCGTCGGGCATTCCCGAGATCGACGACATCCGTTCCACCCTCTCGGCCAGCGCCACCCGACTCGACCAGACACTCAGCTCCGAGCGCAGTTTCACCGGAGATGCCACCCACCAGCTCCGGACCGGCTTGACCGGCATTGCTCTGCAACTGCAGTTGCTGGCAATGCACGACGACGAGAACGTCAAGGACGAAGCAACGCAAGCGCTCAACCAAACAGACCGTCTGACAGCGACCCTCGACGAACTGCTCGACCTTGCTCGCGGCGGACGCGGCAGCCAGCGGATGATCGTGCACCTGCACGACATCGCGCTCGAACACCGAGGCGACTGGATGCAGCGTTACCACTTACGCAAGCGCAACCTGTTGTGCTCGGGGTCGGGCTCGTCGGTCGTCGCCACGCCGGGATTCGTGGGCCAGATCATCGACATCTTGATCGACAACGCACTCAACCACGGTCGCGGCGATGTGCGGATCGACGTGTCCGGACGGCAACTGCAGATCAGCGACGAAGGCATCATCGACGAGAAGTCGGCCGAAGGACTGTTCCGAGGGTCCGACGATCCGGCTGCTCCCCACGGCCGCGGCCTGGCGCTGTCTCGTCGATTGGCCCAAGCCGACGGCGGCCGGCTCGAGCTCGTGTCGCGAGCACCAGCCACGTTCGTGTTGACGTTCCCAGCCGCCCATCCCACCTGACGGGCACGATTTCGGTCTCTTGACGATGACCACGTCGAGTGGGGACGCGACCGAAAACTGATCATCAGCAGGGGTACTCTGGAACGATGAGGCGTCGAATCATTCGGCTCAGCGCGGCTCTGGTGTGCTTGACAGCACTCCCCGTGCTGACCACCATCACCCCATCAGCATCCCCCGTCGCGGCTGCAGCCGCGGGGGCTCCGTCATCGTTCACGGCACTGTCGTCGCCGGTCAGACTGGCCGACACCCGCGAGAGCGGAGCCGTCGGCGAGGGGGTGACGATCAGCGTTGCCGTCACTGGCACAGCAGGATTGCCCGCCAGCGGGTCGGTCAGCGCTGCGGTGCTCAACGTCACCGTCGTCGGCCCGGCTGGCAGTGGTTTTTGGACCGTGTTCCCGCACGGCACGCCGCGTCCCGAGGCCTCGAACATCAACGTCGATCCAGCTGCATCATTCGCGGGCGCAACCCTCGCGCTGCCGAACCTGGTCACCGTGCCGGTCGGCCCCGACGGCATCGTCGACATCTTCGCCCAGCGTGGCGGACACGTGCTGGTGGACATGCTCGGCTACTACTCCCCCACCGACGCCGCGACGAGCGGTCGGTTCATCCCGCTCGCAGCGCCGAGTCGGATGCTCGATACCCGCACGACGACCACGCCGTTCACCGCCGGCCAGACCCAGACCTTCACCGCTCCAGGCGCGGCGGGCTCGGCGGCTGTCGCTCTCAACGTCACCGCGATCGGCGCAGCGGCCGGGTTCTGGCAGGTCTTCCCGGCCGGCACGACCCCTCCGACGTCGTCCAATCTCAACTCGGCCGCCGCCGGCCACATCAGTGCCAACCAGGTCATCGTGCCGGTCGACGCTGCCGGCCAGTTCTCGGTGTTCTCCCAAACCGGTGGTGATCTCGTGATCGACATCGTCGGCACGTTCACCGGCGACACGGCGCCGTCGTCCACGGTCGGACTCTTCGTGCCGCTGTCGACGCCCACCCGATTCCTCGACACTCGCATCGCTGCGCTCAACCCGCTGGTGCCAACCTCGCGCCTGCTACCGGGCTGGAACCTCGAGGTCGCTGTCGCCACCAACCCGGCGATCGGTCGCACCGACGTCGCCGCCGTGGCACTCAACATCACTGCGACCGACACGTTCGCAGCCGGCTACATCAGTGTGACCCCGGCCGGATCCAACAACCCGGCGGTCAAGGCTCGCGCCACCAGCAACCTCAACGTCACCCGAAGTGGCCAGACCATTGCCAACCACGCCATCGTTCCCATCTCCAGCCGTGGCTTCGACGTGTTCTCGCAGAACCCGACCCAAGTCATCGCCGACGTGAGCGGCTACTACCTCGGTGCCGCCGCACCGTCGCCGTTCGGCACACCACAGAACGTCGATCCAACGCCGGCGTTCTGTATGACGTTCGCGAGCGAGGCAATTCTGCAAGCCGGCCAGGGCGCCAAGAACGGCAACATCGCCATCGCCCAACAGCGTTTGCTCGACCTCGGCTTCTGGCTGCAAGGGGCCGACGGTTCGTACGGGCTCAGCACCCAACAGGCCGTGATGGCGTACCAGAAGTACAACGGCCTCACCTCGAGCGGCAAGATCGACGCGGCGACTGCTGCCAAGCTCAGCTATCCCAACTGCCGTCCCGTGGCCGGCACGAACTCGGGAACCCTGATGGAAGTCGACAAGGGCAAGCAGCTCGGCATCTTCATCAACGACGGCAAGCTGCTGTGGATCCTCAATGTGTCGAGCGGTGGCAACTACTTCTACGAGGACGAGATCAACGGGGTCACGTACAAGGACACGGCCTACACCGATGTCGGCAACTTCAAGGTTTACCGGGTCAGCGACGAGGTGCGCTACGAAGGATCGCTCGGGACGATGTACCGGCCCCGCTTCGTCGTCCGCGGCATCGCCGTCCACGGCGCACCGAATGTTCCCAACTACCCGGCATCCCACGGTTGCATCCGGGTCAGCAACCCGGCGATGGACATGATCTGGGGCGCCAACCTGCTGCCGATGGGCGGCCGGGTCTGGATCCACGAGTAACCCTCGGGTTCTGACGTTGTTCGGCCATCTGCCCGACGGATCGTGCCGCTCTCGGCAGGACCCATCGGGCGGTGCCCGTTTTCAGCCCCTGACGACTGCACCGAGGTGACTGTCACCCGATTAAAAGGTCGAGCTGAGTGGGATCAGACTCGCTGGACAGCGATCCGGCCGTCGATGGCATCGACTCGGATCGTGTCACCTTCGCCGACACCTGCTTCGAGGATCAACGTCGCCGCCCGGTCGCTGATCTCGCGCTGGATCACCCGCTTCAGCGGACGAGCACCGAACGCCGGATCGAAGCCTTCGTGGGCCAGCAGTCGCATCGCCTCCGGGGTGACATCGAGCGTGATCCGCCGCGCCGCCATCCGGTTGCGCAGCGAACCGAGCTGGATCACGACGATGTGGTTGATGTCCTCTTCGGTCAGCGACCGGAAGCGAATGATGTCGTCGACCCGGTTGATGAATTCCGGCTTGAAGAAACTGCTCGGATCACCTTGGAGGTTGCTCGTCATGATCAGCACCACGTTGGTGAAGTTGACCGTGCGACCCTGACCGTCGGTGAGTCGACCATCGTCGAGCACCTGCAGCAATACGTTGAACACGTCGGGGTGAGCCTTTTCGATCTCGTCGAGCAACACCACGCTGTACGGCCGGCGACGGACCGCTTCGGTCAACTGGCCACCCTCGTCGTAGCCGACGTAGCCGGGAGGCGCACCGATCAGGCGGGTCACGGAGAACTTCTCCATGTACTCGCCCATGTCGATTCGAACCATGGCCTTGTCATCGTCGAACAGGTACTCGGCGACGCTGCGGGCGAGTTCGGTCTTGCCGACGCCCGTCGGTCCGAGGAACATGAACGAACCGATCGGTCGGTTGGGATCGCTGAGACCCGCCCGGCTGCGCCGGATCGCGTTCGCGACCGCGGTGACCGCATCGTCCTGGCCGATCACACGCTGGTGGAGGTGATCTTCGAGGTGGACGAGCTTGGCCATCTCACCCTCCATCAGCCGGGTGACGGGTACACCGGTCCACTTGCTGACGACCTCAGCGATGTCTTCGGCATCGACTTCTTCCTTCAGCATCCGAGTGCCGCTCTGGAGCGTGTCGAGGTGCTTGGTGGCCTCGTCGATCCTCCGTTCAAGCTCGGGGATACGCCCGTAGCGGATCTCGGCCGCGACGTTGAGATCGCTTTCGCGCTCGACCTGGGTGCGGAGATGCTCGAGTTCTTCCTTGAGAGTGCGGATCGCGGTGATCGCCTGCTTCTCGCCGTCCCAGTGGCCGCGCATCGTCGCGCTCTGGGCATTGAGGGTGGCGAGTTCGTCCTCGAGTGTCGACAACCGTTCCTTGGACTGGCTGTCGGTTTCCTTGCTGAGCGCGACCTGCTCGATCTCGAGCTGCAGGATCCGGCGCTCGACGATGTCGATCTCGGTCGGCATCGAATCGATCTCGATTCGGAGCTTGCTGGCCGCCTCGTCCATCAGGTCGATCGCCTTGTCGGGCAGGAACCGGTTGGTGAGGTAGCGATCACTGAGCACCGCAGCGCTGACGAGCGCGTTGTCCTGGATGCGGACACCGTGGTGGACCTCGTAACGCTCCTTCAGCCCACGCAAGATCGCCACCGTGTCCTCGACCGATGGTTCGCCCGCGAACACTTGCTGGAACCGGCGCTCGAGCGCTGAGTCCTTCTCGATGTATTTGCGGTACTCGTCGAGGGTGGTTGCGCCGATCATGTGCAATTCGCCGCGAGCCAGCATCGGCTTGATCATGTTCCCGGCATCCATCGCGCCCTCGGCTGCACCGGCACCGACGATCGTGTGGATCTCGTCGATGAACGTGATGACCTCACCTTGGGCGTCGATGATCTCCTTGAGCACCGCCTTGAGCCGCTCCTCGAACTCGCCGCGATACTTCGCACCGGCGAGCATCGAGGCGATGTCGAGTGAGATCAGGCGCTTGCCCTTCAGACCTTCCGGCACGTCGCCGTCGGCGATCCGACGGGCAAGTCCCTCGACGATCGCAGTTTTGCCGACACCGGGTTCGCCGATCAGGACAGGGTTGTTCTTGGTGCGGCGGCTGAGCACTTGGATGATCCGGCGGATCTCCTCGTCACGGCCGATGACGGGATCGATCTTGCCGTCACGCGCCCGTTGGGTGAGATCCTGGCCGTACTTCTCGAGCGCCTGGAACTGCTCTTCCGGGTCCTGGCTGTTGACCCGGTGGCTGCCGCGCACCTGCTGCAGTGCTTGCAGCAGTTCTTCGCTGCCGACCCCGAGCCGCTGGTTCATTGCGAGCAAGAGGTGCTCGACCGACAGGAAGTCGTCCTTCAAATCCTTGCGGTAGGTCTCGGCATTCTCGGCGATGTTGTTGAGCTCGCGGCTCATCCGAGGCTCGGCGCCGCCATATGCCTTGGGCAGTTTGCGGACCGCCTCGTCGGCTTTGTTGCGGACCATCCCCGGCGCCATCCCGAGCGCTCCGAGCAAGCTCGTGGCAATGGTGCCGTCCTGGCTCATCAGTGCGACGAGCACGTGGTCGGGGGTGATCTCAGGGTTGCTGTTGCCCTTGGCCTGATCGATGGCCGCGGCAAATGCTTCTTGAGTCTTGTGTGTCCACTTCTTCGGGTCGAACGCCATATTCGCACTCTAGCTGTGGATAACAAAGTTGATACGACTCGTATCAACTTTTCCGATGGTTCCAGCAAGTTCTCACACCTGTCGCGCACCCCTTTGGCACACTGATGGCATGGGTCAAAACAGCCAGCAACGGCGGGCCGCCAAACAACGGCGGGCCGCACGCCAGCAGCGCCTCACGGGCGCGGCCGGACCTCGATCTCAGGATCCCAGAACCGTCACCGGCGAAGCGCACCATCAGCCGCAGAAATCCCCTGGCCGGCCAACGGCCGATCGGTTGGTGATGGATGCGGTCCTGCTCACCTCGCCCAAAGGTGACCCGAGCCCCGGGTTCGCTCGTGCGCTCGACGCCCTGATCGATCTCGAGACCAACAGTGAGCCGGAGCACCGCCCGACGACCGCGATCACCGCCAAGCTGCTGCACCAGATCACCGACCTCTACGAACAGGGCTGGCAACCTGGCGATCTCGCCCATGGCGTCAAACGAAACGGCACCGCTCGCGGGCACCGTTTGATCATCGCGATGATCGCCAACGAGGCTCGGTCAGCCTCGGCAGCCACCCGAGCACCGCAGGGGTGGCTCGATCAACTCGACGATCTCGGCGCCTACGACCCAATCCGGTCGAGCGTCATCGGCGGGCACGACCAGCCGATCAACGGTTGGGCCCGAGCCGAAAGGGTGTACGTCGACGAGAAGTTGGCGATCGCGCTGCAGGTGCTCCATGCGGTCCTCAGGTTCGGCAAGATCCCGCTGCTCGCCGATCCTCCATCGCGTTGGACCGACAGCAACCGTGGCTCGCTCCCGCGACCGGAAGCGTCGAGCGCAGAGGTCGACGCCAAGGCGCTCAAACTGATCCGGGCGCTGCTCGCCAAGGCTGAAGCCACCACGTTCGAAGCGGAAGCCGAGACGTTCACGGCCAAGGCTCAAGAGATGATGACCCGCTACTCCATCGATGCAGCCGTACTCGCTGCCGCACATGCTGGTGACGGCACGGGCAGGATCTCGGGGGTGGTGTCGCGCCGGGTCCACATCGACAGCCCGTACGCCGACGAAAAGGCCACGTTCTTGGCGATGATCGCCGACGTCAACGGCGCCAAGTCGGTGTGGACACCGAACTTCGGGTTCGCCACGGTGACCGGGTTCCCGGTCGATCTGCAGCTCACCGATCTGCTGTTCACCTCGCTGCTGGTTCAGGCCAATCACGCGTCGGCGGCGTTCACGTCCGCGGATCGGCAACTGCGCACCGCGTCGTTCCGGCGAGCGTTCCTGGTTTCGTTCGCACAGCGGATCTCCGAGCGCCTGCGCACCACGCGTCGCCACGTTGCCACGGTGGCCGCCGAACAGTACGGATCGTCGCTCGTACCGATCCTGGCCAATCGCGCCGTTGCAGTGACGGCCGAGTTCGAGCGCATCTTCCCGACCACGACGAAGATGAAGAGTCGCTCCTACAACTCGTTGGGCTGGTACGCCGGTCAAGAAGCAGCCGACAAGGCCGACATCGGCCACGGCGAAGCAATCACTGCGGGCTGATTCGAACTGCTCGCTCGGTCGCCCGGTCGGTCGCTCGCAGTCGCTCTGTCGCGGTCGCTCGGTCGCTCGGGATTGGTTCGCGACACCCCTTCGGTACCGTTGTGGCATGGTTCGCCGCGACGTCTCCTCCCTGTCGCTGCAGCTCACCTGGCACGAGAACTCGTTGCACCTGTGGGCGCTCGATCGAACCTCGCTCACCACTGCTTCGGTGGTCGATCTGATGAACGTCGTCGACCAACAGGTCGGACCATCCGTCGCTCGCAGCGCGTTCACCAGCCGGATCCCGGTCAAGCTCGCCAACGGCGCCGGTGACATCGCCGCCCAGACGCTGCGGATCAACGCCGCCGCGCTCGACGAACTGCCACTGCGCTGTCCGACGCCTTCGCTGCAATGGTTCGCCGATCTCGCGCGACTTGCCCGACGGGCGATGCGTGCCGGGCGCATCCGGCCCCTGCTCGAGATCTCCGGGCCCGTGCATGCGGCCCACTGGATCCCGGTATCGAACTACGCGCTCGACCAAGCGCTCGCCGAATTGCACGCGTCGATGCCCGCCGTGTGTGCGGTCAACGACATCAACCGCCTGTTCGAGTCGCTGATCGATGCGCTCGTGCGCAACTCCCTCAACGGCATGGCCTGGCGTCCCCCCCAACCTCGTCACGGTCGAGGCTCTGACTACCGCGCTGCGCAGGCGACTTTTCGGGGGCTCGCGTCAACGGGTGGCAAGGTGCTCTACCGCAACGACGATCTGCCGGCGCTCGCCGAGCTCGGCCGAATATTCGCCCACGAGGCCGATCGCGCGGCGGGGTTGCCGGTGCTCGCCGCTCAACTGCGGTTGCAACTGCCGGAGTTGCTCGACGATCCGTGGCTGCTCACGCTCGAACTGGTCGACATCGATCAGCCCGATCACTACTGCACCGCCGCCGACGTTCTCGATGGCACCGCGGCCGCGCTCGATCTCGCCCGCCGGGCCGATCAACTGCCGCGTCTGCGCGACCGGATCCGTGCCGCCAGCGAGCGGCTCGCCGATCACCTCGGTCCGGCACTGTCGCCGTTCAAGGTGTTCGCCGACGATCCCGCCGGTGCCGCCGAACTCGAACTGGAACAGACCGAGACATTCCTGGTCACCGCTCCCGAGTTGCTCGAGCAGATCGATATCCGGCTGCTCGGTCCGGAGCAGCTGATCAAGGTCAGAGCCGGCGTCCGAGCGTCGGCCGCGCCTCGCGTCGAAACTGCAGCATCGGGCCGATTCTCGGCGGGCGCCCTCGTGCAGTGGGACGCAACCGTCGATGACGCGCCGATCGACGACGCCCAACTGCAGCGCGCTGCAGCGGCCGGCAACAGTCTGATCCATGTCGGTGGGCGCTGGGTGCGGCTCGACACCAAGCAGGTCCGCTCCACGCTCGAACGACTGCAGCGGCACCGCGACAACGATGCCGAACTCGATGTCGGCGGGCTGCTCAAGTTGGCCGCCGATGCTGCAGCCGGTGATTCAGCGGCGGGCGTGTTGTCCATCACTGCGGCCGAGGACGCCGGATGGATCACCGATCTGTTGGATGGGCTGCCTGACGAACGGCTGATCGAGATGCGTGAGCCAGACTCGTTCACCGGTGAGCTGCGCCACTATCAACGGCGTGGCCTGAGTTGGATGGGGTTCCTCAGCCGGCTCGGACTCGGTGGCTGTCTGGCCGACGACATGGGTCTCGGTAAGACCGCGACCACGCTCGCACACCTGTCCACCCGGCCCGGGCCGCACCTGGTGGTCTGCCCGCTCAGCGTGGTCCACAACTGGTACTCCGAAGCCGCCCGGTTCACGCCCGATTTGCAAGTCGCGATCCATCACGGCAACGACCGCGCTCGCGGCGACAGCGCGCTCGGCCAGCTGATCCCGGCTGACATCGTCGTCACCACCTACGGCCTGCTTGCCCGCGATGTCGACACCCTCGCCGCCGTTCAATGGGGCACCGTCGTGCTCGACGAAGCGCAGGCCATCAAGAATCACCTCACCCGCGCCGCCAAGGCCGTGCGCCAGATCGGAGCGACCCAGAAGCTGGCGCTCACCGGCACCCCGGTCGAGAACCACCTCGGCGAGCTGTGGGCGATCCTCGACGCGGTCAATCCCGGTTTGTATGGCAGCGCAAGCCAATTCACCGATCGCTACGCACGGCCGATTCAGCGAAACGGCGATCCTGCCGCGACCGCCGCGCTGCGAACACTGACCCAGCCGTTCGTGCTTCGCCGGACCAAGGCCGACAAGACGCTGCTGCCCGAACTGCCCGACAAGATCGAGCAGATCGCATGGTCCACGCTGACCAAAGAGCAGGCTGCGATGTACCAGGCCGTCGTCGATCGGCTGCTGGCCGACGCCCAGGCCGAGACCGGCATGAAGCGACGCGGGATGGTCCTGGCCGCGCTGACTCGGCTCAAACAGATCTGCAACCATCCAGCTCATGCGGCCGGCGACGGTTCTCGTCTTGCCGGCCGATCCGGCAAGCTCAACCGTTTCGACGAAATCGTCGACGATCTCCTTGAACTGGACGAACGGGCGCTGGTGTTCACCCAGTTCCGCGAGATGGGTCTGCTCCTCCAACGCCACCTGCGCGAACGATTGCAGATGGATGCTCCGTTCCTGCATGGCGGCGTCTCCCGCACCGGTCGCGATGCAATGGTGCACCGATTCCAGTCCGGCGAGGGTGCACCGCTGCTGCTGGTATCGCTCAAAGCGGGCGGCACCGGGCTGAATCTCACCAGCGCGTCACAGGTCATCCACTACGACCGGTGGTGGAACCCGGCGGTCGAAGACCAAGCGACCGACCGCGCCTGGCGTCTCGGCCAGGATCACACGGTGCTCGTCCACAAGATGGTCTGCGAAGGCACCCTCGAAGAACGAATCAGCCAACTCATCGACGACAAGAAGGCGCTCGCCAACTCGGTGCTCGGCACGGGCGAACAGTGGCTGACGGAACTGTCCACCGACGACCTCCGGTCACTGGTCGCCCTCTCTCCGACCGGGTTGCGATGAGCTACAACGATCGCGAGGCACGACTCGTGCCGACCCTGATCAACGTCTTGATCGCCGGGATGTGCGACCCGTCACGTTTGCGGCGCGGTCGCGACTACGCCCGCCAGGGCGCCGTGATGGACGTGCACGTCGAGTCGGGGCTACTCACCGGATTCGTCCAGGGCAGCCGACCCACGCCCTACGACGTCGTCGTCCACGTCACCGCTGCGACCGAATTCGAGGTCCTCCAGCAATTGGTCCCGACCGCCCGCGACATTCGTTTCGATTGCAGTTGCCCGGATTGGGACAATCCCTGCAAGCACGCGATTGCGGTGATGTCGGCCTTCGCTGAACGAGTCGGCCACGACCCCCAACTGCTCGCCACATGGCGCGGTGCGCCGCTCGTGGGCGCAGCGGCCCGGACCGCTGTGGTCGGCTCGCGATCAAGTCGCACCTCGCAGACGGCACCGCCGCCGAAGCCGGTCATCACGGACCAGCAACGCGCCGAGGTCGACGCGTACCTCGGCATCGCCGCCCAGAAACCGGCTGTCGAGGAACCATCTGCCGAGCCATCAACAGCCGAGCCATCAACGGCCGAGCCATCAACGGCCGAGCCATCAGCCGCCGTCCAGCCCGGATGGAGGCCTCCGGAACTGCTCGACCTGTCGCCACCAGAGTCCGATGGCTGGGATGAACCGTGGGCCTCGATGCTCGATGACGCGATCAAGCACCTTCGCGACCACACCCCCGCCAACTGATCCGCAACGGGTGCGAAACCCATTGTCCGGCCGAGCCGGCACGAGATCGGCTCGTTCAGCGACGCTTGTGCAGATTCGCGTGGGTGAAGACGGCAACCGCCTGGTGCAGTGGTACGAGATCACGACGGGGTGAGCGACGTTCTGCTTCGGCCAGCGCATCGCTGGCGAGCGCCCGCAAGCGCTCGTTCTCGATCCGGAGCACTTCGACCTCGGCCTCCAACGTCATCACCCGTCGAATGCCTTCGAGGTTCATCCCCTCGGCAGCGAGTTCCTGTATTCGGCGCAACGTGTCGATATCGAGATCGCTGTAGCGGCGGTTGCCACCCTGCGATCGCGCGGGTTGGACCAGCCCGCGACGTTCGTAGATGCGCAAGGTCTGGGGATGCATCCCCGCCAACTCGGCCGCGACCGAGATGACGTAAACGGCGTGGTCTCTGCTGCGCATGGTCAGCCTCCTCGCTGGGCTGCGTCGGCGATCAGCGCAGCCCGAGGGGACTCGGTTGCGGCAGCCGCCAATGCTTCCACAGCGCTGCGCTGTTCGTCGGTGAGGTGTTTGGGCACTTCGACATCGACGGACACGATCAGGTCGCCCGTGCGCTTGGCGGTCTCGATGCCCTTGCCCTTGACCCGGTGGCGGGTACCGCTTTGGGTGCCCGACTTGATCCGGAGTGTGACCGGCGAGCCGGTCAGGGTCGGCACGTCGATGTCGGCACCGAGTACGGCTTCGGCGAAGGTGATCGGCACATTGATGGTGAGGTTGTCACCATCTCGACCGAACACGCGGTGCGGCATCACGTGACACTCGACGAACAGATCGCCGGACGGGCCACCGTTACGGCCGGGGCCGCCGCGTCCCTTGAGCCGAATCCGCTGTCCGTCCGCAACGCCGGCCGGCAGGCGAACCTTGACCT
This sequence comes from Ilumatobacteraceae bacterium, assembly GCA_039920665.1. Lineage (GTDB taxonomy): Bacteria > Actinomycetota > Acidimicrobiia > Acidimicrobiales > Ilumatobacteraceae > WLMZ01. The sequence continues at coordinate 30,592 of JBDSDH010000204.1, forward strand.
CACGGGCCTTCTTCTCGACGCCCGTGCCACGACACGTCGGGCACGGCGTCTCGATGACCACCCCACGGCCCTGGCAGACCCGGCATGGGCTGCTGAAGGAGAAGAAACCCTGGTTGTCGTCGATGGCTCCACGACCACCGCAGTTGCTGCACGTCTTTGGGTGGGTACCGGGTTTGGACCCACTGCCGTTACACGTACTGCACTGAGCATCGCTGGTGAGATAGAGGGTGGTCGTGATGCCCTGGATCGCATCGATGAACTCGAGCGTCAGGCTCGCCTCGAGGTCTTCACCACGCTGCGGTCCACCACCGGCCGATGCGCCGCGACCTCGGCCGCCGCGGTTGAACATCCCACCGAGCATGTCGCCGAGGCCATCGGCCCCGACGTTGAAGCTGAAGCCGCCCGGCCCGCCGCCAGCGCCGCCACGATTGCCGGCACCGCCGAAACCGCCGCCGAACGGACCCATCGAGCCGGAACGACGAACCTCGTCGTACTCGACCCGCTTGGCCTCGTCACCCACGACGTCGTATGCCGCCGAGACGTCTTTGAAACGGTTCTCGGCGGCATCGTTGCCCGGATGGGTGTCGGGGTGGTTGTCACGCGCGAGTTGGCGGTAGGCCTTGGTGATCTCCTTGGCGGTCGCCGTCTCACTGACGCCGAGCACCTTGTAGAAGTCCTTCTCGTACCAATCTCGCGATGCAGCCATCGTTGTTTCCTCAGCCCTTTACTTTCACCATTGCGGCGCGGAGGGTCTTGCCCTTCCACGTATAGCCGGTGCGCAACACCTCGCTCACCACTGCTTCGCCGCCGTCGCCCGGCTCGTGCATGACCGCATCGGCGTGTTCGGGATCGAACGGCTTGTCGGCCAGATCGAGTGCTTCGAGGCCCTGTTTCTGGAGCACGCCCATCAACTGCGACCAGATCGGCTGGACGGCATCGGCGCCGTGGGCGAACGCCGCTTCGCACGCATCGAGCACGGGCAGCAGCGACTCGGCGAACCGGCCGGTCGCCCGGTCGATGTCGTCGTGCTGTTGGGCCGTGACCCGCTTGCGATAGTTCTCGAAGTCGGCCTGCAACCGCAATGCCATGTTCTTGAACTCCTGGACCTCGATCGTCAGTTCTTCGACCTCGGTGAGGGGCTGGGTGTGCTCTGGTTCGCCAGACGCACCAGTGGCCTGATCGGCCACCAGTTCGCCTTCGGCGGCCGCGTCGAGGAACTCCTCGAACTCGGTCGCGTCATTGTCCGTGTGTGGGGCGTCCGTCTGTGGGGCTTCCGTGTGTGGGGCTTCCGTGTGTGGGGCATCCGTGTGATCGCTCATCGCGAACTCACTTCTCGTCGTCGACGATTTCAGCGTCCACGATTTCTTCGTCGTCGGCCGAACCGTCTTGACCGCTGGCCGAGCTACCCGTTGCATTGCTGTCGCGGGAAGCAGCTTCGTACAGCTTCTGGCCGAACGCCTGCAGAGCGGTGGACAACGTCGCTGTTGCCTCCTTGATCGCCGGGGTGTCGTTGCCGGTGAGGGCGGTCTTGAGCGAGGCCAGCGGGGTCTCGACCGATTCCTTGTCCTCGGCACTGGCCGTCTCGGCCTGGTCGCGGATCATCTTCTCGGCCTGGTAGACCGCCGAGTCGGCATTGTTGCGGACCTCGGCCTCCTCGCGGCGCTGCTTGTCCTCTTCGGCGTGCGCCTCGGCATCTTTGACCATCTGCTCGATGTCTTTCTTGTCGAGCGTGCTCTGGCCGCTGATGGTCATCGACTGCTCCTTGCTCGTCGCCCGGTCCTTGGCGGACACGTGCACGATGCCGTTGGCGTCGATGTCGAAGGTGACCTCGATCTGGGGGACGCCACGGGGCGCCGGCGGCAGATCCACGAGCTGGAACTTGCCGAGCGTCTTGTTGTAACCGGCCATCTCACGCTCGCCCTGCAGCACGTGGATCTCCACGCTCGGCTGCATGTCTTCGGCGGTGGTGAACACCTCGGTGCGGCGGGTGGGGATGGTGGTGTTGCGCTCGATGAGCTTGGTCATCACGCCACCCTTGGTCTCGATCCCGAGCGACAGCGGGGTGACGTCGAGCAGCAGGACGTCTTTGACGTCGCCCTTGAGCACGCCGGCCTGGATCGCGGCGCCGACTGCAACGACTTCGTCGGGGTTGACGCTGCGGTTCGGCTCCTTGCCGGTCAGGCTCATCACCAGATCGGCAACGGCGGGCATTCGGGTGGAACCGCCGACGAGGATGACGTGGTGGAGCTGGCCCTTGCTGACGCCGGCGTCCTTGAGTGCCTGCTCGAACGGAACACGGGTGCGCTCGATGAGGTCGGCCGTCATCTCCTGGAACTTGCTCCGGGTGAGGGACTCGTCGAGGTGCAGCGGGCCATCGGCCGTTGCGGTGATGAACGGCAGGTTGATCTGGGTCTGTTGCACCTGGCTGAGCTCGATCTTGGCCTTCTCGGCGGCTTCCTTGAGGCGCTGGGTGGCCATCCGGTCCTTGTCGAGATCCACGCCGTGGGCGCTCTTGAACTGCTGGACCAGCCAGTCGATGATCCGCTGGTCCCAGTCGTCGCCACCGAGTTTGGTGTCGCCGTGGGTGCTCTTGACCTCGAATACGCCGTCACCGATCTCGAGCACCGACACGTCGAACGTGCCGCCGCCGAGGTCGAACACCAAGACGGTTTCGTCCTCGGTGCCCTTGTCGAGGCCGTAGGCCAGAGCTGCAGCTGTGGGCTCGTTGATGATCCGCAGGACTTCGAGACCGGCGATCTGGCCGGCTTCCTTGGTGGCGGTGCGCTGGGCATCATCGAAGTAGGCCGGGACGGTGATGACGGCCTGGGTGACGACGTCACCGCAGTAGGCCTCGGCATCGCGCTTGAGCTTCATCAAGGTCCGGGCGCTGATCTCCTGCGCCGTGTACTTCTTGCCGTCGATGTCGTTGCTCTTCCAACTGGTACCCATCTCGCGCTTGATGCTGCGGAAGGTGCGGTCCGGGTTGGTGATCGCCTGACGCTTGGCGACTTCGCCGACGAGCACTTCGCCGGCCTTGCTGAACGCAACGACGGACGGGGTGGTGCGGGCACCTTCGGAGTTGGGGATGACGACCGGCTCGCCGGCCTCCAAGAAAGAAACGACGCTGTTGGTGGTACCGAGGTCGATACCGACTGCCTTGGCCATGGGGATGTTCTCCTGTGTGACGGATCCTTGTGAGGGACAACGATTGGGTTGAACTTGCCGCAAGGTTATCCACAGCACCGCAGACACCCAACCCGGACCAACAGAAAACTTGAGTCAATGTGACTCAGCTTTTACGGGTGGGTCTGCGGGTCACCCCTTCGACACGATCGGGTACCACTCTCCGAACAATTCGCGGGTGATCAACCGTCCCTGCTTCTGGAATTCACGCTTCAGACCGAGCAGCGCGATCTCGGTCGACAGTGCGACGCCGGCAGTGGCGGCGAGGAAGGCACCGTTGAGGGCCGCGTTGCGGATCGATCCACCGACAAGATCGAAGCGTTGGGCGAGGAACGTCAGATCGAGGTCCTGCGTCGGTACGTCTGCCAGCGATCGGCGCCAGATCAGCTCGCGTTCGGCAGGACCGGGTGTGGGGAACGAGACCCGGCCGTGGATCCGTCGCAGGAACGCCTGGTCGATGTTGGACTGCATGTTGGTCGTCAGCACCACGAAGCCTTCGTAGGTCTCCATCCGCTGCAACAGATACGACACCTCGAGATTGGCATAGCGATCTCGCGCGTCGCTGACCTCGCTGCGCTTGCCGAGCAGGGAATCGGCTTCGTCGAAGCACAACACCATGTCGCCGCTCTCGGCGGTCGAGAACAGTTCTTCGAGGTTTTTCTCGGTCTCTCCGATGTATTTGGACACGACCGATGACAGGTCGATCTTGAACATGTCGACGCCGAGTTCGCCGGCAACGACTTCGGCCGCAGTGGTCTTGCCCGTGCCCGACGGCCCGGCGAACAGGGCGACCACACCGGGCGACGGGTAGGCCCGTGCACCCCAGGTGTCGTGCACCAGGCGGCGATGGCGATACCGCTCGGTCAGTTCGCGGATCTGGGTTTCGGCCTCGGGTGGCAGGACGAGATCGGCCCACGTCAGACCGGGGCGAATCCGGCGGGCGAGCTTCTCGATCGGACCTGAGGCGAGACGACGCAACGCGGATCGGGGACCGCCGACGCCGGCCGAGGCGCTGACGATCATCCGCAGTTGGTGGGCAGTGATCCGACGCTCGGCGAGTTCGTCCGCACTGCCGTCGGGGAACGCTGCGGCGACCTCGGCGGGCAACACATGCGGGGACGCGGCATGGATCTCTCGCCATGGACGGCGAGGAAGGCTCTCGATCGGCAACTGGGTCGGACAGCTGATTCCCCACACCAGGTGCGGCGTCCGCTCGATCCAGTACCGGGCGTCCGGAGGGAGATCGTCGCGTAAGCGCAGGATGATGCCGGCTCGGGAAATGGTGGCCTCGCGCACGACGGCCCGCCACGCCTCCGGTTCGTGCGGCGGACTGACCGTGAGGAACGCATTACCGGCCAGGCGGGCCGTCGCCATGTCGAGTCGGCGAGCCGGATCGGCACCGACGATGAGGAGCAGGTCGTCGTCCCCGCTGTCGTCGTCGTTGTCGTCGGCGTCGGTCTGTGACGCGAAGACAATCTCCAGATCGAGCGGTAACAACGGGTCGAGCGAGTCGTCACCGACGAGGTGCCACGTCACCCGTTCAGCCGGTCCGACCGTCCGGGAAGCCCACGTCGCTGCCGCATTCACTTCGACCAGTCCAGCGACGACGAGCGGCGAGTCCGGCGATACGGCGTTCGGACCGAGGTGATCAGGTCCGAAGAGGGTGGCCAACCACGACAGGCTCAGTCGTTGCCGAGAACGGTCGTCAGCCAAGCGCCCCACGACGCGCTGCCGAGACGGATCGACCTCGACCGCGCACACGGCGGCGAACACCTCCGCCTCGTCGATCGTGAGCCCGGCCGCGGCCACCAGCGAGGCGAACGCGGAGCCGGCGGACATCGACTCGACGAACGCAGCCCGAGCGTCACGGATGATCGCCTCGTAGGGGTCGCGAGCAACGACATCGGTGGTCGGTGAGTCCTGCGAGTCCGCTGTGTCCGGCGTCCGGTCGATGTGCTCGCCCTCGACTGCCTTCAGTCGACTCTCGCAGCGGTGCAGCAGCGTGTCGACGAGCAGCGTCCACGACCCAACCACCGCAGGTCGCACGGCATCCATCGCGATAAGTTAGCATTTCACTCGTTCGGGCTCGTCGACGCCGAATCACGAAGGTAAGCAGGAGGGGACCACCGTGGGACACCAGCGAATGCCACGGGGGACGCACCTCGTCGTGCAACCCAAACTCCAGGTCGGCCGCGCGGATGACCAGGCCGAGCGAGAAGCAGACCGAATCGCGGGGCACGTGGTTCGATCGCTCTCCGGTGCCACCGTTGCACACCACGAAACCGCCGGCAGCGATCACCTCGGAGGTCTCGATGTCGACGCCGGCATCGAGGATCGGATCAATCGCCAACGCAGTCGCGGCAGCGCATTGGACCGCTCGACCAGAGCCGCGATGGAACCGGCATTCGGTCACGATTTCTCTGCTGTTCGAGTTCACGCCGACGGGCAGTCAGACGCGCTCAACCGATCGCTGTCGGCGCGAGCGTTCACGACCGGTAACGACGTCTTCTTCAGTGCCGGCTCCTACGCCCCGGACACCGAGTCCGGCAGCCGACTGCTCGCCCACGAGTTGACCCACGTGGTGCAGCAGGGCGGCGATGTGCAGCGCAGCGTCATCCGTCGCGCGTTCGATCCCAAGAACCCCAACTCGGCCAGTGTCACCGGGGCCCGCGAACTGGGCGGCGGATCGAAGAACAAGGGCGTCTTCCTGCTCACTGGCGAAGGCGGACGGACGATCATCGCCAAGTTCATCGACGAAGACCCGCGCCGAGCCCAGATGGCCGATGTCGCCCTCAGCGCAACATCGCTCACATCGTCGGGCGCCGAACCCTACGGCGCGCCGATGGTGGCCGAGATGGTTGCTGCAATCCGCCGCACTGCGGCCGGAATGCGGCGTGACGACCCCGCGCAGGCAGCCCGGCTCGAGGCCGCCGCCGACAAGGCAGAGCGTCTGTCGACGGGTGTGGTGCTGATGAAGGCAATGGGGGGTGAAGATCTGGGCACCGTCCTCGACGGCAATCGGACAAGCACGATCACCGAAGCGGCCAATGGGCGGACACCCGAGGCTCGAGCGGTGGCGCAGAAGGCCATCGACAAGGCCGGAGCGAGCGGCGTCGACCCCGTTGCATTGCTGAGCAATCCACGATTCCACTACAACCTCGGCAGTCTCTACGCGGCCGACGGGCTGTTGGGAAGCGTGGATCGTTTCGCCCACGACCGAACCGGCAAATACTCCACCTTCAACCACACCAACTTTCGGGTCCTGGCCGACGGCACGATCAACACGATCGACAGCGACGTGGTTGCGATGGGCTATCAGTTCATGCAGGGCAACAACGCGGTCAAGGACAAGAGCGCGAACAACTGGACCAAGCTGCTGATCGAGGGTTTCGGGATCCACGACATGGGCATGGCCGCCCCAGGTCACGAAACGCAGAACCTGACGACCCTGTTCGATGTCGCGTGTCGGCGAGACATGTACGACAAGGTGGTCGACGAGTTCACAACGCTTGCAACCGCGCTCGACTGGACCGGACCAATCGTCGATTTTGCGACATTCGATCGCGGTTTCTTGAGCGGCATCGTGATGACGATGACGTCGATGCTTGCCAGGACCGATCGACTTGTTGCCGAGGCGGCGCGCATCGGTGGCCCCGATGAAGGCGACGGCTACGTCAGCGCCGAAGCGCTTGCCGTCAAGGCCCAATACCTGCGGGGAGTCCTTCCCGGCTATGCCAACGGTGGTGCCGCCAGCGTCGATCAGAAAGCACAAGCGTTGCGCAACGCTCAAAAGCTCGCGCAAGAAATGGTCGACGCCACCAACCTCGCCGAATTCGATCCGACGCTGTTGCCGGTCCCGGCGCGGCCCGCTGAATTGGGTGGCACCGAGAAGTTCACCCGAGCAATCGGTCGCGGCTTCGGGTCCATCGGCGGCAAGACCCAGAAGTCACGCGATTCCAAAGAGGCCAAGTCGCTACGCAAGAACAAGGATCAACTCGGAATGCAACAGACCGAGGACGCGTACCGCAAGGTCAGCGCATTGGGCGGAGCCGGCCATCGTCAGCAGCACGCCCAGTTCGAACTGGGACTGCAGAACGCGACCCTCGCCATTCACCGCCGGGCCAACGAATTCGGCAACATCGACATGCAGATCATGGCGTTCGACACCGCAGTCGCCGATCCCGCCCTGCGACGCCGTTACCTGCGCCCCTACGCCACCCGGATCGCCAAGTACGACGCGACGATCACGAAGTTCAACGATGTCGCCAAGGGATACCGCGACCAACTCGGCCGGTCCGGAGACAAGCCGAAAGAGCTCCAGGGTGCCGTCGACTCGCTCGACAAGCAGTACGGAGATTTCGGCGCGGCGATCGATTGGATCGAACGACAACTCAGCAAAGCCGGCAACTGAACACGGCGATGGCGCCCGGACACGCGGTCCGGGCGCCATCCACGATTTCCTGCGACGTGTCGCAGCTCGGCGTGCGTGGTCAGTGGTGCGTCGTGGGCTGACGGCGACGGCGACTCGTGACCACCAAGGCCAGACCACACAGCACAAGGGTGATCGCACCGATCACGATGCCGGGCGAGGATGCTCCGGTGGCAGGAAGATTGCCACCGACCGGCATCTGTGGATCAGGGTCGGCAGGAGGGATGGGCTGGACACCGCCGTTGTCGGCGAGGCTGACCGTGTACGTCACCATTGCCGAACACCCCTGACCGTTCGTGTCGAGCGCGTTGTAGATCGCGGTGTCGACACCCACGAACCCGGGCTTGGGCAAATATTGCAGCTTGCCGGCGGTGACGTTGATTGTGCCACCCTGGGTCGTATCGGTCACGTCCGGAAGCGGCAGCGTCAGCGGCGAAGCAACGCCCTGCTCGTTCAGGTCGGTGTCGTTGGCAAGCACATCGCTGATCAGCTCGACGTTCTGTTTCGTCGCGAAGGCATCGGCGTTGCACGTCGGCTTGTTGACCGGCAGCGGCACGGGTTCGGCCAAGACGACATCGATCATGTTCATCGTCACGGTGCCGGTGCTGCACCGGTTGGCCGGCCCGCCGGGCTGTTCGTTGTTGGGGGCGTCGCCGTACGGGACCCGCTCGTCCTTCAGAACAGCGGCGGTGAGCAGCATGTGGTTGTCACAGATCCGATAGGTGATCGACGCCGAGCCGAGGTAGTCGTTCGCCGGGTCAAAACTGAGCTGACAGTCCGTGCCGATGGTGGCAGAGCTGAACGCAGCCGCCGGAGTCGGGAACAGGTCGGCCACGGCTGTGCTGCAAGCAAGGTTCTCCCCATCTGGCTCGGTGTCGTTCAGGGCGACATTGACGACCTGGGCCTCCTCGGTCACATCACCGAGTTCGTCAGCGGTCGCGATCGGCGCAAGGTTCTTACGGTTGGTGACCGTGACCTTGGCCTTGGTACACGGCACGGTGTCGTCAACGAAGCAGACCACGTAGGTGAAGCTCGTTGTGCCGAGTCCGCCGGGGTGGAAGTTGATCGTGAAGTCGTCGACGTTGACGCTCACGGCGCCTGCATTCGGGAACGGTTCGATCGGAATCGTCACCGTCTTCACTGGCTTCATGAAGAGAACATCGTTAGCCAGAACATTCATCTTCAGGTTGTAACGACCGAGACCTTCGAGCGGGAACCCCTGGTCGACGGTGTAGATGTCGTTGAGTGCCTTGGGTACATTGCCCAATTGCGCCCCCATTTCCTTGATGTCGAGCTTGATGGTTCCCGTGCCGCAGCGCCGTGAAGAATTCTCCGAGAGATCGTCGGTGTCGCTGTCGTTGGTCAAGGTGTAGTCGGTGCCGCGTACGCCGCTCCCCATCTGGGCGCCGGTCAACAGGGTGTGGGTGTCGCACGCCGTGTACGTGATCGTGACGAGGCCCTTCTTGTTGAGCCCCGACGTCCAGTTGAACGTGCACGCCGGATCAAGGGTGGCAGTACCGAGCGTCTCCCCACTGACGAACACGAGGGCTTGGGAGCACTTGACCGGGTCGCTTTCGGGATCGTTCAGGAACGGTACGAGGCTGACAGGGGCGTAGACGGTGTTCTCGAGGAGTTCGTCGACGGCGTCGGACGGGTCAGGGGGGTTGTTGGGGACGACGTCGATCGAGACATTCGTGGTCGCTTCCCGGAGGTTGCTCTTCTGGACGACCGTGTACGACAGAACCTGATCACCCTCGTCGTTCGCTGTCGGGGTGAACAGGCACGGGCCGGTCGCGAGAGCGTCGAAATTGACGAGCGATGGTACGGCATTCTTTTGGGCGGGCGTTCCACAGGTCCAACCGGCTGACCAGTCGGCGATGCGGAGTTCGGCAGTACTGCCGACGCCGCCGGCTGTGCTCGGGTCGTCGTCGTTGGCGAGCACGTTCACCGCGACCGTGTGGCGGCCGCCGTTCGCGTCGGGGGTGAGCGAGGTATAGGTCGCATCGGTCTTGGCGGCATCGGCCTTGGCCGTCGGAGGCGTCGCCGGGATGACGTTCCACTCCCAACCCGGGAGCGGCACGTTGCACGACACGTCGCCGGCGGGGAACGTTCCGTCATGTCCGCCGATGTAGAACTGGATCACCTGCACCTTGCCAGGCGCTGTGGCCTTCAGGGTCGCGGTCATCTTGACGTTGGTTCCGTCGCCGTAGAGGCCGGGATCCGAGTCCTCGTCGAACGAATAGCCATAGTCGCCGTAGGCCCCGACCGGGCCGATGAAGCCATTGCCGTCATGGTGCTGCTTGTCCTGCAGGTTGGCGGGGCCGCCGAATGGCGCCGCGCCAGGCGCCGCCGGCCCATACACGCCGAGCGAGAGATTGAGGGGGTTGGCCCCGTCGTTGCCGCCGGCGCCACGCACGCCGACATCGATCGCACCGCTGATCGTCCAAGTGGTGCCGACGTAGACCGTCGAGCCGATGCCGAGACTGCTGCGGATCTCCCATCGGCTGTCGTTGTCTCTGCTGCCGTCGTGCGGCCGCACGTTGATCGAGCCGCAGTCGTTCGGGTACGTCAATCCCCCGCCGCCTTCGACGAGGTCGCCGATCGCGTAGGTGTTGATCACCGTCTCCGGCCGGATGTCGATCAAACCCGCTGCGTGAGCGGCAGGAACGCCGCCCGACGCCACCGTGGTCAACACCACGCCAGAGCCGATTGCGACCACCGCCGCACATCTCGTCATCGCTTGTGCTGCACGGCGCAGCCCGGTGGTCACCCTCGTCCTCAACTGCTTCTCCTCAAGTTGCTCAACTGAACAAGTGGTCTAACCACCTGCTGACCAGCACACGGTAAGTCATCGCACGGCGCCTGTCAACACCCGATCGTGACGACCATCACCAATCCCCAATTTGGTCCCCAACTTGGTCACCGATCGCCGCGACGGTCACCACTCGCAGCGGCGGTCATAGTTGAAGCCGACACCACGATCGACGCCGACTTCGCCGGGGGTGATGTCCAAGCCGCCTGATCCGCCGGTGTGGGTCATGTTCTCGATCGCGTCGTAGACGGCGTTGTCATCCTCTTGATGCACGACCTCGTCGATGGGGCCGGATTCGTCGGTCATCGGTACTGCGACCCAGACCCGGGCGATACCGGTCAGCGGATCGGGAATTACCAGCGACGGTCCGACGAAGAAGCCTGGCGAGGTGTCCGGCTGAAGATGTCGCATCCAGTCCGAACGACACGTTGAAGCGGAACGCATGCGGAGTCGCGTCCGAGCAGGTGTTGTGACCCGTGCCGAGCCGAGTCTGATCGTCGATCGTGAAATGGTTGGGCGTGTCGCCCTCACGGGCTCGCGTCGACCGCCGGGTCGACAGGGATCGAGAAGGGCTCAGGCTGCCCAGATGATGGCCTGGCCGGCGCTGTTGCCGGTCGCGATCCATCGACCGTCCGGGCTGAACACGGCCGTCGGCACCGATGCTGCGTTGTTGTCGAGGACGGCGATCTCGAGTCCCGGCGGCGGGGGTTGCTGCAGTTGCCAGATTCGGGCCGTGCCGTCCTCGCTGGCCGTCACGACCAACGAATCGTCAGGGCTGAACACTGCGCTGAACACATTGGCCGAGTGGCCGGCGAGGTCGCCCATCAATTGACCGGACGCGACGTCCCAGAGCGCAGCGGTGTTGTCGTGACCGCTCGCGACCAACAACCTCCCGTCGTGGCTGAACATCGCCGACGCGACACCGCCTTCGATGTCGCCGAGGTCGTAGATCAACGAACCGTCGTCGGCGCTCCAAACCCGGATCCGGGCATCGTCGGCGCCGGTGAGCAGGATCGTGCCGTCGGGGCTGAACGAACCGATCTGCACGTCACCGGTGTGGCCGGTGAGCACGCGGGGGTTACCTGGGTCGGACACCCGCCACAGCAACACGTTGTCATCCTGACCACCGCCGACGATCTGTTGGCCGTTGGGACTGAACTCGGCGAAGTAGAGGCTTTCCGTCGCGCCGGTGTAGATCGCCGCCTGGGTCTGGGAGGCAATGTCCCACAGACGGGCGGTGCCGTCGGCACTCGCGCTCAGCAACGATGCGCCGTCAGGGCTGAACCGCACTTGGTAGACGACGTCGGTGTGGCCCGTGAAGACGGCGAGTTGAGCGCCGGTCGCGGTGTCCCACAGCCGCACGGTTCGGTCGGCACCGGTCGTCGCGATCGTGCTGCCATCAGGGCTGAACACGGCTGCGTACACCTCGTTGGTGTGACCGGCGAGAACCGCCACCTGCTCACCGGTCGCGACATCCCACACGATCGCGAGGCCGTCGAGACCGGCGGTGGCGAGCAGCGAACTGTCGGGGCTGAACTCGACCGAGAGGATCTCGGCCTTGTGCCCGTCGAGGGTGCTGATCTTGGAGCCGAGCGGGGGCGCGATCTCGACTCCGCCCGAGGTGTCCGTCGTCGTGCCCCCGGTTGTTGGTTCGGTGCTGTCCTCGGTGCTGTCCTCGGTGCTGTCCGCGGTGGTGGAGACCGTGGTCGCTGCGGTCGTGTCGAGCGTGCTGGGGTGGGTGACATCGGCAGCGGTGGTGGCGCTCTGGGCTGTGTCGGTCGGGTTCGTCACCAGCGGTCCGTTGGTGGCCGAGGTCTCGATCGAGTCACCGTTGGATCGGGTCGCAATGAACGCGACGATGGCGATCACCGCCACCGCAACCACTCCCGCCAAGACCGCGATCTTTCGTCGCAAGCCACGTGCAGACTCGGAGGGCGCCGAGGTCGTCACCCCGGCGGGCCTCGGCGGCTTCGCGACCAGCGCCGGAATCTGATCGACCAGCCGGGTCGCGATCAGCTCGGGCGGAGGTGCCGCTGGCGGCGGTACCGGGTGTGACGTGGGCAACGCCAGTGTCGGGGGCGGCGGCGGGTTTCCGGTCGCAGGTGGAACTGGCTCGGGAGCCCGAAAGGACGGCACACCCGAGGCGGGCTGAGAGATCGGCTGCGAGGGGTGCGACGGCTGCGAGATCGGCTCGTTCGGGTGCGAGGGCTGCGAGATCGGCTGCGAGGGGTGCGAGGGCTGCGAGATCGGCTCCATCGGCGGCGACGGATGCGAGATCGGGTGCGAGGGCTGCGAGATCGGGTGCGACGGCTGCGAGATCGGCTCCATCGGCGGCGACGGATGCGAGATCGGCGGCGGTGCGAGGCGCACGCGTTGCTGGGCGGTGCCGGGCGAGGCCTCCTGGGTGACCGGGCTCTTCCAGAGGCCGGGTGTCGATGTCGATGGTCGATCGGCGAGGGTTGCGCCAGCGGCAACGGTTGCCTTCGGATCACCGCGGCGACTGATCGGCACCTGCGGGAACGCCGCTCGCACCATCTCCTCCACGATCGGCGAACGGCTCGATCCGCCGACCAGTGAGATGCCGGCCAGGTCGTCGGGGCCAACGCCCGCTTCGGCGACGCACCGCAGCAGGGTCGACACCGTCTCGGCCACGAACGGCCGAACCATCGCGTCGAACTCGTCGCGGGTGAGTCGCACCTGGCGCAGGCCGGTCGGCAGTGGCACCAGCACGTTGGCGTACGGGTGCGACGACAGGGCCTCTTTGGCCTTGCGCGCCTCGTTGCGAAGCGCGGCACCGATCTGGCGCCAAAGCGGATCAGTGCCGATCTGGATTGCTTCCCACGCGTCCGGTTCGAGCAGCCCACCGATGTGGTTGACGATCAACTCATCGAACAGTTCGCCACCGATGTGCTGATCGCCACCCGGACGGCCCACCACGGTGAAGCCGCCATTGCGGGCCGTGACGACAGCCGAATCGAACGTGCCGCCACCGAGGTCGTAGACGACGATCGCGCGACCGTTGTCGATACCGACGTCGGCGGCATACGACAGCGCCGCCGCAACCGGCTCGGGCACCATCAGCGGATTCGGCAAGCCAGCTTTGGCAGCCGCCTCGATCAACCGGTTCACACGCGGTTGGTTCCACGTCGCTGGATGGGTGAGTCGAACCTCGGCGGGCGCTGAACCCATCTGCTCGACGACGTGTTCGAAGACCTCGCGCAGCAGCGCTGCGACCAGATTGACGACCTGATAGGGACGACCGCCGAGGATGGCCGGGGTCTGGTCGCCGAGCCGGTTCTTCAGCGCACGCAGGGTGCTGCCGGGGTGGGCGACCGACAGGTCTTCTGCGGTGCGACCGACGAACACGTCACCCTGCGGGTCGACCATCACCACCGACGGCATCCGCCGTTCGCCGGCGATCTCGACGATCTCCGGCGACCGCCCTTCGACTCGCGCCGCTGCCACCGTGTAGCTCGTTCCGAAGTCGATCGCGAGTGTCCACGAGAGCACGATGGGTCTTGCTCCAATCGGTAGTGGGGTCGGCGGTCGCTCCGACTGTAGTGGTGCGCCACCAGAGCCAGCGGGCCAACATTCCCGGTGGGCCAACCGGTGTGGGCCGATCGTCAGGGCTTCGCGTCGCTCCACTTCTCGATGACGCTGATGTCGGCGACGAAGCGCACCGTTGCCGCCGTGGCGTGTCGGGCGTCGCGGAAGTGGCGCCACGCTGCCTCCTGGAGGCAGTCATCGAGCAATCGTGCTGTCGCCTCGCCGTGTTCGGCCGGCACGTGGACCAACAACTCGTCGTGGAGGCACAACACGATCCGGGCTCCGAGTCCAGCGCTTCGAGCACGGACGGTCACCGCCCACACCTTGAACAATTCGGCGGCAGCACCCTGCACCACCGCGTTGCGGGCGAATCGTCCGCGGGCTGCCATCGCCGCTCGTTCGGTCGATGGCGACTCCGCGTGTTGATCGCCGAAGTCCCACATCCGGATCCGACGTCCACCGTCGGTGAACACGTCGATACCGGCCCGGCCCTGCTCGTCGGCATCACGCAGGAACTGCATCGCCACCGGGTAGCTCTGTTCCATTGCCTGCAATGTTTGGCCGGCAGCTCCCGATGTCTGTCCGTACATCGCTGCCAGTACAGCGATCTTGGCGACCGAACGCTCGACGCCGAGCCGGGCAGCAACCGGGGCATACATGTCGTCCTCGGCGGCAGCGGCTGCGAACTGGGCGTCACCCGACACCGCCGCGAGGACCCGCGGTTCGATCTGACCGAGGTCGGCCCGGACGAACACGTGGCCCGGTTCCGCCTTCACCGCGCCGCGTAGGTCAGCGGGCATGTTGTGCAGACCGGCCTGTGCTGTCATCCGTCCCGCGGCGCCGTCGGATCCGCTCCACGCTCCACGCAGCCGACCGTCGCGTACGTGTTGATCGATCCAGGTGTAACCGAACGTCGTCTCGATCCGCTCCGCCTTGCGCCACGTCAGCAGTGCATCGACCACCTCGCTCGTCGACCGGAACGCCTCGAGTCGCCACGCACGCGTGTCCGGCACGTCGACCCCGACCCGGTCGAGCATCGAACGGACATGACCCGGGTTGCGCAGATCCGTGGCCCCGCCGACGCCGGGCAGCGCCAGCACGACGTCGTCACGTCGGCGCCGAGCGGTCGTCACTTCCTGTTCGTTGCGTGGACGCGGGCCGAGGAAGGTGCCGATGATCTCGTCGGCCGTTGCGAGATCGATCGGCAATCCATCGGCTGCGAGTTCGGTACACAGCAGTTCGGCGACCGACTCGGAGCGGATCGTCGTCTCGACTCGCGCCGGGTTCGATCGGGCGGCGAGGACCACCCGTTGCCGATCGACGGCGTGCATCGCGGTTGCAGCCCACTGCGCGAGATGCGTTGGACTCGTCGCCCAGCCGCCCGCGACCCAATCGGGACGAAGGTGACCATCGGGACGCTCGGGGTGATGCGGATCACCGTCGTCGCCGCCACCGCCGAGCAGGTCGAGTTGACCCATCACGGGAATCGTGCTGCTCGACACGCCGTTCAGCGCAGCCCAGACCCGAGCCGGATCGCTCCGCCAACCGCCGAACAACATCCGGTGCGCAACCGACACGTCCCAGCAGCGTGCGACCCGAACGTCGACGTCGACCAGCACTGCCGCCGCCTCGTTGCTCCACCAGATCCATCGAGGACCGAACGCCGTTTCGATCGCTTCGACCACTGCGGCCGGGTTGGGAATTGCGATCGACCACATCTGTTGGCCGGTCGAGAACCCAGCGCCGACCCCGACAGCGATCGCGACAGCGAGTTGATCACCTCGTTCGAAGCCGACCGAGCGCAGTGAGTCGATCGCTTCCGCAGCATCGGCTGCGTCGATGACGTCCGTCGCTGACACGCCCATATCCTGCCCGACCCCGCCACCCTCCACGCAGCCCGGGGCCGGGTGTTTCGTGCCCACCCGCCCGGTCACCAAACAGCCCACACCACCCGTGCCGGATGTTTCTCGCCCACCGGCCCGGTCACCAAACACCCGGCGCCAACCGTGCCAGAGCTTTCCGGCCCACCCGCCCGATCACCAAACACCCGGCGCCAACCGTGCCGGAACTTTCCGGCCCACCCGCCCGATCACCAAACACCCCGACCCTCCACGCAGCCGGTGCCGGGTGTTTCCGGCCCCCCGCCAGACCACCCCGCCAGCCTTGGACACTCCCTCCATCTCGCGGTCACCCGGCTCGGGCGAAGGGGACGCCGGTAGTGTGCGCGGAATGGACCTCGCCGACCTCCGCATCTTCACCGAACCCCAACAGGGCGCCACCTACGACACCTTGTTGGCCGTCGCCCAGCGGGCCGAAGCACTCGGATTCGATGCGTTTTTCCGCAGCGACCACTTCCTCGCGATGGGCGACTGGGGCGGTCTGCCCGGCCCGACCGATGCTTGGATCACGCTGGCCGGAATCGCCCGCGAGACGTCCACGATTCGGCTCGGGACGCTCGTCACCCCGGTCACCTTCCGCAGCCCCGGCCTGCTGTCGGTCAGCGTCGCCCAGGTCGACCAGATGAGTGGCGGACGGGTCGAACTCGGCCTCGGCGCCGGGTGGTTCGAGACCGAGCACGATGCGTACTCGTTCGCGTTTCCGTCGACCAAGGAGCGGTTCGAGTCGCTCGCTGACCAACTCGCGATCATCGACGGACTGTGGAACACGGCGACCGGTGAGACATTCAGCTACAGCGGTTCGATCCATTCGGTGAAGGACTCCCCCGGTCTGCCCAAGCCAGTGCAGCATCCGATCCCGATCGTGATGGGTGGCAGCGGCACGACCAAGACACCGGCGCTCGCCGCCAGGTACGCGACGGAGTTCAACACGCCGTTTCTCCCCGTCGAGTCGTTCGTCGCCCAACGCGAGCGCGTCCAGCGGGCCTGCGAAGCGATCGGCCGTGAACGACCGATGATCTACTCGGCGGTCGTTCTGGTCTGCGCCGGTGGATCCGAGGCCGAGTTCGCTGCCCGCGCTGCTGCAATCCACCGAGACCCGGCCGAACTCCGTGAGAACGGTGCCGCTGGAACCGCTGCAGAAGTTGCGGCGGCGATTCGTCGTTACGCCGACGCCGGTGCCGAGCGGGTGTACCTGCAGGTGCTCGACCTCGACGACCTCGACCACCTCGACTTCATCGCCGGCGAGGTCGCTCCGCTGCTCAGCTGAGACGCTGCGGCAGACGGCGCAAGCTCAGCCGGTTTCCTCCGGCGGACGGACATTGCGGAACATCGCGAGCAGCAACAAGTCGTAACAGATCTTCAACGATCCGGCGATGATCAGCGGCCAGCCGAAGTTGCTGTGGTCCAGCATCCATCCGGCGAAGATCGGTGGGATCGCAGCCGTGAGGCTGCGCGGCACGTTGGTGATACTGGCGGCAGCGGCACGTTCTGATGGCGACACGACCGCCATCACGTACGAACTGCGCGCCGGTGCATCCATCGCCGAGAGCAGGCTGCGGAGAATGAGGAACACGACCGCGAGTGTCAGGTTCGGCATCAACGCTGCCGTGATCAGGAACACCTGCGCTGGCAGATGACTGAACACCATCGTCCGCACCAGGCCGATCCGGGCGGCCAATCGCGACGAAGCAAAGTTCGACAGGGCGCTGCACACGCCCATCCAGAACAGCAGCGCCCCGGCGACACCGATCGAGAGATCGAACCGGCGGTACAGCCACAGCGCAAGCAGCGACTGCACGGTGAAACCGCCGGCAAACGCATCCAGGCTGAACACTGCGGCCAGTCGGTAGACGATCCGTCGCGACGGACCGAGGCGTTGCGCCGCCTCGTGCGGCGCGGGCTCGATCGCCGGTGACAGCGAGCGGTAGATCAGGAATGCGATCAACCCGGCCACGGCATATGCGGCGAACACCAACTGCAGCGCATTGATCCGGCTGATCGACGTCCGCCGTGCGATCCAGTCGGGGATGCCCGCGGCAAGCGAGCCCACCGCGCCGCAGATGCTGCCGACGAAGGCATAGCGGGCGAACATCACGGTGCGCCGAGTGTTCGCGACCGTCGCCGAGAGCAGCGATTGTTCCATCGGCAAGAACACGCTCACGTCGCCGCTGCTGGGGTTCATCGTGCCGATCGCACCGAGCACGATCAGCGCCACGAACGCGGTCGTGGTCGCGTACGTGATGCCGGTCGCGATCATCAACCCGGCCCCGGCGAGCAGGATGGTGCGGCGCTTGATCCGGTGCCCGCCTAGGCCGACCAGCAGCGTCAGCGCGGCGGAGCCGAGCATCATTGCGGTCACGATCACGCCGATCTCGCGGCCGCTGTAGCCCACGAGTGTCAAGTACGCGGACAGCACCACCGACACCGCACCGTCGATGAATCCGCGGATCCCGCGGGTGGTGGTCAGCCGACGTCGATCGCGATCGAGCAAGTTCTGCCGCAAACCCAACTCTGTGTCACCACAAACCTCGGACTCTCGTCTTTGTGGTGACACAGATGCAGGCAATTCAGGTCAGGTCAGGTCAGGGCAGGTGAGGTGAGGACAGGTCAGGTCAGGTCAGGACAGGTGAGGTCAGGACACGAGGATCGGTGCGGACACCGTGCCGGCCCGCTCGTGGACCGCGACGGCGGTGATCCCGTCGACGGTCAGGCCTCGAACCAGCCACGATGCAAGCACCCGATCGGGTGTGCCGTCGTTGCGTGAACCACCGCTCAGTCGAAACGCGCTGCGGCCGGCCAACTGGCCGAGCTCGATCCGGTTGGCGCTGCCGACGATCTCGGCGCCGGCCGGCAGTTGCAGCTCGGCGGTCAACGGCAGCACGAGTTTGTCCTTGCGTGCTTTGGACGTGACGTACGTCGGCAGCCAACCGGTGTTGGCGATGCCCACCTCGATCCGCCACAGCGATTCGCCGAGCGATGCCGCGGTCGCGGTGACGATCTCGATCCGGGGCGACGCGAGCGCCTGGTGGACTGCGAACTCAGCGTGCGGCTTGACCTCGGCGGCGAGCAGCGGCAGCGGTGCGTTGGTGTAGAGGTGGAACCAATCGACGCCGCCGATCTCGACCGGACCGAGTTGGGGGTGGTCGAACGGTGTCCACGGATGCGCGTAGGTGCCGTACTGCTCGGCCCAGCGCACGATCGCCAGCTCATCGTCGGGTGTCGGGCCGACGTACCAGATGTCGGTGCTGCTGCGCTGGCCGGTGGCCCGGTGGGTGGCGTCCCAGAACTCGGTGGTCCAGCCGTAGATACCGAGGTGCTCGTAGGCCCAGTCGTCGGCCGCGCCGCTCATCGTGTCGCTCTTGTCCCACGTGAAGTCCTCGTACACCGAGTGGACCAGGTAGCCGGTCAGCTCGCTGCCCCGTTGGCCGAGTTCCTTCCATGTCCAGACATCGACAGGAGGGAGGGCAGAATCGGCAGCGGTGCTCGACGGTCGCAACAAGACGCCACCGGATGTGTGGAACGCGTTGTAGCCGCAGATGTTGGGTCGCGCCACGATCGCCCGAACGAGTGCATCGATCTCGGGCTCACTGAGCGGATGGTCGCCGGAGCCCGTGACCCCGGTGCCCCAGCCGGCCGGGAAGTTGCGGTTCATGTCGAGCCCCTGCGGTGGCCGTGGGGTCGAGACCGTGAACCCATCGTAGTCACTGATCGAGCCCTCGTCGAGCAGCCGATAGCGAGTCACACCGGACTCGACGATGCCGTCGATCGGGACAGCCACCATCACTCGGGGCTCGTCGGGATGCTCGACCCAACCACCGTTGGGGTCCGCGATCCGCATCCCCAGGATCAGCCCGTTGCCATCGATGTCGTGCTGGAGCAGGCCTGGCCACTGGTGAGCATCGGCGTAGGGCCACGGCCGCATGCTGCTTCGACGAAAGACCGGCGAGTCGCCGAGCGCTGCTTCGACGCCGTCGGGATTGACGCGCGGCACGACGTAGAACGTGCGAGTCCTCAATGCCTCGAGGGTGGTGGCATCGCCGCGCTCGGCGGCGGTGACGAGCCAGTGCAACACATGCAATGCCGCAGCACCGCCGGTGACCTCGGTGGCGTGGATGTTGGCGTCGATCCAGTGCGCAGGCTTGGCGTGATGGTCGCCAGTTGCGGAATCGGTGACGGTCGCGAGCAGCAGTGGCCGTCCCTCGTACGACGTGCCGTACTGCTCGACGGCGACCAGCTCGGGAAACTGGGCCGCCAGTTCGTACAGCGTCGCCGACATCTCCTCGTAGCGCAGGAATCGATCGAAGACCATCGGCGAAGACATGCGGCCGACACTACTTCTGGGCTTGCGTTTCTGGGCTTCTCTTGTGGGTCCTGTTGTGGGGTCCTGTCATGGCGGTCGCGTACCATGGTGGGCCATGACCGGATCTCTTGTGTTGCTGCGCCACGGGCAGAGCGAATGGAACGAACTCAACCTGTTCACCGGGTGGCACGACGTGGACCTCACCTCGCTCGGTCGTTCGGAGGCGTCGGCCGCCGGCCGCACGATGGCCGAAGCCGGGCTGCGGTTCGACACGTCGCACACCTCGCTCCAGAAGCGTGCCGTGCTCACCCACCAGCTCGCGCTGGCGGCAATGGACATGGTGTGGTTGCCGGTGCAGCGCAACTGGCGGCTCAACGAGCGCCACTACGGAACGCTGCAGGGTCTCGACAAGAAAGAGACCACCGAGCGGTACGGGGCCGAGCAGGTCAAGTTGTGGCGCCGCAGCTATGACGTGCCGCCGGAACCGGTCGGCCTCGACAGCCCCGAGCACCCGATCAACGATCCCCGCTACCGGCTGTTGCCGCCCGACGTCCTGCCTGCCTCGGAGTGCCTCGCCGACGTCGTCGCCCGGGTGCTGCCCTACTGGTACGACGTGATCGCACCCGAGTTGCGCTGTGGGCTCGATGTGTTGGTCACTGCGCATGGCAACTCGTTGCGGGCTCTGGTGATGCACCTCGAGGGCATCTCCCGGGACGACATCGCCGAGCTCAACATTCCGACGGGTGCACCCCGGCGGTACACATTCGACGACTCGATCCGGGTCACGAGCGGCGACTATCTCGGCGACACCGAAGCCGTCGCGGCAGCGGCCGCGGCAGTCGCCAATCAAGCCGGAACCTGACGGCGCTTCATTGCAGGATTGGCGCTGGTCAGACCCAGCATGTGGTCTACACGGGCAGCCCGAACGCGTATAGTCGCGCCATGGCATCGAAGAAGGCATCGCTCGAACACCTCCGTAACGTTTCGTTGTTCGCATCGTGTTCCACCAAGGACCTCCAGAAGATCGCCAAGGCGGGCGACGAGATCACGATGCCGGCCGGCTCGCTGATCGTCGACCAGGGCCAGACCGGGCGGGAAGCATTCGTCGTGCTCGATGGCTCCGTCATCGTCCGCCGCAACGGCAAGAAGGTTGCCACGCTCGGGCCTGGCACCATCGTCGGCGAGTTGTCGCTGCTCGACCACGGTCCCCGCACGGCCACGGTCAACTGCGAGAGCGACTGCACCCTGCTGCTGATCACTCAGCGTCACTTCGCAGCAGTGCTCGACGAGGTCCCGGCCCTGTCGCACAAGCTGCTGTCGGCGCTCGCCGGTCGAATCCGCGACCTCGACCGCCACTACTACGGCTGAGCCGGTCCGCTGACCGGCCCGTCGACCCGGCTCGGCGATCTACCCGGCTGACGCCAAAATACGGTGGTCTGACGCTGGCGAACTAGAGTTTGGGGCGTCATGAGCACCCACAGTTCTGCACCCTCCCCGGACAAAACGCCGAAGCGTTTCAAGCCGTACCAACTCGTTTTGGCGATGGGCATTTTCATGGCCATCTTCACGGTCATCTCGGGCATCATCCCGCTGATCACCGAGTGGCACGACGACAGCGAGATCACCCGGATCACGTTCTCGGGCATCCCCGGTCCACTCCAGGTTGCGTTCTACACCGTGATCCCGGCACTGCTCGTGTGGGGTGCGTTTGCGTTCGCCGATCGGGTCAAGAACTGGGAGCGCGGCGGCCCGGATCGTCGCCGGACCACGCTCAAGAACGCCAAGCGTCGGGCCCGCGACTTCCGCGCCGGTGCCTACATGCGCACCCTGTTGCGCGATTCTGCTGCCGGCCTGATGCACTCGATGATCTATTTCGGATTTCTCGTCCTGCTCGGTGTCACCACCGTGCTCGAGGTCGATCACCAACTGCCCGAGCAGCTCAAGTTCCTCCACGGCCGCACCTACATGGGCTACGCGTTCATCGGCGATCTGGCCGGAGTCGTCTTCAGCGGCGGCATCATCTGGGCCATCGTGCGCCGCTACATCCAGCGTCCGTATCGAATCCGGATCAAGACCAAGCCCGAGCATGCACTGATCCTCGGCGTGTTCTTGACCATTGGCCTCACCGGGTTCTGGGCCGAAGGCGTGCGGATCGCCGAATCCGGGCAGCCGAGCTTCGAGAAGTGGAGCTTCGTCGGCTATCCGCTCAGCAATCTCTTCACCGGGATGTCCGCCGATTCGCTCAACACCTGGCACCAGATCGCATGGAGCGTTCACGTCCTGGCCTTCATTGCTTTCCTGGCGATCTTGCCGGTCACGATGCTGCGTCACATGTTCACCTCGCCGCTCAACATGTACCTCAAGGATAAGGAGCGGCCGAAGGGTGCGATGAAGGCGATGCCGAATCTCACCGAAACCTCACTTGAGACCTTCGGTGCGTCAGTCGTCGAAGATTTCACCTGGAAGCAACTGCTCGACACGGATGCCTGCACGATGTGCGGCCGCTGCACCAGCGTGTGCCCGGCCCACGCCACCGGTAAGCCGCTCGACCCTCGCGAGATCGTGCTCAAGGTCGGCGAAGTGATGGCCGCGACTGCCGCCCACGGTCACGTTTCGCCACCGATCGGCACGGTCAGCGAGATCAAGATCACGTCCAACTCGGTCTTCGAGCGGATCACCGCCGAGGAAATCTGGGCCTGCACCAGTTGCAAGGCTTGCGACGAGATCTGCCCGGTCAACATCGAGATCCTCGACAAGATCCTCGACATGCGCCGCTACCTGTCGCTGATGGAGAGCAACTTTCCCGCCGAACTCGGCAACGCCTATCGGGCGATGGAAAACCAGGGCAACCCGTGGGGTATGGCCCAGAGCGAGCGTGGCGACTGGGCCAACGGGCTCGACGTCACGGTCGTCGATCCGGGCGAGCCGTTCACCGCCGAGTACCTGTACTGGGTCGGCTGCGCCGGTTCGTTCGACGACAAGAACAAGAAGGTCACCCAGTCGATGGCCAAGCTGCTCAAGCGGGCCGGTATCGACGTCGCGATCCTCGGACCGTCGGAGATGTGTACCGGCGACTCCGCCCGCCGCAGCGGGAACGAGTACCTGTTCCAGATGCTGGCGATGCCGAACATCGAGATGCTCGACGGGATGGGCGTCAAGAAGATCATCACCCAGTGCCCGCACTGCTTCAACACGTTGAAGAACGAGTACCCGCAGCTCGGTGGCAACTACGAACTCGTCCACCACACCCAACTGCTTGAGTCGCTGATCGACAGCGGCCAACTCGACGTCTCCGACGCCACCCTCGAAGAGCGGATCACATACCACGACAGCTGCTACCTCGGCCGCCACAACGACGTCTACCTCGCGCCGCGCAAAGTTGTCGCGAGCATCAAGGGGATCGAAGTCGTCGAGATGCAACGCAACGGCACCAAGGGCATGTGCTGCGGAGCCGGCGGCGCCCGGATGTGGATGGAAGAGACCATCGGCACCAAGGTCAACGACGAGCGGGCGATGGAGGCCATCTCCACCGGCGCGACCCGGGTCGCGACGGCCTGCCCGTTCTGCTACATCATGCTCGACGATGGCGTGAAGGCTGCCGGTAAGGAAGAGAACGAGGTCCGTGTGGCCGACATCTCGATCCACCTGCTCGAGGCGCTCGAGAACGGCGAGCGGATCCGGGCTGAGCAGTTGGCCACCGCGCATCTCACCGACGAAGCAGCCGCCGGCGCCAATGTCCCCGTCGCCGGGGACTGACGCCACACGGGTACGAGGCGCCCGACGATCTTTGTGTCAGCACACAGGCCAGAGTCTGGTCTGTGTGCTCACATAAACGTCTGGGAGCGGTCTTCCGTCGCTCCGAGCGCCCGACAGACGGCGGTCAGTCGCGGGCGAAATTCTCGAAGTAGCGGCTCGGGGTGGGGCCACGCTGACCTTGGTATTTACTGCCGGTCGCACCGCTGCCGTAGGGCTTGTCAGCCGGGGTCGTCATCTTCACGAAGCTGATCTGGCCGATCTTCATACCCGGATAGATCGTGATCGGCAGGCTGGCGACGTTGCTCAGTTCGAGCGTGATGTGACCGTCGAATCCGGCGTCGATGAACCCGGCGGTGGAGTGGATCAGCAACCCGAGCCGCCCGAGCGACGATTTGCCCTCGATCCGACCGACGAGATCGTCGGGGACGACCACTCGTTCGAGGGTCGAGCCGAGTACGAACTCGCCGGGGTGGAGCATGAACACGCCGTCTTCGGCAATCGAGACCAGTTCGGTCAGATCTTCGAGGTCTTGCTTGACATCGATGATGCCGGTGGTGTGGTTGCGAAAGACTCGGAACAGGTTGTCGACCTTGACGTCGATCGACGATGGCTGGATGCAGTTGTCGTCGAGCGGTTCGATGATGATGCGCTCGGCGGCAATTGCCTCGCGCAGGGAACGGTCGGAGAGGATCAC
>JBDSDH010000205.1:0-3216 GCA_039920665.1 Ilumatobacteraceae bacterium
TCTTCCGCCGCTACGGCGTCTGACGGCGGGCCCTGCGTAGGATCGAATCCATGCTCCTCACCGAGATCGACCACGTTGCCATCGCCGTTCGGGACCTCGAGGCGGCCATCGACTACTACCAGCGTGCCTTCGGCGCCACCGTCGAACACCGCGAGACCGTCGAAAGCGATGGTGTCGAAGAGGCACTGCTGAAAGTGGCCGAGAGTTACATTCAGTTGCTCACGCCAACCAGCGATACGTCGCCGGTTGCGAAGGCGATCGAGAAGCGTGGCGAAGGATTGCACCACATCGGCTACCGGGTCAACGATTGCGGCGAGGCGTTGGCCTCGATGATTGCGGCCGGGGCCACACCGATCGACAAGGCCCCACGACCGGGCAGTCGCAACACGACCGTTGCGTTCATCCATCCCAAGGGCAGCTTCGGCACACTCATCGAATTGGTCCAGGAGTCAGCCGAGCCAGCACCCCATTGACCCTCGCAAACGACGTCAGTCGTTGCGGCGGGGACGGTGCGTGAACAGCCAACCGATGATGATGCCGCCCACAGCAGAGGCGACGATCACGATCCAGATCGGCGCACTCGCGTCCCCGAACACATAGCCGACCGGCACATCCGTGGTGTTGTCGAGGACCACGGCCACCAGCGCGGCGATGACGGCGATGATCACCACGATCCGGATGATGTGGCCCACACCCCGGGCGGTGTCGACAGTGGAGACGTGCTGATCATCGTTGCGGTCGTTCATGAAATTGACCTACCCCTGCTCAGCGCACCGTAAACGATGAGCCTGACGATGAAATTGGTATGGCGGGGTCGAGATGTTCCCAGACGCGCAACGACCCCGCCGGGCAGAGCGGGGTCGTTGCTTAGGAAGGAATTGGGGCGGGCGACAAGGGGACGGAAGCGCCCTGCCCTATTCCGTCGATCTGTGGCGGATCAGGTATTTTTGTTGCCGTCGAACTTGTCCTTGACTGCGTCAATGGCGTCTTCGGCTTTGTCCTTTGCGTCGTCGAGGAACTCCTTGGCCTTGCCACCGGCTTCGTCGGCTTTGCCCTGACGCTTGAGGTCATCGTTGTCGGTGAGGTCGCCGGCTGCCTGCTTGATGCGGCCCTTGGCTTGATCGAGGTCGTTGTCCATCTCATGTCCTTTCGGTGAAGAGGTAGCTCGTTGCTGCTGCCAGCGCCGAACGTGGCTCCAAGTTGCCCCACACCGAAATGGTTGAAACATCGCCGACGAACTTTCTTGTGATCAATCTGCCTCGAGGATCAGGCCTTTGAGGTACGCGGCCTCCGGAAACGCCAGCGGGATCGGGTGGTCGCTCGGTTGATCGAGGCGGCCGATGATCCGCAGGTTGCGCTTGGCGTCGAGTGCGGCACCGGCCACGACCTTCTGGAACAGCTCGGTGCTGAGTCCGCCGCTGCACGAGAACGTCATCAGGATCCCCCCCGGCGCAAGCAGTTTCGCCGCGAGCAGGTTGAGATCCTTGTACGCCCTGGTCGCCCGAGCGACGTGGGCCTCCGTCGCAGCGAGCTTCGGCGGATCGAGCAGAATCAGGTCGTAGCTCTTGGCGCGGTCGCGCAGACGGCGCAACTCGTGGAACGCATCGCCCTCGATCTGCTCGCCGGTCTCGACGTCATTGAGTTCGGCGTTACGCCGGGCGCCTGTGAGTGCGGGCCCCGATGAGTCGAGGCTCGTCACGGCGGACGCGCCGTTGGCAGCGACGATCACGCTGAACGCACCGGTGTAGGAGAAGGCGTTGAGCACGCGCCGCCCCGCTGCAACCTCGGCAACGGCTGCCCGTGCGTTGCGCTGATCGAGGTAGAAGCCGGTCTTCTGGCCGGCCGCGAACCCGACCGAGAACCGGTGGCCCCGTTCGTGGATGATCGTCTCGTCGGGCGGCTCGAGACCTCTGAGCAGGCCGGTCCGTTGAGCCAGACCTTCACGTTCGCGGGAATCGACATCGGATCGTTCGTAGACGCAGTCGATGCCAGGGATCGAGATCAGTGCATCTGCAACAACATCTCGCCAGGGCTCTGCGCCTGCGGAACCGATCTGCACGACGGCCCCGCTGCCGTAGCGATCGACGATGATGCCGGGCAACCCGTCGGCCTCACTGAACGCCAGCCGAGCCGAGTCGCTGATCGATGCGAGATGGTCGCGCCGGGCTGCAGCGGCGAGCACCTTCAACGTGACGAACTCGTCGTCGACGACGGTGTCGGGATCGCTGGTCCACATCCGCGCCCGCAGGCGGGAAGCAGGCGAGTAGGCGGCTCGTCCGAGCGCTTCGCCCTCAGCCGAGACGACCATCACCGTGTCGCCCGGCTGGGCGTCGCCACGAACCTCGGCGACCGAACCGCTGAGCACCCACGGGTGCATCCGGCGAACCGATTTGTCCCGTCCCGGGCGAAGTACCAGTGTCGATTCCATCGCCGCCAGGGTACGGCTCAGCCGCACTGCTCGGTCTTGTCTTGGCGTCCGGACACAAGATGCGTATGTACCTTACGTATATGCCGAACAAGACGATCAGACTCCCCGACGATGTCGTTCCGATCGTCGACAGTCTCGGTGTCCCTTTTTCAACGTGGGTTGCCGACCAGCTCCGCCGGCACGCGGCAACCCACCCTCAGTCGAGTTTCGCTCAGCAGTTGATCGCTGACGCCGATCTGGCCAGTAGCCAGTAGCCAGCCGCCGACGGTGACCGAGTGCTCGGCGGTTTTGAACCGGATGGAGCGTTCCGCACCATGGTGATTGCGCCATGGTGATGAGGGGCGGGGTGCACGGGGTCGGGCTCGACAAACGTCGAGCGTGCGTTGTCGTGTCGTCCAGCGACGCGCTCAGCGTGAACGTCTGGCAATGCCACGTCGTTCCGGTGACGTCCAATGCAAATCGGGCAGGAATTGCTGGCAATGTCTTTCTTCCTGCCATGGCAAGCGGGCTGCAGAGGATTCGGTCGCTGTTCCGCTCGGAGTGGAGCTGATCGACCGCTCGCTCCTCGGCGACGTGGTCGGCACTCTGCCGCAGGTGCTGCTGGCCGACATGGACGTGGGGCTCCGAGCCGTCCTCGGCCTCTGAACTCCGCGCTCGTCGACCCAGCGTCGAGAGTCTTCCCAGGAAGACTTCCGGTGATCAGGCTGGAGCGGCGGCGCAGGTTGCGGCGAAGCCGGCCGAGCGCATCTGCTGCTCGAACATGAACGCAATCGAGTTGGCGAGCTCTT
>JBDSDH010000206.1:0-10741 GCA_039920665.1 Ilumatobacteraceae bacterium
GGGGCCCCTGTGGCGGGGCAGGGTGAATATGACCGGGCGAGTGTAGCGCCGATCGCGACAGCTTCGGTTGGCTCGAAGAGATCGCGGGAGAGGTCATGTGAGCAGCCAAGCAGATGGGTGTGACAGCTCCGGATCGGCCAGGCACCACGGTCGATGCGAAACTCGGACATGACCATCGCCGAGACAGGGATCGACAAGGACGCGCTGCAGCGCAAGTACGCCATCGAACGCAACAAGCGCCTCCGCCCTGACGGCAATGGTCAGTACCGACGACTCGCCGGGTCGATGTATCAGCACTTCCTCGACGATCCCTACACGCCGGTTGTTACACGCGAACCCATTCGCGACCACGTCACCGTGGCATTCATCGGCGGTGGGTTTGCCGGGCTGGTCACCGGCGCCCGGCTCGTCGAGCAGGGCATCACCGATGTCCGCATCGTCGAGAAAGGCGGCGACTTCGGGGGAACGTGGTACTGGAACCGGTACCCCGGCGCACAGTGCGACACCGCATCGTTCGTCTACATGCCGTTGCTGGAAGAGACCGACCACATGCCGACCGAGAAATACGCCCACGCGCCAGAGATTCTCGAACACTGTCGGCGGATCGGCAGACAGTTCGGGCTGTACGACAACGCCCTGTTCCACACCGAGGTCACCGATCTGGAATGGGACGACGACCACGACCGGTGGATCGTGCGCACCAATCGGGGCGACGAGTTCACCGCCCGGTTCCTCGCGATGGGAACCGGCCCGCTGCACGTGCCCAAACTGCCGGGCATTCCCGGAATTGAAGATTTCGAGGGCCACTCGTTCCATACGTCACGTTGGGACTACCGCTACACGGGGGGAGACGCATCGGGCACGTCGATGGACCGTCTCGCCGACAAGCGAGTCGCCATCATCGGAACCGGCGCGACATCGGTGCAGGTGGTGCCGCATTTGGCGAAGGCCTGCCGCGAACTGCTCGTGTTCCAACGCACGCCGTCGTCGGTCGACGTTCGCAACAACCACCCGATCGACCCAGCCTGGTTCGCCGCGATCGACACGCCCGGATGGCAGCAGCGCTGGCTGGAGAACTTCACCGCCAACCAGGCCGGTGGCTCGATGACCGAAGACCTGGTGATGGATGGCTGGACCGATCTCGCCCGCCGGATCCGGGACCGGATGATGACTCTCACGCCGGACCAGATGAACCCGGCCGGGATGCTCGCCGCCTACGAAGACGCAGACTTCGCGAAGATGAACGAGATCCGCGACCGGATCGACACCATCGTCACCGACCCGACAACCGTCGAGAATCTCAAGGCGTGGTACGGCCAACTCTGCAAGCGGCCGTGCTTCCACGACGAGTATCTCCCCGCCTTCAACGAACCGAGTACTCGGTTGATCGACACCGGTGGCCAAGGGGTCGAGCGGATCACGCCGACCGGTGTCGTGGCGGCCGGCACCGAGTACGCGGTCGACTGCATCATCTACGCCTCCGGGTTCGAGGTCGGCACGCCGTTCGAGCAGCGCAACGGCTACGACCCGCTCGGCGCACATGGCAAACGTCTCTCCGAGCACTGGGCGAACGGAATGCGCACCAAGCACGGAACACACGCGCACGGGTTCCCCAACCTGTTCATCGTGCAACCGACACAAGGCGCCAACCTGATCTCGAACGTGCCCCACAACCTGACCGAATCGGGCCGGACGATCGCGACAATCGTCGCTCATGCGCTCGAACGCGGTGCGACGCGTGTCGAGTTGACCGCCGAAGCCGAGCAGGAATGGATCGACCTCCTGCTCACCGGCCCGGGCCGAGTGTTGCTCGGCAACAGCAGTTGCACACCTGGCTACTACAACAACGAGGGTCAGCCATCGGGACCCGGCAGCGATCTCCTCGTCGGCTATCCGGCCGGAGCGAGCGCCTACTTCGCCTATCTGCGTGAATGGCGTGACTCCGGCGATTTTGAAGGACTCATGTTCCGCTGACCCAAGATCGGATGCGCGGACATCATCGCTGTCAAGCCGAACTGCTGTCGTTCGAGGTCATCGGCTTCGGCGCCATCGCCTAATCCCGGCTGCCCGATCGGGCAGAGAACATCGGGACGGAATCGGGACTGTTCGTGCAGGAGTGATGCCGAGACCGCTACTACCGTCAATTCCCAGCGGTGACCGATGTCACCGTCCCGGTTCCGTGGAACGAACCGGCGCGACCCACGGGAGGCACCCATGAACGAAATGACCCCGAGCCAGATCAACACTGGTAAAACCCATCGAGCGCGGTGGGCGGCGATCGGCGCTGCCGTCGCCGTCAGCCTCGGTGCAGGCGGCTTTGGCATCGCCAATGCCGTGGTCACCACCAGCCCGAAGAACGTCTTCGTAGCGATCACGCCCTGTCGTCTGATCGATACCCGACCACCCACCGACAACGTCGGACCCCGAATGACGCCGATCGACGCCAACGAGACCTACACGATCACCGGTACCGGCGATGTCGCCGGACCGTGCAACATTCCCACCGGTATCAGCGCGCTGGAACTCAACGTCACAGCCGTCGGTGCCACCGCCCCGACCTACCTGACGTTCTTTCCGTCCGATGTCGCCCGGCCGACGGCGTCCAACCTCAACCCGGCGCCGGGCCAACCGCCGACACCCAACTCGGTCACGGTCACCCTTGCCGCGGCAACTGGCACGTTCAACGTGTACAACCTGACCGGCAAGGTCGACGTCATCATCGACGTCGTCGGCTACTACGACAACCACAGCCACAACGCTGCCGACATCACTGACGAGCCCGGAGTTTCGTACAACTACACCGCCACCGATGCCGTCCTCACCGCCGCCACGGTCACCGTCGTGTCAACCGCGATCAGAGTGCCCGCCGACGGCTTTCTGACCCTCGAGGCGACCATTGCATGGCACCCCAGCATTGTTGGATGGAATCAGGCCGAATGTGAAATCACCGTCGGGACGACCGTATTGAACACCACTGACGAGAACGGATTCTTCGGCGACGATGCCTCAGCATCGAGCAACGGCTTCTACCGCACCCACAATCTGCACAAGACGGTGACGGTCAGCGCCATCAACAACCCGCTGTTGTTCTTCTCGGGTCAGTCGGTGCGTTTGCTCTGTCGTGAAGTGAACGGCGAAGTCGTCATCGATACCGCGACGATCACCGCCACCTACTACCCGACCGAATACGAGCCATCCCTCATCCTCTTCCCGTTTGCCGATGGCAACGCCGACGAAGTCGGACAGGTCAACCCTGACGCCCAGCACATCGACCCGACGGCACCAGTCGATCCGGCCGGCCCCGTGTCGAGCGGGCAGGAATCCGGAGGCTGAACATTTGGTTCAGGAGAGAGTGAACTGAACAGACGAGTGCGGGGCCGATGAACAGTCGGTCCCGCACTCGCTTTTCGGCGTCAACCAACCTGCGCGGTGTGCCAGTGTTCCAGCCGTGGATCTCCAACAGTGGATTGCTCAGGATCATGCGTTCGTGCTCGGTCGATTCGACAGCGCGATCAGCCAACACGTTCCTGTCGAGCACTGGAAGGGCGGCAGTGAAGGCGATTCGCCGACGCTGGCGTGGTTGCTGTTCCACATGACCTATCACCAGGACCTCGCCGTCAACACCGCGATCCGTAACCATCCGCCACTGCTCGCGGATCACCGTGACGACCTCGGCGTCGACCACCTCCCGCCGTGGGCCGGTCTGACCGAGTCGGAGGACGCCGAGGTCACCATTGCACTCGACCTCGACCGGCTCGTCGCCTACGCCCGGGCAGTCAACGCGCGGACCAGGGAGTGGATCAGCAAGCTCAGCGTCATGGCCCTCGACTCGGTCCCAACCAACAGCTACCGGCTGGCCAATCTGGCCGGCATCCCCGCCGACGGCGAGATGAGTTGGCTCCATGCGATGTGGGACCGCAAGCCGGTCAGTTGGCTGGTGCAGTGGGAATGCATCGGCCACGGCCACGGCCACGTCGGCGAGATGGTCGGGATCCGCAATCGATTGGGTCTGAGCCCGTTCTGAGCAGCCGGAAGTCCGTCCGGCAGCCCGTTCTGGACAGCTCCTTCTGAACCGGACAGGGTGCTAGACCGTCAACATGTCGACGATCACCCCGACAGGCCCCGCTGGCGCACTGGAGAACGATCCCAAACGATGGATCGCGTTGGTCGTGTTGTCGAGCGCACTGTTCATCATCGTGCTCGACAGCACGATCCTCAACGTCGCCGTGCCGACGATTGTGCGCGACTTTCACACCGACATCTCATCACTGCAGTGGGTGATTTCCGGCTACTCGCTGGTGTTCGCTTCGTTGCTGATCAGCTTCGGCCGGCTCGGGGACATCATTGGTCGGCGTCGGCTGTTCTTCGCCGGGGCGGCCATGTTCGCAGTCGGCTCCCTGATCGCCTCGCTCTCCCAATCCGTCGTGCAGTTGTTCATCGGCGAGGCGTTGCTCGAAGGCATCGGTGCCGCAGCGATGCTGCCGGCGACGCTGTCGATCATCTCGGCGACATTCGTTGGCCGCGAGCGCGGCAGTGCATTCGCCGTCTGGGGTGCTGTGGCCGGCGGAGCGGGCGCGCTCGGGCCGTTCTTCGGCGGCATCCTCACCACCGACTACTCGTGGCGATGGGCCTTCCGGATCAACGTCGTGATCGCTCCTCTGGCGATCATCGCCGGCCTGAAGTACGTACGCGATTCCAAGGACGAGCGGGCGAAAGGCATCGACCCCCTCGGCGTCCTGGTGGTCACGCTCGGTCTGTTGGGATTGGTGTTCGGCATCATCGAGGCCAGTCGCTTCGGTTGGTGGTCGCCGATATCGGGCGCCAAGATCCTCGGCCTCTCGCCGGTGCCATGGTCGCTGCTGGTGGCGGCCATCATGCTCACGATCTTCGTCGTCATCGAGCGGCGCCGAGCAGCCGGCGAGCACGCGTTCGTGTTCGACTTCCGTGACCTGATCCACCGCGGCTTCCGCTACGGATTGATCAACACCGGTGTGCTCGCGATGGGTGAGTTCGGCGCGTTCTTCGTGATCCCCATCTTCCTCCAGGCCGGCCTGCACTTCTCTGCGATCAAGACCGGCACCTGGCTACTTCCCTCTGGCGTGGCCATATTCGCAGGCGCTCGTGTCGGTGGTCTGCTCAGCGCACGCTACGGACCGAAGTACGTCATCACCGCTGGCCTCGGACTCGAAGCAGTGGGCATCGGTCTGTACGCGGTCGCGTTCTCGACGAACACCACACTGCTGCAACTGCTGCCCGGGCTGATCGCCCACGGCGTGGGCATCGGCTTCGCGACCAGCCAGTTGACCAATGTCGTTCTCAGCGACATCCCGCCGGAGAAGGCGGGCTCGGCCAGCGGCGCGGCCGGGATGGTGCGCCAGGTCGGCACGGCGCTCGGCATCGCGCTGATCGGAGCGATCTTCGCGTCACAGTCGGCATCCAAGATTCGCAGTGGTCTGAACGGGATCGGCGGTCTGACCCAGTCCGTGCGCGACACCATCGTCGAGAGCGCCACGAACTTCGGCGGGTCGGCGGCATCGGGCTCGGACCCGCGGATCGGCGGGGTCGTGTCATCGGCCATCGTCGACGGTGCCCGTTCGGCGGTGCTGCTCGCCTGCGGCATCGTCGTCATCGGAGCACTGCTGTCGACCCTCGTGCCGAACATCCCGCCCGATTCCCACGGTCGTCCCGCAGTCGCTCACTGACGTCACTCGTACAGCGAGGAGTGCGGGTAGCCACGCAGGTCAGACGCCGAGCTTGCGGGCCCGCAACACCAGTGTCGTCGGGGTCATGGGATTGCGCACGTTGTTCGCCGGCAGTTCGTGCATCACGTCGATCCGGAAGTTGGTCCGCTGCATCGCCATGAACCAGTCGCCGATCGAACGGACCGTGCTGGAACCGTACTCGTGCTGCACCACCTGCTGGCCCGACACCGATGCGAGCATTGCCGCGATCGGGTGGGTGCCGGCCATGATGAAGGTCGCGTCGGACTTCAGGATCCGGTGCACCTGGCGCAACAAACGGGCCAGATCGTCGACCTGATCGAGGCTCTGCGAGGCCACGACGAGATCCAGCGATGCGCTCGCGACAATACCGAGATCGGCGATCTCGACCTGATGACATTGCACGGTCACCTCGGCCGCTTCGGCTTCCTTGCGAACGTGGGCGATGCGGTCCGCTGACGGGTCGACCGCCAGCGCCCGAGCCCCGGCGGCTGCCAGCGCGACAGCATTGCTCGGCGCGCTGACACCGAGCTCCAACACTCGCTTGCCATTGACATCGCCGCACAGACGCAGTTCTGCGTCGTCAGCGACTGAGTTTCCATACCGTACGACTGCCATCCAGCCAGTGTGGTGCCTTGGCTCCCGGTTAGCGCGGATGCGCCTCTGACGAAGTTCGGTAGCGTGTCGACCAATGTCTTTCTCGGTCGGAACTCTGCGTGGTACCGGTCGCCCCGGTGCACGAGCGGTCATCGATCACCGTCTCGAACGGCTCGCTCTCGTCAATGAATATCGCCGCGGACGGCTCCGTCGCGAGCAGATCTGCGACGCTCACCCCGAGCTGATCCGGGCCGCCAAGAACGTCGGCACGCCGAGCAGCGTCGTCTGTCCGATCTGCGAAGACGTCAACCTGATGTTGGTGACCTACGTGTTCGGGCCACGGCTACCCAAGCACGGTCGATGCGTCGCGACCAAGGCCGACATGGCCGCGCTCGACACCCGTACCGACGACCTCGATGCCTATGTGGTCGAGGCGTGCACGAGCTGCCGGTGGCACCACCTGCTGCGGGTGCTGCCGCTCGGCGGCCGAGCGACCGCTCCTTGAACTTTCCACCACCTCAGATGGTGAGGCCAGCTCGCTCGGCTTCGATCAGCGCCGCGGGACGAGGGCGGCCGAACAGATATCCCTGCGCTCGGTCGCAGCCCATCTCACGCAGACGCGACAGCTGCAGCGGCGTTTCGACGCCTTCGGCCACCACCATCAACCCGAGCGATCGACCGAGGTTGACGACAGCCTCGACGATCGTCGTGTCCTCGGCATCGATGCCGAGACCCTTGACGAAGGTTCGGTCGACCTTGATCGCCTCGACCGGAAACCGCTTGAGGTACGTCAGCGACGAGTAGCCGGTGCCGAAGTCATCGACCGACAGGTGCAGGCCGAGGCTGCGCAGATTGCGGAGGGCAACCGTCGCCGTTTTGACGTCACTCATCAGCGCTGTTTCGGTGATCTCGAGCCACAGCGAATCGGCCAGCACGCCGGTCTCGGCGAGTGCATCGGCAACGACCGCGTGGAACCGGGAATCGACCAATTGGCGGACCGACACGTTGACAGCGATCGACACGTTGGCCAGCGAGGCGACGTTGGCCTGCCATCGACCGAGCTGGGCCAGTGAGGCGCGCAGGATGGATGCGCCGAGTTCGGCGATCAAACCGGTCTCTTCCGCCATCGGCAGAAACTGATCGGGGCCGAGCAATCCGCGATCGGGATGGCGCCAACGGGCGAGGACCTCGAATCCCGTCAACTGACCACTGACGAGGTCCACGATCGGCTGATAGTACGGAACGATCTCGCCCCGCTCGAGACCGTGACGCAGTTCGCTCGCGGTCCGCAGCGCGAGCACCGAGCTCTCGTGCGCGCCGGGCGAAAAGGACTCGACACAATCACGACCGCGGGCCTTGGCCCGATACATCGCTGCATCGGCGTCGCGTAACAGTTCGTCGGCGGTCACCCCGATCCGGTCGGCGTAGGCAATGCCGATACTGCCGGTCACGTAGAGCTCGGATTCGTCGACGAGCAGGGGCAACGACATCTCACTGCGCAGCCGCTCGGCGACATCGGCCGGACTGATGTCGAGGTGGATCCCGTCGAGCATGACGATGAACTCATCGCCACCGAACCGACCGAGCAGGTCGCGATCGCGCACGACCGACCGCAGCCGCTCGCTCATACCACGCAGCAATTCGTCGCCGACAGCATGGCCGAGGCTGTCGTTGATGACCTTGAAATTGTCGAGGTCGATGAACAGCACCGCGATCGACCCGATCTCGGATCCGTCCAGACGACGTCGTAACCGCTCGAGGAAGTGAGTGCGGTTCGGCAGCCCCGTGAGTGCATCGTGGCTTGCTGCCCACTGCAATTGGGATGCGGCCCGACGCTGCTCGGTGATGTCCTGGATGTGAACGATCGCGATCTCGCTGCCGCCACGGTCGGCCATCATCCCAACCGACGTCTGAGCCCACACGATTTGACCGTCATGGCGGATATAGCGCCGCTCGGTGCCGAGTGCCGAGCGGTCGTCGACGTGAGCCAACTCGTGCAACGGTCGCCCGATCAGGAAATCCCGTTCGTAGCCGAGCATCTGGGCCAAGGCGTCGTTGACGTCGATCAGGACCAGTTCGTCGGCCGATGCCATCGCCATACCGGTCGGCGCCGACCGGAACGCAAGACCGAACCGGTTCTGGGCCGACTGCAGTTCGTTCGCCTCGTTGAGCCGGTTGGTGATGTCGCGCAAGGTCACGACGACTCGGTCGGTGTTCGCGATCGGCGATTGCACCTCGGCCTCGACCATCACCTCGGAACCGTCGAGATGCCGAAGCGGGAACACCGGGCTCGTGATTCGGTCATGGCGAAGCAGTTGACGCCAGGTGCGATAGAGCAGTCGTACGTGCTCGGGCCCGACCAGCACGCCGAACGGCTGACCGATCATGTCGGCGTTGGTGCGCCCGGTGAGCGCCCGGGTGTGAGCATTGAGATCTCGGATCACGCCGTCGCCGGAAAGGACGAGCACCGCTTCCGGCAGGTCGTCGAGTAGTTCGCGCAATTCGGTCTGGGTGATGCGGAGCCGAGCGACGTTGGCGTCGAGTTCGGCCGCCATCTCCTCGGACTCCATCCAGCGCGCGATCTGGGACAGCATCACCACCACGACGACCAGGAACCCGATCGAAACGCTGACCACGGTTGCTTCACGATCCGAGATGAAGAAGCGCCAGACCGCGATCCAGACAGCCGCGATCAACGGCACCCAGACCACGATCAACCGACCCAGGCTGGTCCGAGTGGAGTGGGCCACGTTGCGATGCGGGAGCAGCGCAGCCACCCCGATCAGGCCGAACGTGAGGAGGTAGAGCGCGTGGGCCGCGGCGTACAGGTTGGCCCCGCTGGCGAAGCGGACGGTGAGGAACGAATCGGCGAGAACCAGCACTGTCCCAGCCGACGCGATCATCCCGATGACGGCCGAACGATCATGGATCGACAGCAGCAGGGCGACAGCAATCACGAACGAGGTCGACACCGGAACGAGGGCCAACAACACAATGGTCAGGTTGCTCTCGTCGGTGATGTCCGGCGCGAGCACGAGTTCCCACACGATGAACCCGATCGCGAGCGACAGCACCGCTGCCTCGCCCACCATTGGCCGAACCATCGACCACGAACGGGACAAGCCGACGATCTTGACCATCCCCCACGCGGTCATCAGCGCCCACAACACGAACCCGATCGTCGCCACCGACACCGTTGGATCGGTCTCGAAGCCGAACTCGATGATGATCCAGGTGACCTGGCCGAGCGCCCACGCCAGCGCGCCGCCGGCCAACCATCGCCACCCGGATCGGCGTTCCTCGACGTCGTCCATCACGTCATCGGTCGTGGTCGTTGCGGTGGCCGTGGCGGTCGTCGTGGTCGTTGCTGTGGTCGTGGTCGTTGTTGTCGTTGTGGCCGCGGCGGTGCCGGTGGCGGTGGCGGCGAACTGCGATCGCTCGAACAGCAGCAGCGCCGCCATCAGCGGCACGATCACCTCGGAGATGTCGGCGATCATTCCCCACCGCTCGGCGTCCATTCCGTTGCGGCCCAACTCGATCGCATTCGCGGCGACGCATGCGAGCAGGCCGGCGACAAGCAGCCAGCGGGTGCGCGCACGACTGAACACGACCGAAACCGCCGTCCACTGCATCACTCTCACCACCTCACCGTCATTGCGTCACCGACTCCCACCGACTCCGCCGTCCGGCCGTCCCGAAGATCCGCAGATCTGCAGATCTGCTGGTCAGCAACCATAACCGCACCGAACCTGCGCAGTGTGGACAGGTCGCTGGGTGGACGGGTGGAGGCGTCGACAAAGTCGACATGACGCGCAAACCAAGACCGGCGATCAGACAGTCGGCTGGCTCGCCCACCATCTGTCGAGTCGGTTGCGGATCTCGTCGTCGCCGATCAAACCTTCGTCGATCCGGATCTCGAGTAAGTGCTTCATGGCCTTGCCGACCTGCGGACCAGGGGACAGTCCAAGATGGGCCATCACGGCGGCGCCGTCCATTTCCGGACGAACCGCCTGCAACTCCTCGCTTGCCTGCAACTCGGCGATCCGTACTTCGAGTTCGTCCATCCGGCGGCTCAGCATTGCTGCCTTGCGCTCGTTGCGGGTGGTGCAGTCGCAGCGGGTGAGCACGTTCAGTTCCGCGAGATACCGACCGGCGTCGACCACGTAACGACGCACCGCCGAATCGGTCCAGCCGGCCTCGTAACCGTGAAAGCGCAAATGCAGGTGGACCAACTCCGTGATCGCGTTGACGTCGTCGTTGCTGTAGCGCAGCGCTTGCAGCCGAGTGCGGGTCATCCGAGCTCCCACCACTTCGTGGTGATGGAAGGTGACGCCCTTGCCCTTCAGATATCCCCGGGTCCGGGGCTTGCCGACATCGTGCATCAAGGCCGCGAGACGGGTGAGGCGGAAGTCGTACGTGCCGGG
>JBDSDH010000207.1:0-10034 GCA_039920665.1 Ilumatobacteraceae bacterium
ACCACGGTGACCCCTGGCGAGACTTCGAAGATGTTGATCAGCTGCGTCCGTCCCGGGGTCTTGCTGACCCGGGCCAACTGGCCGCGGTTGGCGAACGCGTTGATCAACGACGACTTGCCCACATTCGACCGGCCGACGACTGCGACCTCGCGGTGTGACTCGGGAAGGTCGTCGACACGCGTCGCGGACTTGACGAACTGCATCGGGATCGGCGGCACGGACTGAACCTACCGGCCGCAGCCCACACCGAAACCCAATGGCTCAGGATGGACTGGTCGCCACCGACGTCCAGGTGAGTCCATCGGGACTGATCAGGCCGTGGCCAGGGTCGGTCGTGATCAACACCCTGCCGTCTGGCAGATGAGCAATGATGCCGAGCAACGTTTCCGCCGGCAACGTTGTTCTGGTCGGCCATGTGGCGCCGCCATCGGTGGAACTCGCGATGACCGAGGTGCCGTCGCCCTTGCTGTAGGCGACGATCCGCACGCCGGCATCGGTCGCCGTCGCGAAGCCCAGATGATTCTGGCCTTCAACACCGTTGCCGGCCGGTTCGACGGTTGTCCAGACGATCGAGCCCGACGACAGGTCAGCGGCCACGATTGGTCCGTCGTCGGCGAATCCGGATGGACCGCACGCGACCGCGAGCGCTTGACCGTGCGGACTGAGCCCGACCAGCAGAGACGGGTACGGGTAGGGGCAATCGAGCTTCCACGGCGTCCACTGCCCATTGCGGATCTCGGCCGCGTCGACAAAGGTCCGGTCGTTGTAGATCATTGCTCCGTAGGGCCCACCGGCGGTCATCGACACATCGAGTCGCGGACCGGCCCCGGCTTGGATACTGACCGGGGCGACGACGAACGCGTCATGGTCAACCGGTGAGGTCGCGATGTGGAGCATCGTCGGATCGCCGGCGAGGTAGGCGGTGTGAACGACTCCCTCGGATGTCGCAACGGCTGCATCGGTGCTGATGCCACCAGGAATGCTGGTCGAGTTCCATGTCGATCCGTCGTCGTGGGTGGATCGGAGCCCGTTGACACCCACCAGCCAGCCGTTCGCCGAGTCGGCAAATATCACTTGCATCGCTCCGTCCACGTCCAATCCCGACGATGCCCAACTCGCGCCGGCGTCGTGCGTGCTCAGTAACTCCCTCGTGCCGTCGCCGGTATCGGCCAGCAACCAACCGTCGTCGTTGGACGGCCAACTCATCGACACGACCTGGACCGAACCAGGCAGCAAGATCGAATGGCTCTCGGCAGGAGCGGTCGTGGTCACCGGAGCCGTGGTCGCGGTCGTGGTCGGATCCGAAATCGTGAGCGGACCGGTTGTCGTGGTGGGATCCGTCGGTGTCGTGGCTGACACCGTGCTCGACACCGTGCTCGTCGAGCTCTCCGAGCTCTCCGAGACAGTGATGGCAGTCGAGTTGGTTGACGTTGCCGGCGGGTCCGGATTCGTCGAGGAGCCCGAGATTGGATCGGAACTCGAACACGACACCAAGGTTGCCAGCGCAATCAATGCAACCGACGCACCAACAGCCCGTTGCGGACGCCGCTGACGCCATGTTCGTTCCCGCACGCTTTCCCCCTTGTCGGTCATCCAGACGCTGATCAATCGAACTGGTGCCACTGCCCCTCGGAGACGACCTCGACCTTGCCGTCGACGACCGTGATCGCCGTCTGGTCATCGATCGCGTACGTCGGGCCGCCGATCTCGGCGGCCCACCTCTCGGCTGCAGCCAGGGTGTTCTCCGGCATCATCTCGTGGTCGAGATGAGGAAAGATCGAGAAGTCGACGACCCCCAGGGTGCGGTCATCCTCCGCAGCTGGCCATTCCACGAATTCGGCTCCGATCCGAGGCGTCATCACCATGCTCCCGGCACTCAACCCGACCCACACAGTTTCCAACAGCGACGGCAAGAGTTCTGCCAAACCGGACTCCCGCATCCAATGACACAGGTACGTCGCGTCGCCGCCATCCACCAACAGCACGTCCGCCTCCCGGACCCAGGACGTCCACCGCTGCTCACCGATGCTGGGCAACGCCGACAGTTCGAGGACGCCGACCGACTTCCAACCCAGGTCGCACATCTGCGACGGAGTTCCACCGACAACGAAGCGCCGAACGGAAGTCGGTCCACACATCGGGTGACCCCACTGGGCCGTTGGGATGCAGAGCGCATTGCACTCGGCGAATGGTTTGCCCAACAGTGCGATCAGTGCGGAATGGATTGTGGGATTGGTGACGCCGCCGGAAGTAAGCAGGAGCTTCACGATGCCTCCGAGTCCGTGTCCGTTATTGGACGATGAGCGATCCGAGGGCCCAGATCGTTGCGACGAGGCCGATCAGGGCCATCCCGATGCTACGACCTCGTGGCGCCTGTTCGAGATCGCCCTCTTTGGCTTGCGGCGGTGGCTTCACCAGCGCGAGCACGTTGCCGACCAGCAGCGCGCCACCCATCGCGAGCACGAGGTACTGAAGGAGTTTGTCACCCAGCAGGCTTTCGGCGAGCAGGGCCGCGAGAACGGACATGGCACCAGTGTGCCGACTCTCCCGTCCGACCACCACGTGTCACGCGTGCGAGAATTGTGGTGAAGTCGACCGATCCGGGTCGGACCGACCAGATCACCGACCAGATCACCGACCAGATCCCCTACCAGATCGAGGAGTCTCGACATGGGCTTTCACCACGTTGCACTCGCCACCCGCGATACCGCCGCGACCCACCGTTTCTACACCGACGTGATGGGCTTCGAGCTTGTCAAGGTGGTGGCCGGGCCGACACCGGGCGATCAGGGCGGCTGGAGCAAGCACTTCTTCTACTCCACCAACAACCTGCATGGCGGCGCCGGTGCTGCCAGCGGAGATCCTGGGATGATCGCGTTCTGGGAACTGCACGACGACACGATCGGCAACGACTTCGCAGTCGATCTGAACAAGCCCAACGGTCTGCCCGGCTGGGTCAACCACATCGCCTTCGATGCGCCGACGATGGACGATCTCACGACGCATCGCGAGCGCTGGCAGGCACACGGCCACACCGTGCTCGAGGTCAATCACGAATTCTGCGTGAGTATCTACATCAGCGATCCGAGCGGCAACACGGTCGAGTTCTGCCACACGACCCGCGACTTCACGCCCGAGGAAATCGAGCGTGCGCAAGCGCTGGTACTCGATCCGTCACCACAACTCGACACCCACGAGCCAGTGATCTCGGTCTACCACCCGACGAACTCGGCACTCGCCACATCACCCGCCTGACCGACATGCCGGTCCCTGCGATCAGGCGAGTGCGGTTCGAAGCGCGTCGAGACGCTCCGGAACCGCCCGGTACCAGACCCACAGTCCACGCTTGTCGCGGGTGACCAAACCGGCGTCGAACAACAACTTCATGTGATGGCTCACCGTGGGCTGCGATCGGCCCGACATCGTGACGAGATCGCAGGCGCAGACCTCGTCACCGGCCGAGGCGATGTGCGAGAGCAGCCGCAGTCTGATCGGGTCCGAGAGTGCGGCAAACGATCGGGCCAAGGTCTCGGCCGCGGCTTCGTCGAGGGTTTCGGCACGAACGGGGCTGCAACAGGCAACCGGGTCGACGGTGAGGGTGCGGCGGGCCATCGCCGAACCCTATCGAAGAACGTGGATCAATCCATTGACAAACTTCGATCTATTTGGCACACTGCAGGAACTGCTACATCGACATTCGTCGATGTTTGTCTGACCGAAGGAGCACTCCATGTCCCGAGTCCAACTCGCCCTCAACGTCGCCGATCTCGATGCCTCGATCGAGTTCTACACCAAACTGTTCGGCACCGAACCCGCCAAGGTCCGCGACGGGTACGCCAACTTCGCGATTGCCGATCCGCCGCTCAAGTTGATCCTGTTCGCCGGCGCGGGCGAGCCGGGCTCGCTCAACCACATCGGGGTCGAGGTGGATTCGACCGACGAGGTCGCCGCCGCAATCGCCCGGGCGACCGGCGATGGGATGGAGCAGGAGGTGCAGGAGAACGTGTCGTGTTGTTTTGCGGTCCAGGACAAGACCTGGATCAACGGCCCGGACAACGCATGGGAGTTCTACACCGTGCTCGGCGACGCCCCGTCGATGTCGTGCGACACGGGATCCACCGCCGGTTGGGCCACCGAACCAATCGTTGCAGGTGCCGACCCGAACCGCACCTGCTGCTGATCACCTGAGCGATGCGTTCCCGAACGTGTATCCAGACGGTCATTGACCAGTTCGCCGGTCGGGCGTACCGTCGGCCATGAACCGGTTCCAGGCCAAAGCAGCGCAAGCCGACGAGCTGCATCGCAACCTGCTGACTCCGCAATTGACCACGAACGAGCAACTGCTGGGCGCGTTCATGGCGACAGCATCGTCGGCGTTCACGAATCGGATCCTCGTGATCGGGGTGACACCGCTGCGGTTGATGCTGCTCGAGGTCGACCGCAAGTTACAGCCGAAGGCTGCGCTGGTCTCGGTTCAGCCACACGACATCATCAAGTCGTCGGTCGACGGTTTCGGCGGTGGGCTCGCACACTTTCTGACGTCAGACCTCGGCGACATCCGATTCGAGA
This sequence comes from Ilumatobacteraceae bacterium, assembly GCA_039920665.1. Classification (GTDB taxonomy): domain Bacteria; phylum Actinomycetota; class Acidimicrobiia; order Acidimicrobiales; family Ilumatobacteraceae; genus WLMZ01. Next base: position 4,570 of record JBDSDH010000207.1, read on the forward strand.
CGTCGGTCGCCAAGTACAAGCTCGCCGCCCTGGGTGGCGGCCTCGATCAACTGTTCGCGTCCGACGGCCAACAGCAGGGCAAGCACTTGTTCCTGCAGTTCCTGGCGGCGGCCCGCAACATCGCTTGAGTATGTACGACCGGGACGGCTGGTTTGTGGCCTCAGCCGATCAACGCCACCACGTCACGAGCGATCTGGAGGTCTTCGCGGGCCTCGATCACGAGGGTCGCGACTGCCGATCCGACCGCCGAGATGTTGGTATCACCTGAGGCATCGAGGTTGCGGGCATCGTCGATTTCGATTCCCAGGAACCTCAGTCGATCCGTCGTCCGAGCGCGGATCAATGGCGAGTGCTCGCCGACGCCACCGGTGAAGAGCAACGCATCGAGTCCACCCAGCGATGCGGTCATCGACCCGATCGCAGCTGCGAGCCGATGGACGTACACCGCGATCGCGAGGGCCGCATCGTCGCCACCGGACTCTGCCGCTGCCACGACTGCGCGCATGTCGCCCGTGCCACCGAAGGCCGACAGACCCGATTCGTGCTCGAGTGCACGCTCGACCTCGGCCACAGACAGGCCACCGTGTTGCAGCAACCACAACACGATCCCAGGGTCGATCGCTCCCGACCTGGTCGACATCACCAACCCGTCGAGTGGGGTGAAGCCCATTGTCGTGTCGATACTTCGTCCGCCGGCCACCGCTGCCAATGAAGCGCCCGCACCGAGATGACACGACACGATCCGGAGATCGCCGATCGGCCGGCCGAGCATCGCTGCGGCGCGACGTGATCCGTAGGCGTGCGACAACCCGTGGAAGCCGTAGCGCCGGATGCGGAAGTCGTCGCGCCACGGGCGAGGAATCGGGTACGTCGATGCCTCGGCGGGCAACGTCGCGTGGAAGGCCGTATCGAAACATGCAACCGACGGTGTGTCGGGGAACAGTTCTGTGACGGCATCGAGCCCTGCGATCGACTTCGGTTGATGCAGCGGTGCAAGTTCGGTGAGCGCCGCCAGCGCGGAACGCACCTCGGCATTCACGCGCACCGGTGATGTGAAGCGCGTACCGCCGTGCACGATCCGGTGACCAATCGCATCGGGGGCCGGCCAATCGCTGACCTCGTCACGCATCGCGTCGACATCGAACCCGTGGGACCCAGCCGCGAGGTCTGCTGATCCGACGACCTGGTTGGCATCGAGAAGACGCAGCTTGACGCTCGACGAACCGGCGTTGACGACGAGGATCCGCATCGGTCAGTTCGAGCGCTCGGCCGTTGGCCAGGTCCAACCCGAAATCGCCGGATCGTCCTCGCCGAATTCGCGGGTGTAGGCCCGAGCAGCCAGCCGAGCGTCGCTCATCCGCTGGCGCACGATCGCCGCACGACTGCCGAGTGCTGGCACCCGGTCGATCACGTCCATCACGAGATGGTACCGATCGAGGTCGTTGAGCATCACCATGTCGAACGGCGTCGTGGTGGTGCCCTCCTCCTTGTACCCACGTACATGCATGTTGCCGTGGTTGGTGCGTCGGTAGGTGAGTTGGTGGATCAGGCTCGGGTAGCCGTGGAACGCAAAGACCACCGGCTTGTCCGTCGTGAACAGCGCGTCGAACTCGCGGTCCGAGAGTCCGTGGGGATGCTCGGACTCGGACTGCAACCGCATCAGGTCGACCACGTTGACGACCCGGAACTTCAGTTCGGGAAGGTGGGTCCGGAGCAGATCGGCAGCAGCGAGCGTTTCCAACGTCGGCGTGTCGCCGGCGCAGGCGAGCACGACATCGGGTTCGTCATCGGCGTCGGAGTCGCCGCCGACATTGCCGGCCCACGGCCAGATCCCGAGGCCGCGTGTGCAGTGTGCAATCGCCTCGTCGATCGTCAAGTACGTCAACGCCGGTTGCTTACCGGCGATGATCACGTTGACGTAGTTGCGACTGCGCAGACAGTGATCCGCGACCGACAACAAGGTGTTGGCATCGGGCGGCAGATAGACCCGCACGATCTCGGCCTTTTTGTTGACGACGTGATCGATGAAGCCGGGATCCTGGTGCGAAAAACCATTGTGATCCTGGCGCCAGACATGCGACGAGAGGAGATAGTTGAGCGATGCAATCGGCGCTCGCCACGGGATGTGGCTGGTGATCTTGAGCCACTTCGCATGCTGGTTGAACATCGAGTCGATGATGTGGATGAACGCCTCGTAGCAGTTGAACAAGCCGTGACGGCCGGTGAGGAGATAACCCTCGAGCCACCCTTGGCAGAGATGTTCGGACAGCACTTCCATCACCCGGCCGTCGGCGGCGAGTCGATCGTCGCCCTCGATGGTGATTGCGTCCCACGCCTTGCCGGTCGCTTCGAACACTGCGGTCAGCCGGTTCGAGGCGGTTTCGTCGGGGCCCATGATCCGGAACGAGTCCGGGTTGCGCACGATGATGTCGCGTAGGAAGGTGCCGAGCACAGCAGTCGCCGAGCTCAGCAATCTCGCCGGATTGTCGACGGCCACTGCGTAGTCACGGAAGTCGGGCAACACCAGATCGCGGAGCAACTCGCCACCGTTGGCCCGCGGATTGGCGCTCATCCGACGAGTGCCCGACGGGGCCAGGGCACGCAGCTCTGGCACCAGTCGGCCCTCGCCGTCGAACAATTCGTCCGGTCGATAACTCTGCATCCACTGCTCGAGCTGCTGACGGTGACCTTCGTTGGTGCGGGTCTCGGACAGCGGCACCTGATGAGCGCGGAATGTGCCCTCGACCTGCACCCCGTCGACCACCTTTGGCCCGGTCCATCCTTTGGGAGTGCGCAACACGATCATCGGCCAAATCGGTCGTGTCGGTCGCACCACCACGTCCTGAGGCTGATTCCGAAACCCGTGTTGGATCGCCGCGATCTCGTCGAAGACCTCGTCGAGCACGGCCGCCAGTTGCCGATGAACATCGAAGGGATCGTCACCGACGACGAAACGCGGCGAATAGCCGTACCCGATCAGCAGTGATTCGAGTTCGTCATCGGGGATCCTGGCCAGCACCGTGGGGTTGGCGATCTTGTAGCCGTTCAGATGCAGAATCGGCAGGACCACGCCATCGGTGACCGGGTTGAGAAACTTGTTCGAATGCCAACTCGCAGCGAGCGGTCCAGTCTCGGCTTCACCGTCACCGATGACGCACACCGCGACCAGATCCGGATTGTCGAACACGGCACCGAACGCATGCACCAGCGCATAGCCGAGCTCGCCACCCTCGTGGATCGACCCCGGTGTCTCCGGGGCGACGTGGCTGGGGATGCCGCCAGGAAACGAGAACTGGCGGAACAGGGCTCGCATCCCGTCGGTGTCCTCGGCGACCGCCGAATAGACCTCACTGTAGGTGCCTTCGAGGTAGGCGTTGGCAACGACACCGGGACCACCGTGACCGGGCCCGGTGATGTACAGCGCATCGACATCACGGTCGCGGATGATCCGGTTCATGTGCGCATAGATCAGGTTCAGCCCGGGGGTCGTCCCCCAATGGCCGAGCAGTCGCGGCTTGACGTGGTCGGCCCGCAACGGCTCGCGGAGCAGCGGGTTGTCGAGCAGGTAGATCTGCCCGACAGACAGGTAGTTGGCCGCACGCCAGTACGCGTCGAGCCGCAACAGGTCGTCATCGCTGGGTTGCTGGTTCGTGGAAGTCGAGGTCACTTTGCGACGTGATGCGGAATGACCACGACCGGGATCACCGCTTCGTCGAGGACCGAGTTGACCGTCGAGCCGAACAGGCGGGCGCGAACCGCTCCCCGCCCACGCGAACCGAGAACGAGCAGATCGCCGTCATGGACCGTCGCGAGCAGGGCCGACGGCGCACTGTCCTCGACCAGCAATCCCTCGACGCCAGCTGCGAACCGCTCACGGGCCACTTCGAGCGCCTGGTCCAACACACACGCCGCGTCGACCTTGGTGAGGTCGCGAGCTTGCGATGCACCCGCGTCGACCGGCAGGTACGGATAGCTCCAACTATGGACGACGACCAGGTTGACGCCATGAAGGTCAGCCTCGGCGCCGGCCCACTGCAATGCCTCGAGAGACTCCGGCGAGCCGTCGATTCCAACAACGATCCGCGTCGGTGGATTGTCGGTTGCTGCGCCTCGCACGACGACCACCGGCGCCTGGCTGTGGCGTACCGCGTAGCGGGCGGTGGTGCCCAGCCAGAACGCAGCGTTGCCTTCATGGCGACTGGCACCGACGACCACCAGATTGTCGATGCCGACTCCGTCGACGAGGACGATGTCGGCCGGACCGGCCGAGACATCAGTGGTGATCTCGAGCGCGGGATACCTGGCGGAGACGATCGAGCGAATCTCGATCACCCGGCGTTCGGCGTCGTCCAGCAGGACCGAACAGACGGCAGTCGCGCTCCAGCCGATCGATGCTTCGCCGCCGATGGGCAGTTCGTAGCACGAGACGATGTGGAGAACGACGCCGCGGACATCGGCCTCGGCGGCGGCCCACATCACGGCACTGTGCGATGACTCGCTGCCGTCGAAACCGACCACGATGTGGTTGCTCATGAGTGTTGTCCTTTGGGATGAGGAGAGGTCGGAGAAGGGGTCTGCGGAGAGGGATGGGAGGACTTGTGGTCGCCGCTCGCCAGGTGACGCTGGGGATGGGTGATCGCAATCGGGCAGGCCGCAAGTTCGGCGACAGCAAGCGCAACCGAGCCGAACAACATCGTGGCGAAGCCGCTCCGACCGCGAGAGCCGATCGCGACGAGGTCCGCATCTCGACTCGCGGCCACCAGCGCGTCGGTCGGAGAGCCCGCAACGAGGCGGCCCTCGACTGGATTTGGGGTCAGATGCCGGCATCGCTCGACGGCACGGTCGAGCAGGACCTGAGCCTCCTCGCGGGACCCGCGTTCCCATGCATGAACCAGCACGATGTCGGCGCCATGGAACCCTGACTCGGAGCACGTCCACTGGATCGCAGTGTCGGCAGCAATCGATCCATCGATACCGACCACGATCCGGTCGATCGTGTGGCGGTCCGGCTTTGTCGTGGTCCGACCATGGACCACGACGACCGGACACGGACTGCGCCGCGCGGCGTCTCGCGGTACCGAGCCGAGCAGCAACCGCTTGACGACGCCGCCGGTCGACGCACCCACGACGAGCAGATCGGCCGGTTCCGCGTGTTCCGAAAGCGCATCGCGTGGGTCACCGATGGTCGCCGTCGACTCGACGTGCAGACCGGGAAACCGCATCGTCAGATCGACAACCGCAGCGTGCAACTCTCCCCGTCGCCGGGCGCCGGCCTCGTAGAAGTCGGTTGCATCAGACGGTGTCGAGCACATCATCGCATGCAGCACCGACGACCGGACCAGGGCCTCGGCCGCGCCCCAATCGAGCGCGGCCACCGAGGTCGGGGACCCGTCGTATCCGACGATCACCTTGCCTCCGGGACCCGGCACGAACACCGGGTCGAGTGTGTCGAAGTGCTGCGACAT
>JBDSDH010000208.1:0-6553 GCA_039920665.1 Ilumatobacteraceae bacterium
GCGCCAGCAGGCACCTGCGGCTGAATCGCCCAGACCCCGCCGTCATCCAGCAACTCACGTCCATATGCACGACGGCGTCGTCGAGGAGGTCTCCGAACCATGCACATGATCGTCGTGGGATGCGGACTTGTCGGATCCACCGTCGCACTCGAAGTGGATGGGGTCGGCCACGAAGTGGTCGTCATCGACCGGCGTGCTGAGGCCTTCCACCGGCTGGGCGCAGAGTTCAGTGGCCGCACCATGGCAGGAGTCGGACTCTACCGGGACCGAGTCGGTCCGACAGATCGGATCACCCCGAGATGAACCGCCTGCGTCTGGGATGTAGGGAATCCCCTGATTCGTCGCGTCGACCCGACGCGTACCGTAGGTGGTGTCCACAACAGCGGACACACCGGCACTGACCGCCCGAGGAGAACGCACATGACGAGGCACCACCGCTCCTATCCGTGCAGGATGCTCCTGTCCATGTCCGTCGTCGCCAGCTTCGCTGGATGCGGGAGTGACGAACCCTCCACCGGCTCGCGTGCGCAGAGCACGACGGTCGACGCATCGATCGGCACGCAGCCACAGCAAGCCGACACGGTTGCCGCCGCGTCTCGGACAACAGCCGTCCCTCCGGCGACGAGCGCCTCCCCAACAAGTGCCGCTCCGATTGCGAGCGATGAGGCGGAACCGACTGCGGAGTCGACAGCGGCACCAACGGAAACCTCGGCGAGCACGGCTGAAGCCCCCGGGAGCGACGACACCGTCGCCAGCACGAACGACGCATGCCGACTGTTGACTCTCGACGAGGCGGAAGCAGCGCTCGGCCGAGAGGTGGAGCTGCGGGTCATAGAGATCGGTGGGGGATTGACGCTCTGCGACTACTACGCGGTGAACGAGGACGCTGGTCCAGCGTCGATCCACGCGTCTGTGCTCGCCGAGAACGTCCCCAAGGACATTTGGGAGTCGGCGCAGCGAGCCGAAGGGTATGAGGAAGTTGCGGGTGTCGGCGAACTGGCTTTCTACGACGATGACAAGACGCTCGAGGTGTTCGCAGACGGGAAGTGGATCTCCATCGAGATGATCAACTCGACACGGTTCTCCGAGGTGCTGTCGGTGTTGACCGATGTCGGCATCAAAGCCGTCGAACGGCTCTGACGATGAGGACCTCCGGGTTGCGTCGCAATCGGCTCCTGCTCTTCGCTGCGCTCGCCGGCCTGATCGTGGGCGCCGTCGTGATCATCGCGGTTGTTCGGTCTCGCGACGAAGGTGATGCAGCGCAACCGCCGACGGTGTGGGAGGCGATCACCGACGGCATCGTCGGCGGCGAGGTGCCGCTCGAGACCGCCTTGCAGGCGTTCTCGTACTCACACGACCTGCCGATGCCAGGCGTGCAGATCCCAGCCGGTGTCGACGACGATGATGTGCCGACCTCCGGCACCGGCCCGCTGAGCTGGGCAGGTGCAGTTCGAGACCAGATGACAGCCGCCCAACGCGCCGTCTTCGACGACCATCTCGCCATCGGTCCGGAAGATGTCGTGATCCCGATCGGTGCCGACGACGTGCCCGCCGCGATCGATGTCGGCGAGGCCCAAGTGGCTCCCGCGGATGGTGCGACGAGCCAGGTGGACAATTCCACGGGTTCCGGGCCGAGGAGACGGGTTCATACGTCGAGGTTGGCGGCCTCAGCAACGGTCGATCCCCAACGTGGACCTTCTGTGCTCCCTGACGGACTCGAGGAGCGGATCAAGGCTGAGCTCGTCGCCGACCTCGTCCGCATCGGGGGTCGGCTCGGACTCCCCGTCCTCCGCGACTCGTGGTTCCTCGGTGACCTCGAATTGGTCATCAGCGGCGAGGATGGCGGCAACACGCAGATGGAGACGCATCCCGTGTACGACCCCGGGACGGGCAAGATCGTGCCGTGCAAGGTGACGGTGTTCAAGAACATGTGGAGCAAGGAGAGCGGGGGCAATGCGCTGTCGTCCACCTTCCATGTCGTCATGACGCACGAGGCAGTTCACTGCTACCAGTACGCCGTAGCGACGGAGTTCGCCCCGTCGACCTTCGATCCCAAATGGGTTCCGTTCCCTCCCTGGATCTCCGAGGGAACCGCGATCTGGCTTGCCGCAGACGACACCCAGATCGCGGAACCGATGGTTCCAGGGATGTGGAAGACGCACATCCTTGGCCAACCGGAGAAGTCGTTGTCCAACCGTTCTTACGATGCCTTCGGGCTCTACGCGCTGCTCGCCCACCTCGGACGCGATCTCTGGGGCAACATGGTCGCTGCATGGCGGGCTGCGCTCAACATCTCGGGCATCAGCGTTCCCGAAGCCTTCCTCGGACCGCTTGGCGGAGACAAACGCGACGTCGCAGAGACGTGGGGCCCGTGGCATCTACGTGAACCGAGCTGGCAGGAACCCTGGATCACCACCGGCTTCGGGTTGCCCGCAGACGCGAACACGCCGCGGACCGAAGCCGTCGCCACTCGGTCCGGCACGACCGACACGTTGCCGAGCCGTGCGAACGCAGTCCGATCGGTCGTCTTCTCGGAGGCCGAGATCATCAGGATCGAGACGAACGGCACTGCCTCCGTTCATGACGGCAAGCAGAACACGGCACGGGCATTCACCACGCAACGACTGTGTGTGAAAGGCGACTGCATCTGCCCCGAGGGAACCGACCGCGCCGGCGAACGGGCGGTGGACGGCAACATCACGACACCGTTCGTGCTCACGGTCACGGCGCAGGCAGGCGGTGCCGAGTACACCTTGCAGGCACGAACCCTCGAGGAAGAGTGCGGCGTCCAACCCACCACCACGACAAGCGGAGGAGACGAGGCGGGTGCAACGAACGTCAACTGCCGGGGAGGTTGTGCGATGTCGAACGGCGACCCGCACCTCGTCACCGTCGACGGAGTCACGTACGACCTGATGGCGGCCGGCGAGTTCGTGCTCTTGCGCAACGCCGACGCCACACTCGAGGCCCACGTGCGTCAGGCGCCCTACGAAGGTTCCGATCACGTCACCATCAACACCGCTCTGGCCCTGCTCGTCGACGGCCACAGGATCCAATTCGATGTCAGCACGACCGACGATCTCGATGGAGCTCCGATCGCCGTCGACGGGAACGACGTGCGTGTCCGACTCGACGGCACTGACCTCACCGTCGGCGATCGAACCACGATCGGTCCGGAGAGTTCGTTGACCTCGATCGATGAAGGTTTCCAGGTCGATGCTCCGGATGGAACGATCGTCCGGGTCCTCGGGCTGCACGCGTACGGCCTCAACATCATGGTGGAACCGTCCGACGGCGTTCGCGCCAGCAGCGTCGGTCTCGTTGGCACCTCGGCGGCCACCGGAGCACGGCTTCCACCGCAGTCGGACGGCACGATCGTGCCGGCTGTTGCCGACCCCCACGAGTTCTACGTTGCGATCTACACGTCGTTCGCCGACAGCTGGCGGATCACGGATCAGGACTCCTTGTTCACGTACGACGCCGGGGAGTCCACGTCGAGCCACACGATCGAAGGATTCCCTCGCGAGGAAGACCTCGTGCCCATCGAGCAACTGACGCCCGAGCAACGAGCCGTCGGTGAACAGGCCTGCGCCGGCATCGACGACCCTGTCCTGCACGCCCACTGCGTCTACGACGCCGCTGTCACCGGTGCAGCCGGCTTCGGCGACCTCTACGAATCGTCGGAGAACATCCTCGTTGCTGCGGTCGTCGAACCCGAGAGCGTCGACGAGGCGTTCCCGCCGCTCATCAGGCTTCCGGACGTCACGACACTCTGGGGTCGAGCACTCGCGTCGAACGGTACCCTGTACCTGTCGGTCGAGGACGACAACGCCAACTTCGCTCTCCTAGCCGTCGATGCACTCGACGGGACGATCCGATCACGCGCTGAACTCGCCGGCGGAGGCACCGTCGTCCTCGCCGCCGGCTCGGTGTGGGTCGACGGGATCGACGGTCTGGGGAGTTGCAAGATCGGTCGTTTCGACGCCGAGACGCTCGCCGCTCAGGCGACCGTTGCGTCAGCGACCTGTGTGTACGGCAACGGCAGTGGACTCGTCAGCACGACCGATGCGGCGTGGTGGCTCGACGGTTCGGCGCTTATGGCCGACGGCACCGGACAGGTGATCCGGCGCATCGATCCGACCGACAACGTGAGTGAGGCCGGCCTGGAACTTCCCGCAGGGACCGACCGGGTTTTCGGAGCACCTGCAGCTCTCTACGCGTTCAGCCCCGATGGTTCCGTGTGGTCGAGCACCGACGACGACGCCTTCGTCCGCACGTCGATCGCGACAACCAGAGGCCTGCCGACCGGAAGCGGGCTGTGGGCCCAGGCGGCCGACCCGTCGTCGTTCACCTACTTCACGCCCGATGGAACGCCATCGGGGACCGTCAACGAGATCAGCTCCATCGACACAGCAGATGACGATGCGATCTACGCGACCCGGTCGTTCGAAGGAAACCTGCTCACCCGCATCCCTCGCGACGGCTCCGATGACGCTGTGATCGCACGATCGGCAACCATCGAGACCGTCAACGGCGAGAGTCAGCTGTCCTACGACAACGGCGTCGGAACACAGCTTGCCGCCGACCTCCTCGTTCACTTCTGGCAGGCAGACTCACCGGATGGATCGTTTCTGTACTGGCAGGCGATCGACGTCCGCCAGACCCTCCCGAGATAGGTCGAACGGGCGTCGTTCAGGTCCCGACGCGGCCCCGGACGCCGTGCTGACGACGAGGGTTCCGGCGTGCGACGGGCACGGCGCCGGCGCCGCCGGTCAGGGTGAGGAGTGCGAGCGACATGACTCGATCGCTCTGCGCACCGGTGTTGGGGAGCGACGCTGCATCGGGCGGTGCGAGCGCGTCGGCAGACGGTCCCAGCGGCAGTGCGGCGACGACCACTTCGGGTGAGAACACCGTCGCTGTGGCTGCTGGCGCCGTGCGATCCGTCATCGGATCTCGCCCGATGCACGTGAACACGCTGTAGGGGACGCCGGCCATGTCGAAGGATCCGGCGGCGTACGCGACGACCGTGAACGTGACGTCGTCGGCAGTTCCGAAGAGATCGTCGAAGCCACTCCAGAGGCACTGGACCATCGCCCCACCGAGGCCTTGCGGCGTGGCGAACTCGAACACCTGGCCGGCCACCTCACCTCGTCCGAGACCGGCGAAGTCTGCCTCGGCAGTCGTGTTCGCCACCACGACGACATCGACGAGCCAGTCGGTCTGACCGTCACTGTCAGAGGTGTAGTCGAATCCCTTGATCGTCACGAGTTGAACCGTCAGATCCGTCGCAGCTTCGCCTCGTGGTGGCCTCGCACCGAGCGTCAGCTCTACGGGCAACCGAAGTTGTTCGTCGAGCACGGCTTTGCGACGGCCGCTGCCGACTCGGTGGGCCGTCGGCCGCGCACGGTGTACAGCATCACCCCGGCCGGGCGGGCCGCCCTCTACGACTGGCTCGGTGATGAACCAACGCCGTGCGCCATGGAATGGGACCTCATTGTGAAGGTGTTCTTCGCCGAGCAGGGAACCAAGGAGCAATTGCTCGACAACCTTCGCCGCACTGCCGAATCATTCCACGCTCTCACAGAAACCGCGATTGCCGACACCGATCAGCTCTTCGCTGCCGACTACCCGTACCCCCATCGACACCACCTCTTCGCGCTCATCGCCAAGCTCGACTTTGACGTCTGCGCCTCCATCGAGAAGTGGCTGGAATGGGCCGCCCGAAGTCGACAGCTGGGATGACATCACCGGACCTCCCGATGGTTCGGCCCTACTGAAGAGCGCCATCCCGTATGGACGCCCACCCGGCGATCCCGACGACTCAAAGCGCTCACGCAAATGACAAGTCGCCGAAGGGCGGTCATCCAATTCTGATCGTCGTGATCTGGGAACCTTGTACAGGTCGGGATCGGCTTCCTCGCCCGGGACCCCCAAAAGTTGGGGTCTGTAGCTTGCGGTACAGCGGCGATAGTGCGCTTGAGTCGGAAGTCAGAGCAGTCCGTGGGCGCAGAACATTCGGGCGTAGATCTCTCGGATGGCGGGCTGCTTGCGTTGGTTGTAGTCCGTCACGCTCTCGTCGGCGGAGCGTGCGCCTGCCGCTGCTTCGAGCTTGGCACGGCGGTAGCGGTCTCGGTCCTCAGGGTGCTCGATCAACCAGTCACGGAACATCCGGTGCCGGATCACTTCAGGACACTCGGGTGAGAACACATGCAGGTTGACGCGCGGCTTGTCCAACGTGAAGAGCCGATGCTCGTGCCAGCCACGTTCGCGTATGACGAGTCTGAATCCGACCGATTGCAGCGCTAGAACGTAGGCGCTCTCGTCCGATGAATCGGTGACCGTGAGGTCGATGTCGATGGTTGCCTTGGCAGGTAGTCCTGGCACTGATGTTGACCCGATGTGGTCCAGCCCAATCATTTGCGTGTCGAGCACGTCACGGATCCGTTCGGCGACCAGCGCGTACTCCGCCGGCCACGCATCGTCGTAGGCAACGATGTCGACCGACTCACGGTGAGGGCCTCCGTTGACAAAAACCTCTTCCCCGGCCGGTGGC
>JBDSDH010000209.1:0-3791 GCA_039920665.1 Ilumatobacteraceae bacterium
CCGGTTCACATCAGCTGGGCGCGCAACAACCGCAGCGGTTTGATCCGGGTGCCGATCCCGAAGAAGGGCAATCCGCTCGCAACCCGGATCGAGTACCGCTCCCCCGATCCGGCCTGCAACCCGTACCTCGCGTTCAGCGTCATCCTCGCGGCCGGTATGCGCGGCATTCGCGAGGGCTACGAACTGCCCGTGGAGGCTGGCGCCAACCTCTTCCAGATGGACGATGCCCAGCTGAGCACGCTCGGTATCGATCAGATTCCGGCCTCGCTCGGCGATGCGTTGCGGGTGATGGAGCGCTCGACGCTGGTCGCGGAAACGCTCGGCGACCACATCTTCGAGTGGTTCCTGCGCAACAAGCGTCAGGAGTGGCGGGACTACAAGGCTCACGTGAGCACGTTCGAGACCGATCGGTACCTGAGGTCGTTGTGAGTGACCCGGCCGAGCTACTCGCGGTGTTTCCCGAGTCACCGCCGCCGGATCTCGTTCGCACGCTCGACCTCGCCGGTTACCGCTGGAAAGCGGTCGCCGGGGCCGCCGATATCGCCCGCAACGAGCCAGCTGCCGGTTGGGCCGGAGCAGTCGTCTGCTGCGACAGCGATCCCGACGGGGCCTGGGCGTTGTGCCGAGCGCTGCGCAAACGCGATGTTCCCGTAGCACCGCTGCTGCTCCTGGTCGGCGGGGGTCAGCTCGCTGACCTCTCGCTGCGCGACGAGCTCTTCGACGACTTCTGCCTGACCCCGTTCCACCCGATCGAGCTGGAGGCGCGAATGCGTCACCTGTTGTGGAAGAGCGGCGGCCGCGTCAAGCCGGACGTGGTCGAGTACAGCGAACTGGCGCTCAACGTCGAGACCTACCAGGCCTCGATCCAGGGACGTCCACTCGATCTGACATACATGGAGTACGAGTTGCTGAAGTTCCTTGCCCAAAACCCGGGCAAGGTGTTCACCCGCGAACTCCTGCTCAGCCGCGTGTGGGGCTATGAGTACTACGGCGGCGCTCGCACGGTCGACGTCCACATCCGACGCCTGCGCGCCAAGCTCGGCGAAGAGCACCAGAATCTGATCCAGACGGTCCGCAGCGTCGGCTACCGCTTCGGGCAGAGCCGCTGGGGCTGACCCCACCCACCTCGATTCAACCACCTCGGTTCAGCCCGCTCGGTTCAGCCGCCGCGAACCCGTCCCCGGCATACTGGGTCGATGAACGACACTGCACCTTCGGCCGGTATCACCGTCTATTGGCGTCCCGGCTGCGGGTTCTGCGCCGGGCTGTTCCGCCAACTCGACAAGTACTCAGTGGCGTACACCAAGATCGACATCTGGTCCGAGCCCGCCGGAGCAGCGTTCGTTCGTTCGGTCGCTCGCGGCAACGAGACCGTGCCGACGGTGGCTGTGGGACCGGTCGCGATGGTCAATCCGAGCGTGCACGAGGTGCTCTCCGCCGCCGCCGAGCACGCACCCGACGCCGTTCCCGCCGACTATCAGGCCCCGCAGCAGGGTCGCCTCGGCAGCTGGATCTCGAACAAGCTCGGCGGCTGATCAGCCCCGAATTCAGACCGACATTTCAGCCCCGAACTTCAGCCCGAATTCGGCCCGGCATTTCAGCCGAGGCGGGACGCGATGGCTGATCGGACGGTGTCGGCCATCACCAAAATGCCTGCCTTGTTCGGGTGCACGCCGTCTTTGGTCAGAATCGTTGCGTCCTTGGCGGAGCACAACTGATACCAATCGGCGACCGTCGCGTTGCCACGACGTTCGAGCGTTGCCTGAAGTAACCCGTTGAACTGGATACAGCCGTCGATGTGGTCGTCGCGATAGGTGTTGACCCACACCAACTGCACGTCCTTGCCGATCACATCGAGCACCGAATCGATCAGATCCTGGTACTCCTTGTCGTCGGCGTAGAGACCGGCGTCGTTCGTGCCGAGCTCGATCACCCACACATCTGGCGGCTGGGCACCCTCGATGAACGAGATCACCGCCAGCCCATTGGTGGGGTTCTTCTTGCCGACCTGGATTCGGCGGCTCGGTTCGGCATCGATCATCACGGTCTCGAAACCCATCCCGTCGAGCACGGTGTCGAGCGCCGATTTCGACAACGCCGAGATGCTGTCGCCGACCATGGTCACCGACGTCGGGATCTTCTCGATCGGTGGGTTGGTTGCCGTTGGATCGGCCACAGCGTCGGATGGCCTGGACGGAGCGAACGGATTGATCAGACCGGGAGCCACGGCCGGGCCGGCGGATTCGCCACCCAGTTCGGTTCTGGAGGTGCAGGCCACCAGCCCTGTTGCGGCTGCACCGAGCAGCAGAGTCCGTCGTGAGATCAACACAAGTTCAGTCTGTAGCACGTGGCGTCCCGATTGATCGCGGATGACCGTGACCTGTGTCCGCGCTACACGACGAATTGCTGGATCCGTTCCGAGATCCGGCGGTGGTCGACCAGCCGCTGGGCGACGTCGTCCGCGACGAGGACGCCGTTGCGGACAACCGGTTTGCCGTGCACGATCGTGTCCCTCGCCGAAGTCGGACCGCAACGCAACCAAGCCTCGATCGGATCGGCGATTGCACCGGCGAAGGTCGGCCCGGTGAGCGACCAGATCGCGACATCGCCCACTGCGCCGACCGCCAGGGTGCCGATCTCACCGATCCGGCCGAGGCACCCCGCCCCACCGATGGTCGCGACCTCGAGCGCCATCCGGGCGTCGGCGGCATCGGCCCCGTTGCGCAACTTGGCGAGCAACATCGCCTGGCGCGCTTCGAGCCACAGTGAGCCCGAGTCCGCCGAGGACGAACCATCGACACCGAGGCCGACGTGCATACCGGCTGCGCGCATGTCGACGATGGGCGAGATGCCCGAGGCCAGGATGAGGTTGCTGCTGGGGCAGTGGGCCGCGCCGACACCGGCAGCGCCGAGGCGATGGATCTCGTCGTGATCGGGCATCACGCAGTGCGCGACCCATGTTCGGTCGGTGCACCAGCCGGTGCGCTCGAGATACTCCATCGGCCGACAGCCGAAGGTCGCAATCGAAAACGCGTCGTCTTCGCTGTTCTCGGCGAAGTGGGTGTGCAGGCGAACATCGAGTTGCTCGGCGATTTCGGCCGAGCGCACCATCAACTGCTCGGTGACCGAGAACGGCGAGCACGGCGCCAACGCGATCCGCACCATTGCGCCGTGCGAACGATCGTGATAGCGCTGCACGGCCGCCTGACTCTGGGCGAGGATCTCGTCGTCGTCCTGGACCACGCTGTCGGGCGGGAGTCCACCGTCTTTGACCGACAGCGACATCGAGCCGCGCGTCGGATGGAATCGCATTCCGATGTCCTGCGCCGCGGCGATCTCGGCTGCGAGCAGATCGCCGGCGCCGCGCGGGTGCAGATACAGATGGTCGGTCGATGTCGTGCAGCCGCTCAGCGCGAGTTCGGCGAGACCCACCCACGCGGACGTGAACACCGCCTCTTGATCGATCGCCGACCACAGCGGATAGAGCGTCTGCAGCCACCCGAACAGCGGGGCCTTGGTCATCGGCGGGAACGCACGAGTGAGGTTTTGGTAGAGGTGGTGATGGGTGTTGACGAGTCCCGGCGTGACGAGGCAATCGGTCGCGTCGATCGTCTGAGCAGCCGGAGGCGCAGAGTCGGTGGACGAACCGATTGCGCTGATGAACCCGTCGGTGATCGCGATCCATCCGCCGGGAATCTCGCGACGGTCTGTGTCGACGGTCGCGACGAGCAGGGCATTGCGGATCAGCAGATCGGCAGCGATCGGTGTCCGGGTGCCCGATGGCGGGGCGA
>JBDSDH010000210.1:0-5427 GCA_039920665.1 Ilumatobacteraceae bacterium
CCGTCGGTGATCGCGATCCATCCGCCGGGAATCTCGCGACGGTCTGTGTCGACGGTCGCGACGAGCAGGGCATTGCGGATCAGCAGATCGGCAGCGATCGGTGTCCGGGTGCCCGATGGCGGGGCGAAGGCGTTGGGAACATCGTTGGTGGTGGGGAGGTTCATTGCATCGACTCCAAGATCTCGGCCACCTGGTCGATCGTCGTCAACGGGTTGACGAAGCAGAACCGCAGCACGGTTTCGTTGTTCCACGCGGTCGGCACCACGAATGACACGCCGTCGAGCAGCGACTGATCGCTCCAGGCCTGGTACTGCGCCGGCGTCCAGCCGACGCGACGAAACAGCACGATCGAGAGGTCGGGCTCGAGGAGCAGATCGAGATGATCTGACGCCCGGATCAGATCGGCGACGCCGACCGTGACGGCCAGCGTGGTATCCATTGCCGACGCATAGGCATCGGTGCCGTACGTAGCGAGGCTGAACCAGAACGGTAGGCCCCGTGCTCGACGGCTGAGGTGGTGGGCGTAGTCGCTCGGATTCCACTCTTCGCGATCGTGATCGCCGTGGAGCACGTCGAGGTACTCGGCGTGTTGGGTGTGCGCGGCGCGAGCGTTTTCTGGGTTGCGGTAGACCAGCGCACAGCAGTCGAACGGAGCGAACAGCCACTTGTGAGGGTCGACGATGAAGCTGTCGCATCGCTCGATCCCGGCGAACTTCGGACGCGCCGTCGGCGAGCACAGCGCAGCTCCGCCGTAGGCGCCGTCGACGTGGAACCACACGCCGAGTTCTTCCGCGATCCGTCCGGCACCCTCGAGATCGTCGATCACACCGGCATTGGTGGTGCCGGCCGTGGCGACGACAGCAAAGATTCGGTCCCGGTCTTCGGGCGCCAGGCCGTCGATCAGTTCGCGCAGTGCGTCGCCGTGCAACCGGCCACGCTCGTCTGCCCGGACACGCAGGATGTCGGCGTCCATCGCCCTCGCCGCCGACGTGATCGACGAGTGCGATCCGGTCGAGGCGATGATCAAACCGCGAACGCGATCGTTGCGACCCGCCGTCTTGTGGCGCCAGTTGAATCGGGCTGCGATCAGCGCCGAGAGATTGCCGTTGGTGCCGCCACTGACGAACACGCCCCCCGCTGACTCCGGCAGTCCGACCAAGTCGGCGATCCAGCGCAGTGCCTGGTTCTCGGCGAACACCGCGCCAGCACCCTCCATCCACGAGCCGGCATAGATGCTGCTCGCTCCGACGACGAGATCGAACAGGATTGAGGCCTCGGTCGGCGCGGCCGGAACGAAGCTGAGAAACGCGGGGTGGTCGGTGCTGATGGTGGCCGGCGCAAGCACATCTTGGAACAGTTGCAGTGCTGCGAGTCCGCCCATTCCTTCGGCCGTGATGGTGTCGCCGGCCGCAGCCTGCAGTTCGGCGAGCGTGTTGGCTCGGTCGAGTGGCGGGGGGTTCATCCGCACCCGATCGACCGAGTAATCAACGATCGCCTCGGTCAGCGCCTCGGTCGCAGCATCATGGGAGTGCACGCTGCGAGCGTAGCCGTGGCCGTCACCGAGCGATTTCGGTCAGACGTTGAGGTCGACGAGTTCGCTGTCGGCGTTACGGACCTCGCCATCCTTGGTCAGGAATTGGCCAAGGATGAAAGCGATCACGACGGTCGACGAACCCACCAGGATGGGGAACAGCAACAGGATCAGGACGATTGCAACGGCGCCGGGCACGACGTCACCTTACGATGGGCGCTCAGGCGATCGCAAGCGCCGCACACGGCGCATGGCGCCAGCAACTCGCAAGGTGATCGTTGACCAACCCGCATGCCTGCATGTAGGCGTAACAGATCGTGCTGCCGATGAACCGGAAACCGTCCTTGCGCATCTGTTTGCTCATCCGGTCACTCATGGCGGTGAACGGGGGCACCTGCCCCATCTGGTTCCACGAGTTCTGGATCGTGACGCCGTCGACGAAGCCCCAGATGTAGTCGACCGGATCGGCCAGCCGAAGCCACGCCTGCGCGTTGCCGACCGTACTCTCGACCTTGCCGCGGTTGCGGATGATACGGGTGTCGGCGAGGCAGCGATCGATGTCTGCCTCGGTATAGGCCGCAATCCGCTCGACATCGAAGTGGTCGAAGACGTCCGAGTAGCCGTCCTTGCGGAGCAGGATCGTGCGCCAACTCAGTCCCGCCTGAGCACCCTCGAGCGTCAGGAACTCGAACAAGGTGCGGGCATCGCGTCGAGGGACGCCCCAGACGGTGTCGTGGTACTCGGCTTCCGCCGCACTGCCGGCCGCCCATCCACAACGCACCCGTTGGATGCTGCTCGACGTGCCGATCGACGGGCCGGGCGCTCCGTCGGTCACTGGGGCTTGAAGGCCCACGCTTCGATTTCGACACCTGCTCCGGCAGCAGGCAGGGCGGCGACGCCGACGGTGCTGCGGGCCGGACGGTGGCCGCCGAAGCCGGTGACGTAGGCCTCGTTGAAGGTTGCGAACGTGTCCATGTCGGTCAGGAAGCACATCGTCTTGACGACGTCGGTCAGCTCAGCACCCACGGTCGCCAGCTGCGACGTGACGTTCGCTACCGCCTGAGCGGTCTGGGCTGCGACGCCACCCTCGACCAGCGCACCATCGACGATCCCGAGCTGCCCGGAGACGATGATCCAGTCACCGGCGCGCACGACCGGCGTATAGGGACCGAGCGGCTTGGGAGCGGATGTTGCGGAATCAGCGGGATCAGCGGACGACATGGACGCCACTGTAGACGCGCGTGTCTGGGCGCACACCTGACCCGCGGGGACCACCGACGACCCTGCAGATAGCGTGACATCGTGACCTCGCTCGACCGCCGCACCTTCCTCATCGCCTCCGGCGCACTCGCCCTCGCGGCCTGCGGCAGCGACTCCGCGGCGACTGCTGACTCGACGCCTGGCGAGTTCGATCTCGCTGTGCGCTTCCCTCGGGAGTTGCAGGTGCCCGGTGAGCTGCGGTTGGTGTATTCGATCGCAAGCAACCAGGCGCTGCTCTCCGACGGGCCCGACACGTTGACCGGACGAATCCTGAACAATGCCGACAACTCCACGGTTGTCGAATCGATCACCGCCACGAAGCGCCGGGTCACCGAAGCGCTCTGCTACTGGGATTTCCACCCCACCATCACCGACACCGGCATCTACACGCTCTATGTCGAGGGAGCCGTTGCCGATGGCACCGCGATCGGCGTCTACGACCCGGCGACGCTGTCGGTCCCGTCCCGTGGCACCGTGCTGCCACCCGTCGACACGCCCACCACTGACAACCCGCGTGGGGTGGACCCGATCTGCACCCGAGTCGAGGGTGGGCCGTGTCCGTTTCACTCGATGACGCTCACCGAGGCACTCGCCACCGGCAAACCGGTGGCCTACATGATCGGTACGCCCGCCCACTGTCAGTTCGGCACGTGTGGGCCGGGCATGGAGTTCTTGATCAACGCGAGCAAGCGAATCGGCGACGGCCTCGTCGTCGTACACGCCGAGGTGTACACCGACGACACCGCAACCGTGGCTGCACCGGCGATGGAGGCCTACTCGCTCGCGTTCGAGCCGATGATCTTTTTGGCCGATGCCTCAGGTGTTATCACCCAACGAATCGAAGGCGTGTGGGATCAATCAGAGCTCGATGAAGAGCTCGCCAAATTGATGGTCTGAACCGCCTGCTGAACTGGGTTCAGCTGAAGCTCTGACCGCAACCGCACGAGCGGGTGGCGTTCGGGTTGATGATGTTGAAGCCGGCCTGGTTGAGGCCGTCCTTGTAGTCGAGCGAGGCGCCCTCGAGCAGTTGCGCCGACGCGGGATCGACGAGGACCCGTACGCCTTCGCCGAACTCTGCCTGCTCGTCATCGGCGGCGATGTCGCCGTCGAAGAACATCTCGTAGGAGAAACCGCTGCATCCACCGGGGCGGACAGCGACGCGCAATGCGAGATCGGAGGCGCCTTCGGCTGCCAAGAGTTCCTTGACCTTGCTGGCTGCGGTGTCTGTCAACGTGATCATTCTGATCCTCCTCGGAGAAAGGTTGCTCGCCCACGCTACCGCCATCTGGTGAACGGCGGCGAGTGGACCCGGTCGTTGTTACGAGGGTAACGGACAGCCCCCGTGTAAAATTCCACATGACATCGAACAGCCTTGGGAGTAAACCACCGGCCGTTCCGACCAGGGATGACTTCCTCAACCTGCTGGGTTCGGTCATCGATCCCGAACTCGGATCCGACATCGTGACCCTCGGGATGGTGCCGGATGTGGTCGTCTCGCCCCCGGATTCCACGGGCGGCGTCGACGTCACGGTGTGGATCAAACTCACCATCGGCGGCTGCCCCTTGCGCGGTCAGATCAAGAAAGACGTCGAGTCTCGCATCGCCTTGCACCCCGCCGTCCGCAACGTGCGGATCGAGTGGGGCGAGATGACGAGCGAGGAACGGAGCGAGGTCATGAGCAAAGCTCGTTGGTCGGCGCGAGAGAACGCGCCCGACACCGAGGTGTCGCTGTCGACCCGCATTCTCGCGATTGCGAGCGGCAAGGGCGGCGTCGGCAAGAGCAGCGTCACGGTCAATCTGGCCGCGGCGTTGGCGTCGCAAGGATTGACGGTCGGCGTTCTCGATGCGGACATCTGGGGGTTCTCGGTCCCCCGCCTGCTCGGGATCTCGGACCGGCTCGAAGCCGTGCCGGTGGCCGGTGCCGCCAAGCCCAAGATCATCCCCAACACCCTGCGCGTCGGTCGCGGTCAACTGAAGGTTGTCAGTACCGGGTTCCTGGTCGACGAAGACACCGCGCTGATGTGGCGTGGGCTGATGCTCACCAAGGCCGTCGAGCAGTTCCTTCGCGACGTTGCATGGGGCGAGCTCGACTACCTGCTGATCGACATGCCCCCCGGCACTGGCGATGTCCAGATGGGTCTGGCCCGGATGCTGCCCCGTACCGATCTGATCATCGTCACCACTCCAGCACTCGCGGCGCAGAAGGTGGCTGCTCGCGCCGCCGACATGGCCAAGCGCAGCTTTCTCCGAGTCGCCGGTGTGATCGAGAACATGAGCTCGTTCACCTGCGACCACGGTGAGAGCTACCCACTGTTCGGCGCCGGTGGGGGTCAGGCCTTGGCCAACGAGATCGGCGTGCCGCTCCTCGGCCAGATTCCGCTCGAACCGTCTGTCGGTGCCGGTGGCGACGCCGGCGTACCGGTCGCGATGGCGCTCGCCGCCGATCGCGGACCCGCCGCCCAGGTCTTCCATTCGATCGCCCAGATGTTGATCGACGAGATCGCCCCACCGGTCAGCATGGCCGGCTGCTCGGCCCGGATGCTCGCCGCCGCAGCCGCAGCTTTCGACAAGGTCTGATTCGCTCAGCGCAGGCTGGGCACGATCAGGCGAGATCGGTCGATGCACGCCTGCATCTC
>JBDSDH010000211.1:0-45931 GCA_039920665.1 Ilumatobacteraceae bacterium
CAACCGCAATTCCAGCCGCGACGCCGACCACGGCGACGGCGACGATTCCGATGATCAGTCCAGTGTCGGACGATTCGTCGTCGTTGTCGTTTGCGTCAATGGTGGCGGCGACAGTGGTGGTGTCGCCATTCTCTTCGTCTGGCGATGTGGTCGTGGTGGTGACGGGTGGATCGGTCGAGGGGATCGTCGGCTCGATTGTTGTCGCGGTGAACACGGGGGTTGCTGTCGCCGTGGGGGCGACGGTTGCCGGCGTGGTGGTGTCGGGTGGGATGGTGCCGGCTGCGCCGGTGACGAGATCGAGGACGGGTCCGGGCATGTCGGGCTCTTCTGCGCCGACGGGCCATTCGCTGATCCAAGCGTCTTCGGTGCCGTCGCTGTAGGTCTGAAGGACTTTGAATTGCAGCCGTCCTTCCTCGGCGGGTAGGGGGCCGAGGGTGAGCGCGACGCTGGGGTTTTCGTCGATTGGCGCTGTCGGTCGTTCCCAGACGATGCCCGTCGCTTCGCTACCGACGGTCCCGTCGACGGGTGTTGCGGTCCACTCCCCCTCGGTGGGGAGTTCGAAAATGACGATCGGTTGAGGGAAGCGGAGTTCGATCCGGGTGGTGCCTGCCGTCCTGGATTCGTTGGCGACTTTCAGGTGGAGCGCGACGATGCTGCCGGGGGCGACTTCATCGAGGTCGAAACCGGAGTGGGCGAACGCTGCTGTCGATGTTGCGGCCACGATTGCTGCGGTGATCGCAGCGCCAGCGAGGTATCGGAAGCGTTGGCGGAGGACTTTCATGGGGTGGTCAATTCTTTCGTTGGTGGCGGGGGTTGGAGTCGGTCGAGACGGATCCGGATGCCGGGGTTCCGATCGAGGTGACGTCTCACGTTGGCTGCCGCGAAAATGGTGCCGATCGCAGTCGGGACGATCACCATGTAGCTCGCCGCGATCGTCCAACGCCGCACCCAGAACGGGAGCTCTGTCACGAGTTGCGACGCCGACAACTGATTGGTGGCTTCGCCACCGAAGATCAACAACGTCATCACCGCGGCGACCAGCGCTGCCGCAAAACCGGCTGCTCGCCCGGACCAGACACGCTGCGCGAGTAGCGCGATGATGACGGTCGAACCGAACGAGAATACCCCGAGGTAGACGTTCTGGCCGGCGGTGGCAGGCGCGGCGATCATGTCATCGATCGTGCGGTCATGTTCGCGACGGCAACTGCCCACAACACGATTGCGATCGGCCGTCCGAGTTCCCGCCAGCGGAACCCGTCCGGTTTCGTGACTGCGACGACGGTCAACGTGACAGCGGCGAAGATCCCGCCGAGCGCAACGAGCGGCGGCCACCACACGACAGACGGGACCCAATACAGCTCGCCCGCGACTGCGACGCTGACACCGGAGACGCTGACCGGAACCTCCCACGTGAAGATCAGTTGCTCGACGTCTCTGTCTGCTTGGACATGTGGCGGAGGGATCGGTGACATCCAATGAGCACGATGGTCATGCCACGAGAATGTCGATCCGTCAGCGACGCGTCGCCACTCCGGCGGCGCGGTCGGATCTGTATCGGGGGGCATCGTTGCGCCCGCATATCGATCGCGATTCAGATAGGTGGCGGGTGAGCGGACGTTTTCGTAGACGCCGTCACCAGGCACGAACCAGACGTACGGCTCACCTTCGTACCCTTCGACGACTACTTCTTCGCCGGTGTCGTTGACCAGCACGAGCAGTCCGTCACCGCCGACCACATCCCAGATCAACCCGGGATCACCCGGCCTGGTGATCGACGTGCGGTAGTTCGAGGCGTCCGTGCCACCCCCACCATGCGCAGACGCCGGCGCCGCCGACACCAAGCCGACCGCCAACGCCAACGCCAACGCCAACGCCAACGCCAACGCCAACGCCAACGCCAACGCCAACGCGACAATGCGCATCACGAACCAGCACACACGTCTCATCCAATACAGGTCGCCGTCAGACGTCGATCAGTTCCCTACCTGTCCAAATTTCAGGCGTGGGAGTGATCGTGGCGATGGTGCAGATCGGGAACGTGAGGATGAGCGTGCACGAGCACACGGTGTTCGTGGGGATGCTGATGCCGAACCTCGACACCACCAGCCACGGCATCGCTGAAGGCGTTATCGAGGTGGTCGTGGCGATGGTGTTCGTCCGGGTGGACGTGTTCATGGTCATGCGCGACGGGGTCGTGACGGTGATCGTGCTCGTGACTGGACCCCAAAACGAAACTCACCCCCACAGCAGCAATCGCCAACGACACCACCTCCCGCACCGTCACAGTGTCAGAGAACACGGTCCACGCAACGACAGCGCCAACGAACGGTGCAGTCGCGAACACCAGTTGACCGCGAGCCGCGCCGAGATCGCGAGCGCCAGCGACCCACAACGTGATCGACACCCCATAACCGAACCCCCCGACCACCAACGCACCCAGGATCGGCCAGCCAGCAGGCGCGCCATCGAGCAGCAGACCAATCGACAGGTTCGCTCCGCCCGCGACGACACCCTTCACGAGCGTGATGTGTGCAGGTGCCAACTCGTCGAGATTCGCAGTCACACAGTTGTCGACACCCCAACACAAGCACGCACCAGCGATCAGAATCGCACCCCAACGCAAATCGGCGTCACCGGACCATCCCAGCGTTGCGCTCGCCACCACGACCAGACAGGTGCCTGCAACGACACGGGGGCCAATGTGTTCCTTGAACACGAAAAACGCAAGCACCGTCGTGAACACCAACTCAAGATTGAGCAGCAGCGACGCTGTCGCCGCGGGGGCGTGCGCCAACCCGGCAGCCAGCAGCGCCGGCCCCACCGCACCGCCCAACACGACAGCGAGAGCCAGACGCCCACTCGAACGCCGAACCGCGCGACGCGACGGAAGCTTCGTCCCGAGCACAGGGAGCACAAAGAGCGCAGCACCGAGGTAGAGCAGACCCGCCAACGTGAACGCACCCATGTCCGACGCCAAACGTGATGCAGCCGGTGCCGAAATCCCGAACAACACCGCGGCGACCGAACACCGCAACACACCCCGACGACTCATCCCGACACCACAACTCTCAACGGCATCGCACCATTCTGCCCGACACTCACAGAGCCGACGTCGTTGACTTCTGCTTGGGATCTCCGATCCGGATGGCGATCAGTGTCGGGGACAACCTCGAGGCGTTCACCGTCGCAGTGTTTGCCGCAGGGTCGATGTCTGCAGTAACCGCCGCACAGAACGCGACCTGCCGGATGTTGTGCCGACGCCCACCTGCGGAGAGCTTCCAGTTGAGTGGCATTGCGCACCCGCTTGATCGATCGACGGCAGGACTTGCTCGTTCCGGCCCCCGACCGGAACGACTTGCAATCGTGGGTCGCGATGACCGCTGATCGGCAGGTTACCCGCGCCCGGATGCGGCGCGCACCCCACGATTTCGGTCATCTTCCGACCCCAGAACAAACAAACGACCATTTGCCTCCATGTCAAGAGCCGTGGGAGGATCTGCAGATGTTCGAATTCGATCCTTTCGATCCTGCGTACTTCAGCAACCCGTTCCCGTACTACGAGGTCATGCGTCGCGATCACCCCGTCTACCGCCGGGAAATCGCTAACCACCGCGTCTGGCCGCACTATTGGATGCTCAGCCGCGCCGACGACATCAACACAGCTCTCAGTGACTGGCGGACGTTCTCCTCGGCCAGAGGCACACTCGTCGACACCGACATCAGCCTCATTCCGCCAAACATCTTCAACATGGATCCGCCCCGCCACGACGAACTCCGCAGCGTTCTCGCCAGAGTGCTGACGCCGTCGCGCATCGCAGGCCTCGAGCCGCACATCCGCCGTTACACCGAGGCTCTGGTCGCCGAGTTCCAGCAGCGCGGCAGCTTCGACGCGTCCACGGAGTTCGCGCACCTGATCCCCACGGTGACCATGTGCGCCCTGATGGACCTGCCGCTGTCCGAGCGTGAGCGATTCCTCCATTGGAACCTCGTGACGATGGCCGGTGCCGACTTCACCAGCCCCGAGGCACTCGCCGCCTACGGAGAGATGGGGGTGTACTGGACCGGCCTTGTCGCGCAGCGCCGGGAGAACCCCGGTGCCGACCTGATCTCACAGATCATCCACGCCGATGTCGATGGCGCTGCACTCAGCGACGATGAGATCGGTGGCTTTTGCTCGCTCCTGCACGACGCCGCCCAGAACACGACCATGAACATGATCACCCACGGCGTGATGACGCTCGCCCGCCACCCCGAGCAGCGCCATCAACTCGCGGCTGACCCCTCTCTGTGGAACCGGGCAGTGGAGGAACTGCTGCGGTTCGTCTCGCCCGTTCAGGGACTGACGCGCTCCACCACCCGAGATGTAGAACTCCACGGCCAGATCATCCCCGCCGGCGATCAGGTGCTGCTGCTCTACGGCTCCGCCAACCACGACGAGAACGCCTACCCGGACCCGGACGTGCTCGACTTCGACCGCCCGAACCTGAAGGCCCATTGGGCATTCGGCCACGGCATCCACTACTGCCTCGGCAATGCCGTGGCGCGGCTGGAGATCAAGATTTCGTTGCAGGTGCTCGTCGAGCAGGCCGGCGACTGGTCGGTGGACGACGATGCCGTCATCTACAACCAGCTCGTGCCAACACGTGGGATCGCCCACGCGCCGATCACGATGCGATGACCAACGACAACGACGGCTGAAGCCGATTCCGCCGGTGAGCCGAAGAACGATCAGTACGGTGAAAGTGAGGGTGAGGGTGAGGGTGGGCATGAAACGGGACTACCCATGCCCACCGGATCTCAGCTTTTCGCGGTGATGGTCAGCTGGCGACGTTGCCAGCATTCGGCTTGATCGACGCACCGGCGTCCACGACCATCGTGTGGCCGGTGACCCACTTTGCATCGTCGCTGAGCAGGTAGACGATCGCCGGGGTGGTTGACTCTTCGGCCTTCACCAAGCCACCGTTGAGCAGGTCGGCGCCGTCGAACTGCTTCCACATGTCCTCTTTGCGCAGGCCATTGGACTCGGCGAACGAGTCGACCATCGGCGTGTCGACCGCGCCGGGGCACACCATGTTGACGCGAATGCCGTAGGGTCCGAGTTCGTTGGCCAAACCTTTGCCGAGGCCGAGCACACCGTGCTTGGCAGCGCCGTAACAGGTCAGCCACGGGAAGGTGTTGAGCCCTGCGGTAGACGACGTGAGCACGATCGCGCCCCCCGGTCCGCGCTTGATGATCTCCGGGATCACGTATTTGCAGGCGAGGAAGGATGCGGTGAGGTTGACCGCGATGATGTCGTTCCAGTGCTCCTCGGTGGTGTTCCAGGTTTCCGTCGTCAGTGGCATCGCACCTTGCTGGGCCACGAGGTAGTCGATGCCGCCGAACGTTTCGACCGTCGATGCAACGGCGGCTTGTACGGCATCGCCGTCGCGTAGATCGAACGCCACCGGCAGCACCTTGCCCCCGACTTGTTCCACCAGGCGGACGGTCTCGGCCATGTCCTCTGCGGAGGCCATTCGGTACGGGGGTCGGGCGTTCTGACCATTGGCCAGATCCCACAGCGCAATGCGCGCCCCCTCGGCTGCCAGCGCTCGCGCGTGGCTGCGACCCTGACCGCGTGCACCACCGGTGATGACGACGACCTTGTCATCGAACTTGCCCATCATGGACCCCCTCGTCCTGCATCGAAGTCTGCTCACGACCTCCGTCGAGGCAAACGAATGACTGTTTGCATCATAGCGCCGTCAGCCGAGGTACGCCTGCAGCACGTCGGGGTTGGCCTGCACCGCAGCGGGCGTGCCCTCGGCCAGTTTCTCGCCGAGGTGCATCACGACAACCCGAGTGCTGTTCTCCATCACGAACCGGACGTCGTGTTCGATCAGCAACACTGCGCAGCCGGTGGTCGCGCGCAGATTCTGGACGACCTGAGCCAGGAGCGCAGTGTCGTCACGACCCAGTCCCGACGTCGGTTCGTCGAGAAGGATCACCTGCGGTTCGTCGACCACCGCCCGTGCCAGCTCGACCATGCGCGCGGCTCCGATCGGCAAGGTGCCGGCGCGGTGGTCACGGTTCCCCGTCAGGCCGCAGCGCTCGAGTACGAGTGACGCCCGCTCGCGCCGTTCGTCGCGTACCTTGGTCCGGCCGGGCGACCCGAGCAGGTCGTAGAGGAAGCCTCCCTCACCGCCGCGCCAATCCTGGGCAGCGAGCACGTTCTGCTCCACCGTCAGGGTGCCGAAGACCTGCTGGCGCTGGAACGTACGCCGCAGGCCGTGCCTGGCGCGCCACGCTGGGCCAGTGGACGTGATGTCCTGTCCGACGAACTCCAGTCGTCCCGAGGTCGGCACGCGGTGGCCACTGATGACATCGAACAGTGTCGTCTTGCCGGCTCCGTTGGGGCCGATCACACCGCAGAACTCCCCCGCCTCGAGTTCGAAGTCGACGTCACGCAGCGCGTGCACGCCGCCGTAGCGGACGCTGAGCGACATCGCCCGCACCAGGGGCGGCGTCACTCGATCGGTGTCGGTCATGTCGTCTCGCTTTCGATCGGTCGCTGGAGTTGGCCTGCCCGCTGGCTGCTACCGTCTGCAAACAAACGCTTGTCCAGAATGAGGAGTCCGTCGCAATGAACGAGTTCGATGATCGCGTCGCCGTCGTCACGGGTGCGGCAAGTGGAATCGGTCTGGGATACGCGCACCGGCTTGCTGGGCTCGGGATGCATCTCGTGCTCGCCGATATAGAAGGCGACGCGTTGCAGTCTGCTGCCGACTCGCTCGTCGGCGAGGCACGATCGGTGATCACAACGGTGACCGACGTGAGCGATGCTGCCTCGGTGCAGTCGCTGGCCGATACCGCGTTCGGCGCTCACCACACTGTCCATCTGCTGTGCAACAACGCCGGGGTCAGCGTGACGCGATCGCTGCTGGATGCGACCGTGGCTGACTGGACGTGGGTGCTCGGCGTCAACGTGTGGGGACTGTTGCACGGCATCCACAGCTTCGTGCCGACGATGATCGAGCGGGGCGAGCCGGGCCACGTCGTCAACACGTGCTCTGTGGCGAGTTGGACCGTGATGCCCGGGTACGGTCTGTACGCGGCGACCAAGCACGCGGCAGCGGCGATCTCGGAGGCGCTGCTCGGCGATCTCGACGCGGTCGGTGCAGACATCGGCGTCACTGCCGTCTGTCCATCTCTGGTGCGCACCCGGTTGTTCAGCGCCGACCGCAACCGTCCATCGGACCTGCGCACCGACGACCGCGGCTCACTGGACGAGCAGGAGCGCGTCGACGCAATCACCGAGGGCATCCAAACCCCGGACGACGTCGCCGCGGTGATGGTCGCGGCTGTTCGCGCCGAACAACTGTGGGCATTCCCGAACAGAGACCGGATGGACTTCGTTCGGCAGCGCTTCGAACGCGTGTTGGCCTGACAGATCACGCCGGGCCGCCATGAAGATAGCTGGCGGCGAGGGCGTCAGCATCGACGTCAGCGGCGGGACCACTCCACGTCACGCGACCGAGTTCGAGGAACGCGACCTGGTCCGCGACGGGCAGGACGTGCGTGGCCTTTTCCTCCACCACCAGGACAGCCGTGCCGTGATTGCGCATCTCCACCAATAACGCCATCACCTGCTCGACGATGCGCGGGGCCAGACCGAGGCTGGGCTCGTCTGCGATGAGTACCTTGGGCGGGTGGACGACCAGGGGCGCGAGCGCGAGCATCTGCTGCTCGCCGCCCGACAGGCTGCCGGCCGCGAGCTTGCGCCGTTCCCCGAGCACGGGGAAACGCTCGTAGACGATGTTGCGATCAGCGGCCTTGGCAAGCACGAGAGTCAGATTCTCCTCGACACTCAACCCTGGGAACACACCGCGCGACTCCGGTGCGTAGGCGACACCGTGACGGGCTCGTCGATGGCCGAGGGACTTGGTGACATCGACGCCGGTGAGACGGATGACCCCGGACGCAGCCGGCAATCCGCCCGCCGCCATCAGGCAGAGGGTCGACTTGCCTGCGCCGTTCGAGCCCAACAGCGCGGTGATGGTTCCCGGTGCGATCTTGACGTCGATACCGTGCAGCACCTCGACCGGGCCGTAGCCACCGATCACACCAGCGAGGTCGAGCACCGCATCGGCCCCGACGTCGGAGCCGACTGCGAAGGCGCTGACTCCGCCCGGATGCGCATCGGCAGGCTGTACGTCCGACGCAGCCGGTTCGACGAGTGTCTTGCGGCGGAGGCGACGCTTGGCACGACGTTCGAAGCCCTGCCGGGAGAAGTTCGAGAGCACGCCGTCCGGCGTCTTGGCCAGTTGCACCGCCCCGAGACCGAAAAGGATGTCGGCGATGCGATTGGAGTCCGTGACCC
This sequence comes from Ilumatobacteraceae bacterium, assembly GCA_039920665.1. Classification (GTDB taxonomy): domain Bacteria; phylum Actinomycetota; class Acidimicrobiia; order Acidimicrobiales; family Ilumatobacteraceae; genus WLMZ01. The sequence goes on from JBDSDH010000211.1 coordinate 8,357, forward strand.
AACCAATCACCTGCGGGCTGATCGAAAAGACAATGCCGGCGATGACCGCGCCGCTCGGCTTGCGGATACCGAACAGCACCACGATCGCCAACCAAGCCAGGCCGACCCCGGCCGGGAACGAGGCGTTGGTGACACTGCCGTTGTAGACGCCGATCATCACGCCACCGAGGCCGGCGACACCGGCAGACAGAGCGAAGATCCACAGCTTGCCGCGCACCAGTGACAGCCCGACAGCCGAGGCAGCCGGCGGGGCCGTACGCACCGCGGCGATCTCGCGGCCAGATGCCGAGCGCACCAGGTTGTGGATCACCAACACCACGAGTCCGACGACGATCATCAACACGATGCCGAGCGTTCGCTGGCCGTGCATGTCGATCGGGCCGAGCTTGGGCTTGGGTACCTTCCAGCCGTAGTTGCTGTTGGCGAACGCCTTCCAGGCGAAGAGCACCTTCTCCCCCAACAGTGCGAGCGCGAGCGATGAGAGCGCGAGCGCCAACCCGCCGAGGCGAACCGACGGAAGCGCCACGATCAGCCCGACCACTGCGGCGGCCAGCACACCGGCGATCGCGGCCGGCAGGAATGGCCAACCGTGCGACATCAACAGTCCGGTCGTCAGCGACGCCATCGTCACGAACGTCGCTTGGGCCAGGCTCACCATGCCGCCGATGCCCGTCACGACGACGAAAGAGAGGAAGATCAACGAGTAGGCCAGCCCCTTCACCAACAGACCACGCCAGAACTCGTCGGCAATGAACAGCAGGTACACGGTGAACGCGGCGATGGCCACGACCCATGGCAGAAGCCGTCGCCAGCGAGGGAGATCGGCGTGGTAGTCGGGCTGGGCCGCGACCTCGGCCACCTGTCCGGCGATGCGGGCCCGCTCGCGCCCCAGCACGATCAAGCCGATCAGCAAGACGATGAACGGCACGGACGTGGAGAACCCGGTGATGCTCTCGGCGAAGGTGGCGTAACCGGCGAACAACGATTGCGCGAGGCCGAGCACGATGCCGCCGACGAAGGCCATCGGGATCGATCGCAAGCGGCCGATGACCGCAGCCGTTGCGGACAGGAACAGGATCACGGTGTAGTTCGCCGGCGTGAGGCTGAACAGCGGCGCACCGACGACTCCCGCCAGTCCGGCGAGCATGAAGCTGAGCGCCCACGAGAACGCCGACGCCCGGTTGGTGTCGATCCCACGGGCCTCGGCGAGGTCGGGCCGCTCGACCGACGCCCGCATCTGCAGACCGATGCGTGTACGCCGCACCACGATCCACAACACGACGGCTGCGACGACTGCAGCAACCAGGATGATGACCTGGTTGGAGTCGATGCGGATGTTGCCCACCGGCTTCCAGTTCTTCTTCGGGACGGGCCCGAGTCCGGGAGGTGAGAAGATGTTGTCCGGACCAGGGATTTTCCAGTGGAAGGTGTTGATCAAGGTCTCGGTGACGAACAACGTGACCGCGGGGATCGCCACCAGCAAGCCAACGGTCGCGACAACTTTCGTGGATTGCTCGGCCGTTCGCAACGAGCGGAAGATGATCCGGTCCATCAGGACGCCGAGCATCGGCGCGAAGACCATGATCGAGACGAGCGCGGCAGCCCACACCGGCCAACCAAGACCGGTGTTGAGCTCGTAGAACAAGAACGCGGTGGAGAAGGCGACCGCGCCGTGAGCGAAGTTGAAAACACCGGACGTCGCATACGTGAGGACGAGGCCGGATGCGAGCAGCGAGTAGATGGCACCCGACACCCCACCGCTGACGACCAACGCTATGAACTTGTCCACTGCATGCGACCTCTCGACAAGGCGGTGCCCGGCGTGTGCGAACACAGGCCGGGCACCGCTATTTCGGATATGTGAACGGCTGCTGCCGAATTACTTCTTGACAATCTCGTAGCAGGTCATCGGCAGGATCGGCTTGTACGAGGTGCCGTCGACCTGAACCAGCGCCGCACACGGCGTCGGCTGGTTGTGGTCCTGCGGGTACGACACCGGACCGATGCCGAACGGATCACCCTGGGGCTCGTAGGTCCAGCCACCGTTGATCACCTTGTCGAAGTTCTCGGGTGTCAGGTCTGGACCAACGGCCTGCAACATTTGGATCAAGACGTCTGCGGACCAGTAGCCGATGGCCGTACCGAAGCCGACCGTCGGATCAGCACCGCTTGCGGTGAGATCAGCCTTGAGCTGGTCGATGGCGGGGCCACCGAACTCCTGCGGCAGCCACTGGGTGTTGACGTAGGTGCCGTCGATCGCAGCGGCGACCTGTGGGGCGCTCGCCAGCAGACCTGGGACGTAGGTCAGAAAGTTCATCGTGGCGCCCTCGTAGCCCGCCGTCTTGAGCGACCCGGTCAGGCCGACCGTGTTGTTGAACAGCGAGACCATTGCGACGGCCGTCGGTGGCTTGCCGCCATCGGCTTCCATGATCTTCTGCACGAATGGTGTGAAGTCAGTGGCATCGGTGGTGGGCATCGAGGTGTCCTTGTAGACCACCTTCACGCCCGCCTTCTCGAAGCCGGCAGCGAGGATGTCCGCTCCCAGCTTGCCGCCCTCTGCGTCATAGCCCTGGACGGCGACTGTGTCGCCGGCACCCAGCTTCAACGCCTGCACGAGCGTGCCGGCGAGTGAGGTGTTGACAATGCTGCCGTCGGGCGGGGTGATGCAGCCGTTGAAGCCGAACCCGAACTTGCTGCCGCAGAAGCCGGGCATGAAACCCCAGCCGACGTACGGCACCTTGCTCTCCTCGAGGAAGTCCGACGATGCCGGCAACAGGCCTTGGCCGACGACCGGCGCAAGTGCGAAGACATCGTCCTTCTGCACCAATTCACGGGCGAGGTCGAGGTTCTTGGTGGAGTCCTCGCCATCGTCCTTGACGCCGATGTAGTTGATCATTCGACCGTTGATTCCGCCCTCGTTGTTGGCGCGATCGAAGCGAGCTTTGGCGCCGGCGTCGGCTCCGGTGTAGCCGCCGCCGGGGGACGTGAGAGCGCTGAGCCCACCGATGGTGATCTGGGTGTCAGTCACACCGCGAACGGTGCCGCCCGAACTGGTCGAGCCAGCCGTGCTGTCACCGGTACTGGTCGCCGTGCTGGCGGCCGTGCTCGACGCGGTGGTCGGCGCCGTCGACGCCTGCGTGCTGCTCGACGACTTTGCGTCGCTGCCACAACCAACGGCAACCAACGCCAGCACTGTTGCCAGCGCCCCGCCCTTGAGCAATCGGCCAGCACGGCCCTGTCTGGTGTTCCTCATGACTTCCCCCTTTGTTGACTCGAATCGTTCGAGACATGTGACGTGATCGTGGTCCCCACTCGTCGTGGCGATTGTATGCGCGATGACAACGAAAATACAAATGTTTGTTTGGTTATTGCAGCCCGTCCGACCGCGCCTGTCGGCTCAGCTGATCGGACAGCTTCCGCCATCGGCCATCAAGGTGTTTCCGGTGAGATAGCGGGCGTCGGACGACAGCAGAAAACGGACGATCGGACCCACGTCGGTGGCTGGATCGCCCATCCGACCGAGCGGGTTACGACCGAGCACGCGGGCCGCCATGGCGGGATCCATCTCGAAGGCTCGCTCCATCGCGGGCGTGCTGGCGAGTGGTGCAACACAGTTGATGCGGATGCCCTCGGGACCCCATTCTCGAGCCAGACTGCGGACAATTCCGCGTTGCGCTGCTTTGATCGCGGCGTAGACGCTCAGCTTGGCTTTGCCCTCGAATCCCGCCTCGGATGTCAGCACCACCATGGAGCCCTGCGTGGCACGGAGGTGTTCGTGGGTGGAGCGCACCAGGTGATGCATCCCCCGCAGCGACACCGCGACATGGTCTTCGACATCGGCCATCGCGACGTCGATGAACACGACCGGCTTGGGTGAGGACCCGCTCGTCGCGTTGAGCACCACACCGTCGAGGCGCCCACTCGTCGCCACGACCTCCTGTACCGCTCGCTCGACGTCATCGGCATCGGACGCATCGCAGATGACGAAGTGTCCCTCGCCGCCTGCGGCGGTCACTTCACTGGCGACCTGTTCGCCCTCGAGGCGGCGGCGAGCCGCGATCCACACGGTCCAGCCGGACGTTCCGCAGGCATGGGCAATGCCTCGACCGACGCCTCCACTGGCGCCGGTGATCAGGATCACCGGTGGCGTCACCGCCAACTCCGGCCACAGTCGGCGTGCACCACGGTGCCGGTGATCCCGCTGATGCCGGGACCGATCAACATCGTCACCGCATCGCTGACCTCACCGTCGAGCCGGCCCGGGAAGGTGGACAGCGACGGAAGCGGCGCGATCGGATCACTCGGCGCGACGCGTGTGGGCGTCGTGACGGCGTTGACGCGCACGCCACGATGGCCCTCGGACCGAGCGAGCGAGCGCACCATCGCCTCCACTGCATCGGCCAGCCCGCTCTCGGTTGCCCAGCCGGCGGCATCGAGCGGCGGAGGGCGTTCGATCACCGCCACGATCGCGCCACCGTCGGCGCAGCGCGATGACGCCGCGCCCAGTGCGGCGTACCAGGCTGCAAACGGCCACTCGAGGCGCCGAGCGAACTCACCGGAGGACATTTCCGCCAACGGCAGTGCGGCGTGCTCGTTCGGCCAGACAGCGACGATGACCGATGAGGCGCTGGCCCCCGAAGCGGCCCGAGCCCGCCACGAGTCGAGAGCCGACGTCGACGCCGTCGACCAGGCGTCGGCCACGCCGCTCGGATCGTCGTTGGCGACCGGGCACTGCGGCGTGATGACGAGATCGGCTCCCAGCGATTCGGCGAGCATCGTCAGCCCTTCGAGGTCTGAAGCGAACATCACGACCGAGCTCATGGCAGCGTGTAGCCGCCGTCGATGGGCATCGCTACACCGACAACGAACGAGGCCGCCGGCGACGCGAGCCACAGCACAGCTTCGGCGATCTCGTTGGCATCTGCGATCCGGCCGATCGGGTGCAGCGCGGCGACCTGCGCCTCGGCCTCTGCGCTGCCGTTCATCCACTCGTCTACCATCCGCGACCGGGCGGTGCCCGGGCAGATCGCGTTGATCCGGATGCCCAGGGTGATGTACTCGAGGGCAGCGCTCTTGGTCAAACCGATCACGCCGTGCTTGGCCGCGACGTAGTTGGCCATCCCGGGGAAGCCGATCAGACCGGCGCCGGACGAGGTGTTGATGATCGAGCCACCCCCACGAGCGAGCAGTGCAGGCACCTCGTGCTTGATGCCGTAGAACACGCCCGAGAGCATGACAGCGATGCCGCGCTCCCAGACCTCGTCGGGCATGTCGGCGATGTTCGCCCCTGCACCGACGATGCCGGCGTTGTTGTGGGCGATGTCCAGCCCGCCGTATGTGTTCACGGCGGTCGCGACCATCGCCGCAACCGAAGCGGAATCGGAGACATCCGTTTGCACGGCTGTGGCCAGTCCGCCAGCGGCTGTGATGATGTCCACCGTGTCGTTGGCCCCCGAGAGATCGATGTCGGCGACGACGACGCTTGCGCCGAAGGATGCGAACTTCACCGCGGTCGCCCTGCCGATGCCACCCGCAGCTCCCGTGATTGCCACCACCTTGCCGTCGAAGTCGTACTGCGGCATTCCCGGTGCTTCTCGCGTCATGATGGTGAAACTAACGGTTGTTAGCCCCATCGGCAAACGCAGAGGCCATCCCGACTCTGATCGTTGTCGGTGACCGACCGCGCTGTAGAACGGCTGGATGAAGTACTCGTTCTCGCTGCCCGTCGCGCGCGATGCATCAGCCAGCGAACACCTTCCGTCAGACGTACGAGTCGGCGGCGATTGCAGAGGCCAGCGGCTTCGACACTGCGACGATCGGCCAACACCATTTCATGCCCGGCCGGTATGCGTGGCTCGGCAGCGATCGTCGCCAGGTGGAGCGCGATGGCCTGCCGTCCAGCGCGAGTGAGCGATCGTCGATGGGCGAGTCCGAGGAGATCGCGGCGATGCTGCGCCTCTTCGGCGCGGAGGTCATCCCTGCTGTCGCGACGTGACAGCGGCGGCGGGCGCCGCGGTCGGCGCCAGTAGGCCGTCCATCAGCATGTCCTCCAGCTGCTGCACCGCGTTCGCCTTCTTGTTCGCAGGCTGGTCGCGATAGCGCACGGGGTCGAGCATCGCGTGAATCGCGCCGGTGGCGATGCGGCTGACGAGCTCGGGGCTCATCGCCGAACGCAGCGTGCCATCGGCAATGCCGTCCTTGATCACCTTGCGCCACGTCGCCAGGGTGCGCACGCTGATCTCGCGCACCTCCGCAATCTCGTCGAGGTTCGACAGTTCCTTCCAGTCGTAGTGCAGGATCGTCAACTCATCTGGATATGCCTCGCACACCCGGTATGTCGCGCGCAACATCAGCCGGAAGCGATCGGCACCGGTGCCTTCGTTGGAGCTGGCATCCTGCTGGGCCGCGATCAGGTCACGGTAAAACACCGCGACGATCTCCTCGACCAGCTGCGCCTTCGACTTGAAGTGGGTGTACAGGCTGCCCGGCAGCAGGCCCGTGGCGTCGGCGATGTCGCGCATGGAGGTGCTCACGTAGCCCTGTTCCGCAAACAGTTTTTTCGCGATTGCGACGATTTCGTCACGCCGTGCGGACACGTGCCACCTCTGACCTTCTCACGATGCCGGGACGACCGTTACGTCCAGCGATTCGGGACCATACTCCAAGAACATCGGGACCAGATGTCTTTCGTAGCCGTCACTCAGGATGATCTGAGCGGGCCCGAATGCGGCCAACATCTCCTCCAGAACCACCCGTCCGATGAGCCGGGTGAGGTGGTTTCCGAGGCACAGATGCGCCCCGGCGCCAAACGACAAGTGGTCGTCCGGTAGGCGATCGCGGTCGAGCCGGAACTCGTCCGCGTGTTCGAAGACAGCCTCGTCGCGATTGGCAGAGGCGATGCCGACGAGCACCCGTTCACCCTGGTGCACCGGGCACCCGCCGACAGCCGTGTCGTGCTTGGCAGTCCTGAACAAGAACAGCACGGGAGGTTCGAAGCGCAGAGATTCCTCCACCGCCATCGGGATCAGATCGGGACGCGCTCGCAGTACCTCGGTGAAACCGCTGGGGTCGGTCACGAAGCGGTAGAGCAGGTTGCCGAGCAGGTAGGTGGTGCTCAGCGAGCCGGCGATGGAGTTGACCGCCAGTGTCCGGATGTGGACGTCACTGAGTCGAACACCGTCGTGCTCCGCGCTGATCATGCGTGACAACAGATCGTCCGGAGCATCGTCGCCCGCAGATCGCCGGGACATGATTGCGTCGTCGATGATCGAGGCGAACTCAGGGAACGCACCGCCGATGCCGACACCGCGCTCGGTGGCGTTGCTGGCCGGCCAAGTCGAGTGCAGAAGCTCGGTTGTCCAGGTCGTCAGCTGGTGGTGGATGTCGTCGGGCAGACCCAGGCCGTGGGCAGCCGCCGCGCCGGGCAGCGGGGTACACAGCGACGCCATCAGATCTCCGCCGCCAGCATTGGCGATGCCGCTGATCATCCGCCGTACCGTCGAGCGCATCCAGTCCTCGCTGGCTGCGGCGGCTGCCGGTGTGAAGGCCTGCAGCACGAAGCGGCGAACATCGGTGTGCAGCGGAGGGTCGATTTCTCCGAGGAAGCTCTCGTCGTCAGCGACCACCACTCCGGGCGACCGGAAGCCCTCGGCCGACGAGAAGGTCTTGGCGTCGCGGAATGTCGCCTTGACGTCTGCATGGTCGGCAACGTAGACGAAACCGTCGATCGGGCGACTCACTGGTTCTTCGGCGCGCATTGCCGCCATGAGGTCCCACATGTGCTGGGTCTGGGCAGGATCGAACGGGTCGAACGGGAATCGCCTGGCGGGCTGCTCGCTCATTGCACGAACTCTGCGTAGAGCGGCGTGTGCATCGTGAGACCGCCATCGACGTTGACCACCTGGCCGGTGATGTAGGCGGCACCGTCGCCGAGCAGGAAGGCCACGACATCGGCAATGTTCTGTGGCTCTCCCATCCCAGGGGTGACGTGGTTGCGCTGGAACAGCGCGATCTGGTCGGCGGGCACGTTGGCCGTCAGGGCCGGGGTCTTCACGACGCCGGGAGCAACGGCATTGCAGCGCACGCCCTGCTTGCCGTACAGCGTCGCGACGTAACGAACGAGCGAGTCGATGCCTGCCTTGGACACGCCGTAGGCGACCCGGGACAGGTCACCGAACTGACCGGATGTCGACGACGTACACACGATCGCACCGCCGCCGGCGGCGAGCATGTGCGGCAACGCATGCTTGCAACCGAGCATCGGACCGCGGACGTTCACCGTCATCGTCCGGTCCCACACATCGGTCTCCATCGAGATGACGTCGCCATCGCGCTGGATGATCACGACATCTGCGGCATTGTTGTGCAGCAGTTGCAAGGAGCCGTAGGTGTCCACGGCGGTAGCGACCATGGCGGCAACCGATGCCTCGTCGCTGACGTCGGCAACGCAGGCCATCGCCGCTCCGCCGGCCGCGACGATCGATTTCACCGTCTCCTCCGCGCCGTCGCGGTTGATGTCGGCAACGACGACCGACGCCCCCAGTGCCGCAAGTGTCTGCGCGCTGGCCCGACCGATGCCGGAACCGGCGCCTGTCACCACGGCGACCCTGCCCTCGATACCGTTGCGGTTCCCGCTGGCCGTGTTGCCACCGCCTGCACCAATGATGTTCATACGATCCTTTCGTTCCCTGATCTGTGCCGCATGTCTGGTCTGTGCTGTGTCTGGTCTCTGCCGGCCAATCAGGCGCCGGCGATGAAGACGTTCTTCTGCTGCAGGAATTCCTCGATCCCCCAGCGACCACCCTCTCGCCCGAAGCCGCTCTGCTTGTATCCGCCGAACGGGGCACCGGGCGACATACCCGGCAGTCCGTTGACGATCACCATCCCGGCCTCCAGCTTCCGCGCGACGCGGTGGGCCCGACCGATGTCAGCGGTGTGGAGGTAGGCACCGAGGCCGAAGTTGCTGTCGTTGGCCTTGGCCACGACCTCGTCCTCGTCCCGGAAGCGCAGCACCGAGAGCACCGGGCCGAAGACCTCGTTGGCCGCGAGATCGCTGCCATGGACGACATCGCCGAAAATCGTGGGAGCCACGTAGTACCCGCCAGCCAGGTTGCCACCCATCCGCACGCCACCGCTCAGCAACGTGCCGGAACCTTCGGACGTGGCGCGATCGATGACGCCGAGGATGCGCGCGCAGGCGCTGTCGGTCACGACCGGGCCCATGAACGATGCCGGGTCGGACGGGTCGCCGACAGCCATCGCGGCGGCCTGGGCAATGACCCGCTCGACCACGGCGTCGTAGACGTCGTCGTGGACGTACAGCCGCGTCGGCAGCGCGCAGCCCTGCCCGGAGAGCACACCGACGCCGAAGAGGACGGCGAGCATCGCCGCCATGTCGAGGTCGGCATCGGGGAAGACAATGTTGGCGGACTTGCCACCGAGCTCGAGTGCCAGCGGTTTGAGGGTCTCCGCAGCCGCCACCATCACGGCTCGGGCCGTGACATGCCCACCGGTGAAAGAGACCTTGCCCACGCGTGGGTCGCGTACCAGCGCCTGGCCTGCCTCGGCACCGCCGGTCACCACATTGAGCACACCGGGCGGCAGGCCAGCCTCCAGCGCGAGTTCAGCGAACCGCAGCGCGCCGAAGGGAGCGATCTCTGGCGGCTTGGCAACCACGGTGTTCCCGGCGGCAAGCGCTGGAGCGACCTTCTGGCCCATACCCATCATTGGTCCGTTCCACGGCACGATCGCGCCGATCACCCCGAACGGCTCGGGCAGCACGTAGTCGAGACCGCTCGAGACGGGCACGACGTGGCCGCCCACCTTGTCGACCCAACCGGCGTAGTAGCGCACCCACGATGCTGCGTACAGGCCGGGCCGCATCGTGCTGATCGGCGTACCGTTGTCGCGAGCGTTCAGCAGTGCTGATCCTGGATCGTTCTCGACCAAGAGATCAGCAAGTCGGAACAGGATCGCGGCCCGTTCCTCCAACGGCATCGCCCGCCACGCCGGTCCGGCAGCAGTGGCCGCGTCGACAGCGGCAGAGATCTCGGCCACACCCCCCAGCGCGACCTCGGCCTGCAATTCCCCTGTGTTCGGGTCGTGGTGCATGTAGCGCCCTGCCGAGTCCGAGTTGGACCAGCCGTCCCCGACCAGGTGTCCCTGCCCGGCGAGCCGGTTGATCATTTCCGTGGTTTCCGTCATCACTTTCCCCCTGTGGATCGATGTGCAGTGAATCGATTGCGCAAACTGCCGATCGGCGCTTTGTCAGTCGACGCCATTGCGCAGCAGACGCCCCGTGCCCGCCGCGTCGAGATCGTTGCCGTCGGTTCGGATCGCAACCCCGGCGACCCAAACATGCTCGATGCCGGTACTGTGCGCGATCAGCCGATCGGCGCCGCCCGGGAAGTCGTACACCCGTTGTGGCAACGACGTGCCGACGGTGGCCGGGTTGAATGCGACGATGTCGGCCACGGCGCCCTCGGCGATGATGCCGCGATCGTCCATCCCGTACACGTGCGCCGGATGTCCTGTCAGCCGCCACACAGCCTTCTCCAGCGAGAGCACACCCTTGTCTCGACACCAGTGGCCGAGCAGGTGGGTTGCGAAGTTGGCATCGCACAGTTGGCTGGTGTGTGCACCGGCATCGGAGAGACCGAGCAGCAGCTGATCGTTGCCAAGCAGACGCCCCACCGCCTCCTCGTCGTCGTTGGTCATCGCGACGAGGAACCGGGTCTCGAAGCCATCGGCGGCGGCGATGTCCACCATCACGTCCATCGAGGTGCCCCCGCGCACGGCGGCCATCTCGGCCAACGTGGCTCCGTACTGCAGTTCTGGATGGGCGGTGGATTCCGCCACCCGCGTGTGGTCGATGATGTCGCCCCACGCAGCGCGCATCTGCGGGTCGGCCCGTTGACGCCATGCGGCCTGCTGGTACAGCGCAGCTCGGTCGTCGCGCTCCAGCGCGAGAATCTCGCCGAATGCACCGACATTGGCGAACGGGAACGGATCGTTGAGGGTGATCTGCACCACGATCGGCCGACACGCCACCTGCGGATGCACATTGCCGCCGGCTGCCTTCACCCGCGCCATCACGTCATCGGAGTAGCCGGGCTGGTTGCGGCCCGCCATGATCGCAGCCCACGAAACAGGACGGCCGATGTCGTTGGCGAGACGAGCGAACTCGTCCACGAAGAGGTCCGGGCCCCACGTTGCCTCGACCGTTCCACGACCGGCCTCACCGAGAGCACCGGCGATGCTCCAGATCTCGCTGAGTGCGGCGGCTCGGCTGGGCACCGGCTTGCCGTATGCGCCCAGATGCGACGCCGAGCGTGACGTCGAGAAGCCGATCGCTCCGGCGTCGATGGCCTCGGCCACGATCTGCTTCATCGAGACCACCTCGTCGGCGGTGGCTTCACGTTCGGTCGCCTCATCGCCCATCACGTAGAAGCGCAACGGTGTGTGTCCGATCAGCGCCGCAACGTTGATGCGCAGTGGGAGCGCGTCCAGTGTGTCGAGGTATTCGGGAAAGGTCTCGAAGGTCCAGGGAATACCCGCCTCCAGCGCAGCGAGCGGCATACCCTCGACGTTCTCGAGCACACGCATCACGGTGTTCCGGTCAGCTGGGCGGGTAGGCGCGATGCCAAAGCCGCAGTTACCCATGACAACGGTGGTGACGCCATGCCACGTGGACGGCGTCAGGCCCGGGTCCCACAGCACCTGCGCGTCGTAGTGCGTGTGCGGATCGATGAAGCCGGGGGCAACGACGAGACCGGCGCAATCCACCTCGGTGGCGTGCGCCGACTGCTCGGCCGAGATGTCGCCGACAGCCACGATCTTGCCGTCGGCCATCAGGACGTCGGCCATGCGGGCGGGCGCACCGGTGCCATCCACGACAGTGCCGCCGCGCAGCACCAACGGGGTCATCCGGGCACCGCACTGATCGCGGGCGCCACGGTTCGGCCCGTTGCAGCACGCATCTCGTCGGCCAACTCACGGGTCGAGTCCTCGGCTGCGGTGCCGACGAAGAAGTCGGGATTCTGCTGCAGCAGCAACCGGGCCGGGTTCTCGAACACGAACTCCTTGAAGTCCTGCTCGGTCAGAACGCCCTTGCGCACCAGACCCTGTGCCTCCTCGACGACCTCGTTCATCTCGGGCACGTCCCAGTGGCTGAGGTCACTGGAGAAGACCGGACGCAGACGGGCACCGAACGGGTTGGCCGGAGCGAAGGCGAACGCAATGGTGCGGTCGTCGGCCTCACAACCGAAGTAGAAGCTGGGCACGAACTTGTCGACGATGTCGCGCTTGTCGTGGATGTCCACAAACCGCCATTCATCCATCTCGTCGGGCGGAACGCCGGTGCCAGGCAGGGCGCGCATCGCTGCATCGAGGTCGATCTCGCCGGCCTTGGCCAACAGGTCCGCACCGTGGGAGTTGAACAGATCCTCGAACATCGCCCAGTCGATGGTCGCCGGGTCGAGGCGGCGGATGTCGTCCATGTTGCGCTTCTCCCAGTGCTCGATGATGTCGCACATCAAGATGACCGCCCAGCCGACCCCGCACTCGAGGAAGCCGAAGTTGAGGTTCGGGAAGCGGTTGGTGACACCACCCATGAACAGCGACTTGCACAGCGGGTGCATCCGGTGGGCGAACGAGCCGATGTGGTTGAAGGTGTAGTTGGTGGTGGCGGTGAACGAACCCGACGGCATGTTGCCCAGACCGCCGTGGAACATCGCGGCGAAGCCGAGCTCCTGGGTCTTGGCCCACACCGGGTCGTAGTCGTAGGGGCTGTCGATGCCGTACCAGTCGAAGTAGTGGGTCTGGCCGGGGAACAGGAACGGCGTCGGGTTGTCCAGTTCCGGCTTGGAGATGGCCCGCGTCACCCCCTCGGGGAAGCCAATCGCCTTCAGGCCGATCTTCTTGCAGTGTTCGAGCTCCGCCAGCGCTTCTTCGGGCGTGTGCGTGGGGATCACGCCGGCCGCCGTCATCCGGTCCTGATACGGCTGGTAGGTCGCTGCGTAGAACTCGTTGAAGCCACGGCAGACGCCAAGGCGCAGGTCCTGATCTGCGATGCCGGCGATTCCGAAGCCTTTGGTCGGGTACAGGACCGAGTAGTCGAGACCGAACTCGTCCAGGCGCTCGTACATCAGTCCGGGGATCGCTCCGGTCGCGAGGTCACGGGTGTTCGCTGCCGGAGTGCCCCACCAGGCCGACTGCGGCGTGCGCTGCTGAGCCCTGGTGGCGGTGTCCGCGCCCAGGATCTTCGCGATCGGCGAGGGCTGATTGATGTACTTCTCGAACAGCTTCGAGCCCATCGATTCGCGCAGGTACGGCAGCACCGCTGGCATGAACTCGATGACGTGACCGTCGACGTCGAGCACCGGATGTCCCAGTGCGTCTCGAACCTGTCGTGATGTCTCACCCATGATCAACCCCTGTGTTTGTGTCGTTGCAGTGTGCTCTATGTGCTCGATGACGTGCTGTCGATCGTTGCCGCAGACGTGGCTCAGCCGGGCCGAACCACGATGCCGGGTACCGCGTCGGTGCGTTCTCCGCGCTCGACCACCACCGCACCGTTGACGATGGTGGCTTCGATGCCGACGGGTACTGCGCGGAAACGCTCGACACCGAGCACAACGTCGCGGTCTGCCTTGCACGTGCCGACATCGACACGCTCCGGGTCGAAGATGAAGACGTCGCCGCCAAACCCGGTCTGCAGCAGACCGCGATCAGTGAGTCCGAGGATCGCGGCGGGCAGCGCCGTCATCCGACGGATCGCTTCCTCCAGCCGCCACACCTTCTCCTCACGCCACCACGTTGCAAGGAAGTGCGTGCTCCACTCCGCGCCGTCGTCACGATCGAGGTGGGCGCCGCCGTCGCTGACTCCGGCAATCATCTGCGGATGACGCTGTACATCCTTGAGCAGTTCGCGCCACTCGGGTGTCTCGTTGGCCCAGTGGAACACGGCCTGCAGATCGTCGGCAAGTGCGATGTCGAACATCACGTCCGCCGGGTGGCGGTTCTCCGTTGCAGCGATCGTGCCGATCACACCGCCGACATAGCGCTGGTTCTGTGGTGCACTCGAGGACGACACCCTCATCGATGCCCAGAACGGCGGCGGCAGTGTCGAGCCCTGTGATGCGTCGCGATTGGGGTTGTCGATCGCGGTGCGCAGCGCTGCACGCGATTCGGGATCGGTGATGCGGCGGCGGCGCTCGTCGAGCGGCACGTTCATCAGTTCGTGCCACAGCGGCACGCCCTCGTAACGCGACGTCCCCCCGGCCAGCGTGAACGGGCCGTTGAGCGGGCGGGTCATGAGCAGCGAGTAGACCGGCGACCCCATCGCCGCCGAGCGGTCGAGGAAGTCACGCGATTCCAACCAGGTCTTGGTCGGCGCATCCACCTTCGAGCGCCCGCCGAGACCCTGCGTCACGAGCGGCACGCCACCGAGTCCAGCCAGTTCGATGAGCAGATCGCGATCCGCTGCGTTGATGCCCTCCACCGCGCTCTCCGGTGCGTAGGCGATTGAGCCGCGACCGTACTTGCCGACGATCTCCGACAGCACTCGCAGTTCGTCGAGGCTGGAGAGTCGGCTGGGCACCGGCCGATTGGCGAGGTCGAGGTGTGTCGGCGCATGTGAGGACGAATAGCCCAGCGCACCAGCCGCCATCGCATCATCGACGATCGCCGCGATCTGGCGCATCTCGTCCTCGTTCGAGCCGCGCTCGAAGGCCGCATCACCCATCACCCAGCGGCGTACCGCGGAGTGCCCGATGTACATGCCGAGGTTGACACCGAGATGGCCCGCTCGGGTATCGAGGAACTCGCGGAACGTCTCGAAGGTCCACGCGATCTGGTCGAGCGCCGACGGATCCATGCCTTCCACCCGGGCGAACATCTGCGCCGTGTACGGCCTGTCCTCGGGCTTCACCGGCGCGATCGAGAATCCGCAGTTGCCAGCCGCCACTGTGGTGACGCCGTGCAGCGAAGAACTGTCGCAGAGCGGGTCCCAGGTGAGCTGCGGGTCGTAGTGCGTGTGAGCGTCAACGATGCCGGGGGCGACCACCAGGCCGGTGGCGTCGATCGTGCGGGTGGCGTTCTGGCCCCGGAGTCGTCCAGTAGCCACGATCCGACCGCCGGTGATCGCGATGTCCCCCGTTCGTCCCGGCAGGCCGGTGCCGTCGACGACCAGTCCACCACTGATCAGCAGGTCGTACACGTGGGCCCCTCCATCGTCGAATCGATCTCCGACAGGCTAACAGTCGTTTGTTTCAGTTCGCCACTCGACCTGACTACCGCTCAGAAGACTGCGATCGGGTTGACCGGCGAACCGGTGCCGCCCGGGACGCGCATCGGCGAGACCGACATCAAGAACTCCCAACGGCGTTCGTCGCGGCAGACGTGGGTGACGGTGTCGAGACGCAGGTTGTCGATCAGGTGCAGGCCGATGCCGACGATGCCGATCTGGTGGACGGGGAACGGCCATTCGGGGATCGAAGTGAATGGCATGTGATCGGAGATGCCGTCGCTGGCGAGCAGGGCGATCTCACGTTCGTGCAACCATGGCAGCGTACGCGGATGCAGGCCCGGGAGGCCGCCGGAGAACGGGTCCAGTCGGCCATGACTGTCGAGCTTGCGGGCATCGCGACCGGTCGAGATGATCAGCAGATCGCCGGTGCCGACAGTCGTCCCCTGCGCCTGTTCGGCAGCTTCGAGGTCGGCCACCGTCACCGAGTACTCGGCATCGAGGAAGTCGGTGCCGAGCGCGAACGGGATGTCGAGCAACACGCCGCGGCCGATCACGCCGTCGGACGCCGACATGATCGTGTTCGCCAGCGAACCCGTGCTGCGCACCATCGACGCCGGCCGGCCACCGTACATTTCACCTCGGACGAACATGTGGCAGAGCGCATCGATGTGGGTGAGGCCGAGGCCGTGCACCGCGGTACCGAGATAGTCCTGCGTCGCCTCGTAGTCGGGAACGCCGCTGGACCCGAGAGCATCACCGCTGGACAGCATGTGGTGGTGTGCGGGGCTGGGCGTCTCAGGTGTCGGGCGAGTGGTCAGATCGTGCGCCATGCTCACGGCTCGGCCGGTACGCACCAGCGCTGCGGCCGCCGCCCGATGTGCGTCGGTGAGGTGGTTGAGAGCGCCGCGTTCGTCGTCGGTCCCCCACCTCGTCCAGTTCTTGACCGACTGATAGATCTGCTCGAGTTCGGCGGTCGACGGCATGGCCTGGGGGTCTTCTGGCATGGACACGACGGCAGGTCTAGGCGCGGTCCGATGCGCTGTCAAGCCGACAGAGCAGCGCGTCGAACAAACGGCTGTTTGCTAGTTTGCAGACCGCATGGACGACTCACAGCTCCGCAGGACCCTCGTGATCGGTGAGCGCATTCTCGCCCTCGAAGGCTGCGAATCAGCGGTCGGCGGGCAGGTCAGCGCACGATCTCCCGACGGTCGCGGCTTCTGGTGCACAGCGTTCGAGTACTTCAGCCAGACTCAACCCGACAACGTCGCGCTGTTGGATTGGGACATGAACGTGCTCGCCGGTCGGGTCAGACTCGCCCCGGCGATGCGCATGCACGGCGCCATCTACACCCAACGCACCGATGTGCACGCCATCGTCCACCTCCACTCGCACTACGCAACAGTGCTGTCATCGCTTTCGCGGCCGATGGGGATGTTCGGCGTCGCGTCCGTACTGTTCCACGGCGAGCAGGCCGTGCACGCCGACGATGGCATTCGACCACACATCTCGGTCGTCGACTCCCTCGGCGACAACCGGGTGGTGTGGATCAAGAATCATGGCGCGCTGCTTGCGTCACAAACGCTCGAACAGGCAATCGTGGAAGCCGTGACGCTGGAAGCATGTGCTCGCCTGGATCTCGACTGCACCGCTGCGGGCGGCACGGAAATCTCCGCCGCCGAGGTCGCCGCTGGTCGGACCTCGTTCCGACCCCACTACATCACCAACATGTGGCTCGCGAATCTCGAGCGAATCCGCGTGAGCGAACCAGAACTTGTCCGCGGTGCAGGTCAGCCCGGGTCAGCCTGACGACACCAGCTCGAGCGCGGCTTGCACGGTTCGGTCCCGTGCGGTCGGGATGCCCAAAGGGCGTAGTTCCCCGTTCGCATTGGGGATCATCACCTGCCGCACGGGTAGCGGCCGGAACTGTCGTGACCGGAGAATATCGCTCAGGTCACTCGAAAAACGTTCGCTGCCGAACACGATCGAGCGTGGAGAAACCCCATCGACCCCGGCCGAGCGTGCACCCCGGTTGCCCCGCACCCGATCCCACGCAACTATCAAGAACGCAGGATCAGTGACAAGGTTGAAGATGAACCTGCGACCTTCGGGTGATGAGCGCGCTCACCGCGGTTGACCGACATGACCGCCCGCCGACCGTGAGCAGCCCGGTCGACCAACGTGAGTTGACGAGAGTGACCGCGATTGGCCTCAACGGCATTCACTTTCGGTTGCAGTCCGGTTGCACGACGACCTCGACGGACGGACGACGAGACATCGGCGACGCGGCAGAGCCGGGCTTGCCCGGACGCGGTTCACCGCCGGCATGAGCGTGGGGCCGCGTCGGCGAATCGCGACAACGATCGCACGGAGTTGAGATAGATCGGCGCGAGCCAAACGCCGGCTCCGCGTCATCTCGAGGCTCCGGGACGCTGTGGCGGTGGTGGGTGGCCGAGGCCAGCGTCGCGGGCTCGGACGACTGCTTGGGTGCGGTCGGTGACGTGAAGTTTGGTGAAGATGTTGGACAGGTTGTTAGCGATGGTCTTCGGGCTGAGACCGAGCCGATCGGCGATGGTGCGGTTGGAGTCGCCGCGAGCGATTCGTTCGAGGATTTCGTGTTCGCGTCCGGGAAGCGGCCACCCGACTCGCTCATCGCCGGCTGGGTGTCGCCATCGCATTGGTCGGCCATGCAATGAACGTCCAGCGCTCCGGCCATGATTTCAGCACGCGGCAACGTTCCCGCCAACAACCCGTCGCAGAGGCCTGGGCTCTACTCAGCGACACGTACCAACCGGCTTGGTGACGGACTTCGGTCATATTCTGAGCCTGTTGTTCGGGACCCGAACGCGATCGAGGTGAGTATGGGTGCAGGACCCCGACGCCCAGCCCGGCGTCCGCAACCGGCCAGCAACACCCGCGTTGCGGTACCGCCCCGCCGACAGCACCACCAGAGTGGCTCGCCCACTCGCCCCTACAGATGTGAGGGCCACGCCGAGCTCATGAAGATCTCATGGATGCCAGAGCTTCAAGTTCGATCTGACGTGTACGGAATTTGAGTGTGCGTGTGGCGACCCCGTGACGCGTTACTTCGCCGCTCGCCACTGCGGAACCGATCGCGGAAGTCGCACGCGAGATCGTCCACCCCACCACGATCCCCACGAGGATCGTGAGTAGGTATGCGACCTCTCGTTGGAGAACGGCATCGAGGGGAGGCCACACCTGCCAGTGCACGAGGAAGATCCACATGCTCGCGGAGGCGATCACGCCGAGGATCCGGTGGATCGGCCGTGGAAGCGGGATCGCGGGCAGCCATGTGAGCAACAGCAGCCCTGCCAGCACGAACATCTCTCGTTGATTGCGGCCGAAGAACTCCGGGACTGATGCGATGGCAATCGCCGAGACGAGCAGCTTTTGCCAAGCATTCGTGGCTTGATGGACAGCCCAGCCGAGCACGAACAACCATGCGACGGTGTGCGTGCGGAACAGATAGTTGTAGTGGTCGCCCAGCTCCCACATCTGGAAGCGGAAGGCGAGCAGTGGCGTCAGCAGCACGAGTGGGAACCAGAAAGGTGCTCGGCGTTCGAGTCGCCGCAGAGCGGGCACTGCGAGTATCGCCGAAGAGAGCACGAGCAGCTGGACGAAAACCTCGAAGAACCAGTACTGCCATCGGCCCTCGCGACGCCATGGCGATCCGGTGTAGTTGTTCACCAGTGCGAGTGCGCCCACGCTGTAGCCGCCGGCAATGAGCATGTTGATTCCGATCCAGGCAGAGGCGGGGAGTCCAACGCGTGCTGCGGTTCTCACCCCGCTCGTGATCCGGGCTCGTGTCGTGCTGATCGAGAGCTGGAAGCGGGCGAAGTTGTAGCCGACCACTGCGAGCAGTAGATGCGCCCCGCCCGGGAAACGGTGGAGGCGCATGTGGGTGGCCACGATGGCGCAGATCGAGAACGTGCGGAGCAACACTGTCGTGTCGAGCCGAGGCACGCGAGACCGAGTAGAAACCGTCATGGCATGTTCGAGATCGGCGACCGTTCGGGTGTGCCAATCCTGAGGCAAGGTTCCACCCAGTGCCTCGAGGTTGATACCGCATTCGATGTAGTTGAGCGAGTCACCACCGAGGGACACGAACGTGTCGTGGTCGCCCACGTCGTCACGCCCCAGCACGTCCGAGAACACAGCCGCAACGACGTGGTGGGCCGACGCGGGCTGGGCGACCTCGTGGGCGCTTGCGGCTGCTGCCATCGTGACGAGTGCCGGTCCGTCGACCTTGCCGCTCGCGGTGCGCGGCAGAACATCACAGTCCACGATATGAATGCACCGTCGAGGAAGACGCGTCTGCTCGCTGATCGTCCTTCGGAGCTGGTCGGCATTCATGCCGCTGTCGTCCAACTGCCCGCAGAGCACAGCGGCGACGAGGGCCGAGTCGTTACCGGCGACCGCCACGACTCCCAGATGAGCAAGCGTGCGCTCGAGATGGTCGAGGTCGACGCGGAGCCCGAACAGCTTCACGAACCGCGAGACACGACCAACGATCTCGTACACGCCCTCTGGTCGAAGCCGGCCGAGATCACCGGTACGCAGTTCACGGAGTTCGTGCCCCTTGGCCAGATCATCGGGATGTTCTGCGTAGCCCATCATGATGTTCGGGCCCTCGTACACGATCTCGCCGACGCCTGGTTCGTCAACGGCTGGATGTCGCTGGAGGCGGATGCGGCCCCCGGACACCGGTACACCGATGGCGCCGGGGCAGGTGGCAACGAGTGAAGGCGGCAGGTAGGTCATCCGTGCCGTTGCCTCGGTCTGGCCATACATCACGAACAACTCGGCACCGTGCTCGGACAATCGTCGTGCCCAGCGTGACACCATCTCGGGCGCCATCCGGCCGCCGGCCTGGGTCACGAACCTGAGGCTCGGAAAATTCAGGTCGGAGAAGCGTGACTGCTCGAGCAGGTCGAAGGTGAACGGCACGCCGGCGATGTTGGTCACCGCATGGTCGGTCACCGCCTGCCGGAAGCACGGGTCAACCACGGACGCGGTCGTGAGGACGAGCGATGCGCCCGATACGAGGTGCGAGTGCAGCACCGAGAGTCCGTAGCAGTAGTGCATCGGCAACGAGGTGATCCCACGGTCGTCGGCGGTGAGGCGGAGGTAGTCGGCGATGGCATGGGCGTTGGAGATGAGGTTCTGGGAGGACAATCGGACCAACTTCGGTGACCCGGTTGATCCGGAGGTGGTCATCAGCAGCGCGAGGTCCGGGTGCAGCGCCTGTTCCCTCCCGTGCTGGTGCTCGCGTGCTGACGGCACGACATGCATCTGCTCACCCGCCCTGCACGTCACGACGGCTGCGGGCCGCCACACGTCGATCACCGAGTCGACGCGCTCCGCGAGCAGGGGAACGTGTCGAGCTTCCAGCAAGGACAGGTAGGCGACGATCAGTTCGACACAACTGTCGCCCGAGAGCACGACCACGGACCTTTGCAGGAGATCCCAGCTTTCGGCCGTCTCAGCGACGCGCCGAGAAAGCTCGGCGTAGGTGACGATGCGATCGCCCTCGACAAGCGCCGTTCGGGTCGGGTCGGTCCGCCCGACGCGATGCAGGCTGGCTTGCAGCGTCTCGACGGCGAGCGGTTGAGCGTGAAGCACCCTCGAGATGTTAGGCGCGCTTTCCATCAGGGGATGGTATCGGCTACGGTCGCCGTCGTGAACCGCCGACTTCTGCTGACCTCATCTGTGTTCCTCGTCGCTGGCTTGTTCGGAGCAAGCTGTAGCGAGGACAAGCCAGACCTGACCATCTACTCCGGTCGCACCGATGATCTGATCGGACCATTGCTGAAGGACTTCACGGAGGCGACGGGGATCAAGGTCGAGGTCAAGTACGGCCAGTCACCCGACCTTGCGTTGCTGATCGACGAGGAGGCCGAAGCCGGCAAGGTCTCGGCTGATCTGTTCATCTCGCAGAGTCCGGGCGCAATGGGCTATCTCGAGGATCGTGACCGTCTGCAGACGATGCCGGCCAGCGCGCTCGACCTCGTTCCTGTCGGGGTTCGTGACGACGACAACCATTGGGTCGGGCTGACGGGTCGTCAGCGCGTGCTGGTGTACAACACCAACAGCATCGACGCGTCGACGTTGCCGACCTCCGTTTTTGGTCTGACTGATGCGGCGTGGAGCGGCAAGATCGGCGTGGCACCCGGCAACGGATCGTTTCAGGACTTCGTGACGGCGATGCGTGTGACAGAAGGAGAGGCCGAGACGGCGGCCTTCCTCGAAGGCCTGGCTGCCAACGACCCGGTCACGTACGAGAACAACAACGCGATCGTCGAAGCCGTTGCCCGTGGCGAGGTCGAGGTCGGCCTCGTGAACCACTACTACAACTACCGGCGCCTGGTGGAGTTGCCGTCCAGCCCGACCGCCAACCACGTGTTCGACGAGGGAGATCCCGGAGCGCTTCTGATCATCACCGGCGTCGCAGCGATCGAGGGCTCCAATGGCGGCGACAAGGCGATGGAGCTGGTGAAGTGGCTGCTCGGTCCGCAGGCGCAAGAATACTTCGCGAACGAGACCTTCGAATATCCGTTGGCGAACGGCACGAGCCCGTCGGGTGAGATCCCGGCGATCGGCTTCTCCGATGTCGGAGGCATCGACTTCGCCGACCTCGGTGCGGGTGTGGAACGCACCCGTCAGATGATCACCGACGCAGGCCTCAGCGGCTGACCGGCGCATGCACAGCTGGGCGGGACCTCGGAGCTGGCCACGGCATGTCGTCGTTGCGCTGACCGTCGCGCTCTTCCTCGCACCAGGGCTGTTCGTCGTGTGGCGCGCCTTGCGTCTCGGCGCCTCGATCGGGGACACCTTGGGCGAGTTGCGCGGGCCGGCCTGGAGGAGCGCACAGCTGGCGGTCCTCGTGTCCGTGACGGCGGCGCTGCTCGGCACGTTGCTTGCGTGGCTCATCACGTGCACGGACCTCCCCGGACGACGAATCTGGTCAGTCGTGTTGGTCTTCCCACTTGCCCTCCCATCATTCGTGGGAACCACGGGCGTGCTCGCCGGCTTCACCCCCGGAGGGGTGCTGGCGTCGTTGTGGGAACTGTTCGGCGCCACACCGCCGAGACGAATCCGAGGCCTCCTGCCGGCGTGGTTGTTGTT
This sequence comes from Ilumatobacteraceae bacterium, assembly GCA_039920665.1. GTDB lineage: Bacteria > Actinomycetota > Acidimicrobiia > Acidimicrobiales > Ilumatobacteraceae > WLMZ01. The sequence goes on from JBDSDH010000211.1 coordinate 30,747, forward strand.
GTCAGCGTTCTCCTATCCCTTCGTGTTGCTGCCTGTCGCTGCCCGGCTACGAACGCTGCGTCGGGCGTTCGACGACAGTGCGCGCATGCTCGGAGCCTCTTCGTTCGAGATCTTCGTCCGCATCACCTTGCCGCAGGTCCGTTCTGCGATCACGGGTGGAACCCTCATCGTGGCCCTCTACATGCTGTCCGAGTTCGGTGCAGTTCAACTGCTCGGCTTCGACACATTGACCCGAGTCATCTACGCCACGCGCCAAGTCGATCGCCCGACGTCGTTCATGGCGGCCGCGATCCTCTTCGTATCGTCGATAGCGGTTGTTACTCTCGTGCGATCCACTCAGGGCCAGGTCGCAACCGAGACCAGTGCAAGCTCTCGTGCCGGCGAACCGGTGCGGCTCGGTCGGCTCACTCCCGTTGCGCTGATCCCATGTGTCGTCGCCGTGGCGGTCGGAGTCGTGGCACCCCTGTGGAGCTTGATCACCTTGGCGCAACGCGGGGTGAGCGACGGGCGAGTCGCACTCGACGGATTGACCGATCCGCTGATCAACACAGGCTCGATGGCGGTCACATCCGCCCTCATCACGCTCGCCGTCGTGCTGCCGATCGCCATCAGCGGTGTGCGCCACCGCGACATCACGGGTCGGATCGGCGCGATCGCCGTCGTGGCGGGGTTCGCGCTGCCGGCGATCGTCATCGCGCTGGCGATCGCCGTCCTCACCCTGAACACGCCGCTGCTCGACCGCTTGTACCAGACATTGCCACTCCTGGTGATCGCCTACGTCGTTCACTTCGGCAGCCAGGCACTCGGCTGCGTGGAGCAAGGTGTCCGCTCCGTATCCACGTCTCTGCTCGACTCGGCCACCCTGCTGGAGCCGAGCAGATGGCGGCGAATGTTGCACATCGAACTTCCGCTGATGCGCCACGGACTGTTCGCAGGAGGCGGTCTCGTCATGCTCGCCGTCATCAAGGAGCTGCCCGCCACACTCCTCCTGGCACCCATTGGCTTCCGGACACTCTCCACCGAAGTATGGGCATCGTTCGAAGAAGGATTTCTCGCCGACGCAGCCGTAGCCTCACTCGCCCTCCTACTCGTCTCGGGCGCATTGACGTGGCTGCTCGTCCTCCGTGAAAGCCCCTCTCGTGGGAGGTGAGCCAATCAAATCGGCGTCGATCGACATCGATGGCCTCTCGGTTCGATACGGCAACGAATCGCCGGTCGTCATCGACGTCTCGCTCCACGTCGCCGCAGGGTCGATCACCGCGCTGCTCGGCCCGTCCGGCTGCGGCAAGACAACGCTGCTGCGATCGATCGCTGGGCTCGAACGCCCAGAGTCCGGAACAATCCGACTCGCCGGGTGCGAAGTGAGCGGACCCCGCGTCTGGGTGGCGCCGCAGCAACGCAACATCGGCATGGTCTTCCAGGATCCGGCGCTGTTTCCACACATGACCGTCGCCGAGAACATCGGTTTCGGGCTCCGCCACAGCAGCGCCCCCGAACGCACAGCGCGTGTGCACGAGATGTTGGAGCTGATCGAGCTCGAGGCCTACAGCGGCCGGCTGCCCCGAACGCTGTCGGGAGGACAACAACAGCGAGTCGCGCTCGCACGTTCCCTCGCACCAAGCCCGGGCGTGCTGCTGTTGGACGAGCCGTTCTCCGCTCTCGATGCGAAGCTGCGTACACAACTCCGGACCGACGTCGCCGACATCATCCGACAAATCGGAGTCACCGCAGTCTTCGTCACCCACGACCAGGACGAAGCGTTCGTCGTCGGTGACAGCGTCGGCATCATGCACCAGGGCGCCCTGCGCCAGATCGGAACGCCCGACGAAGTGTACGCGCAACCCTGCGACCCCTGGGTTGCGACGTTCGTCGGCGAAGCCAACCTCCTCGCCGGCAACGCGGCAAGCGGATCCGTCACGACCGCACTCGGCCGCCTCACGCTCCGGAATAGCACATTGCGCGGTGACGTCGTGACGCTCGTTCGTCCCGAAACACTCGTGGTCGGCGGCGGGGGCGTCCCCGCCGCCGTTGGCCGCATCGACTACTTCGGGCAGGACACTCGCGTGACACTGCACCTCGAGAACAACCTGACGCTCATCGTGCGCGTTCGCTCAGCAGACGGACTGCGGCGAGGAACGCCCACCACCGTCCGCTATGGCGGCGGACCGGCGATCGCATGGGCAACAGATCCTTTGGACGTCGTCGTCCAGTAGCGTCGCAAACGCAGGACCTTGAGGCGCTCGCATACGGTGTCAACTCCGCGGATGCCAGGGCGGTTGGATACCGACGCCCCATAGACCCGCGAGGTGCGCGGAGATCTCACCCGTCGTCAGCCCTTTCGCGTACAGCGACAGCACCATGTCGTCAACACCAACGAGGCGGCGCTGGTGTTGAGGCGCGGTCGCCGGTTCGAACGTGCCGTTTCGGTCGCAGGGCACGTCGACATCGATCGTGCCGCCATCGATGATCACCGTTTTGGTTCCGCGTGCCGTGACGTGAGTTGCCGCCATCGCGGCCCTCGAACATCGGTCCTACTCTCCGGCGAGCCATCCCTCACCTTCTCAGACCAGATTCCAGTTACACCATGCGTCCGACACTCCCGCTACAGACCGCTTCGATTGCATCGCACGCTGCCGCTGTGCCGTCCTCTGTTCGAAGCTTGACGCCGAGGCGTGCCGCCTGTTCGGCGATCACATGATCCGCGAGAAGGCGATGGATTGCTTTGACGAGGTGTCGTGGGTGTCGGGCCCAAAGTCCTGTGCCGAGCTGTTGTTGTCGTCGCGCGTGCCAGAGCTGGTCGAACATGCACGGGACGATCACCGACGGCAGTCCTGCTTCGAGCACCAGGGCGTTCGTGCCGTGCGCCCCTGAGTGCACGACAGCTCGGGCATGCGGCAGGAGTGGCGCGAGGGGTACGAATTGCCACACACCGTGCACCGGTGCAATCATCGATCGGGCTCGTCTGGTGACCGCAGCATTCGAGGTCAGGAAGAGGCCTCGTACGTTGAGTTCGTCGAGGACCCGAGCGACGGCTTCAAAGATCTCCGGCCTCGCGGACGCGCCGCTTGTGCCGAGTGTGACGATCACCGGGGGCGAGCCGGCGGCGAGGAACTCGAGAACATCCTCGTCCAGTCGTCCGCCGTCGGGTCCGTTCCACGGCGTGAAGCCGACCAGGTCGTATCCGTCGGGCCAGTCCGGAGCCGGGTCGATGTAATGCGACGACGCCAGCGCGATGTTGCGGTGCGGTGAGAGCCGAGCTTCGATCACGTTCCATGACGCAGGAGTGGACAGGCCAAGGCAAGCTCGGAACTCAACAAAGCCCGACCTGGAGGTGAGCGGCACAGCCAGTCGCGAACGCCCCAACTTCCACGTCGCACGGTTGATCGCCGGGCCGAGGTTCGGGAGGCCGACCGGTGGCGCGGTGGCGGTGGGGACGAGCATCGGGAACAGATCGCCCACCACCCACGGCAGACCTCGGCGTTCGCACGACATCGAACCAACGATCGCCGCGGCTGGATGCGACACCAACAGGTCGGCGTCGGCGAGCGCCGCGTCGACAGCGCCGAAGAGTGCATCGAGGTGGGGCACGGTGAACTTTCCGAAGTACAGCGGAAGGAGCGCTCCTCCGCCGAGTTTGTTGCCCCACCGCGCGATGTAAGCGCCGTGTTGATCAAGCTCCATCGGCGAGAAGTCGGTACCGCTGTGGACACAACGAAACGGCTCGGCACTGAACGCTGGGTGGAACTCGCGAGGCACGACGTAGGTGACCTCATGTCCGCGACGACACAGCTCGGAGGCGATCGGCACGTACGGATAGACGTCGCCACGGTGGGCCATCGAGTGAACAACGATCCGCGCCATGCTCAGACGTTCGGCCCAGCTGTCCCGACGACGGGTGCTCCGGCGTCGGGACAGGTCGGGCGTCCTGCGGGTGAGTCCGTGAGGGTGTCGGTGCTCATGCGCGGGCTCGGACGTCAAGAACTACGGAGACCATGCCGGCGACTTTCACGTTCGACATCAGAATTGGACAGGGAGGCATGCCAAGCGGATGCCAGCTGAGCCAGGTGCCGGGATTGGTCCAGGACCAGGGTGGGTCGGTTCGGCGTGGATCACGACGGACGCAGCCGCACCAGCCGCAATGGTGAACGGCACCGTGGCCTGGGCCCTTGCCGTGCCGTTCGCGTTGATGGTGAAGTCCAGCCACACCTCGGTCTCGTCAGAGGCGACCCCACCGGCGTTGTAGTGGAGGCCCGCGGCTGTTCCGTTGCCAGCAACGCACGACCCGACATGGACGTGCGCGCCCAACGTCATTCCCGCCGCAGCGTGGTCGAGTGCCTGGACCTTGATCGTGACGGTGGTCGTCCCGTCGGATTCAGTAGCGACGACTTGCGCCGTAGCTCCGTCGGTCGGCTGGGCGGTGCCCGGTTGGAGGTCGCGCAGCGGTCCGGCGCCTCGGGCGCGGGCAGCACCTGCATCAGCGGTACCCGCTACTGACAACAGTGCACAGGCCGCGCTCACCGCCACGGCAACGATTCGCTTCAACCTCTTTGAGGTCATTCTTCGCTCCCTTGCATTTGGTGTGGCGAGGACTCACCACTGGTTGGTTGTCGCATCAGAGGCCGCCAATGGTTCATGGCAGCGATGTGGTTCCCGATATGAGAGACGATTCAGCCACGGCCCGCGGGTGACACCCGTGCCCGATTCGTGGCGCCTGACGGGTTGTTCACGTTCACCTCGGGCTGTCCGCTCGGGGACGGATCGTGAACGGAGCGCCGCCCACCGGTCGGTTGACGACCATGCCGACGGGCGGCGGTACGACATCGGCGATCGGTGTGAGGTCCAGGCGTTGCGCGAAGCGGGCGACCATCAAGGTGAGCTCCATCTGAGCAAGGGCAAAGCCGATGCACATGTGGGGTCCCCGCCCGAACGGGATCCATGCCCGATCGGCCACGACCTGTTGTTCCTGCGTCAGCGTGAGGTATCGGTCGGGATCGAAACGCTCCGGGTCCGCCCATGCGTTGGGGTCGCGGCCAGCGAGGTATGGCGACCAGGCGATCAGCGTCCCCTTCCTGATGCTGTGCTGGCCGAGGCGTAGGTCGTGGGCAGCAGCACGTGCCGCGATCAGCCCCGCCGGGTGCAGCCTCAGCGATTCGTGGACGACTCGCTGGGCATACTCGAGACCGCTCATCGAAGTGATGTCGCCGCGGTCACGCGGGGCGTCGACCGGGCCGAACACCTGGTCGGCCTCGGCGCGTAGCCGCGACCAGACGCCGGGCTCCAGCGCCGCGCACCACAACAGCCACGCGAATGTCGAAGCCGTGGTGTCGTAGCCGGCACCAATGAGGGTGTCGACCTGGTCGCGGATCTCCGCATCGGAGAGGCTGCCGTCGGTGGCGATCACCTCGAGAATGTCGAACGGGTTCCCACTGGGGTGAGCGCGCCGGTCAGCCACTTCCTCATCGATGATCTGGTCGATGCGTCGCCGATCGCTGCGAACCCTGGACCGAGCAGTGAACGGGAACGGGTGGGGCAGTTGGTTGATACCGGGCTGCTCGATAAAGGCCTGCGCGCGCTGAAAGAGTCGGCTGAACTCGTCGACTCGCTTCGCCAGCCGTTCGCCAAAGAACGCGTGCAGCGTGACCCCGAGGATCAGGTCGCGACCAACGGGGTAGAGGTCGATCGGCTGATCTCGTGGATGGTCGTCGAGCCTGGTGACGAGGCCATCGATCGCCGCATCCGTCCGCTCGGTAATCATAGGTATCCAGCTGTGCAGACGGGGTCGGGTGAACGCCCGCTGAACGGCGCTGCGACGGCGTTGATGATCAGCGCCGTCGGAGACGATCATCGACCGCTTGCCGACAACGAAGCGGACGCCGATCACGTTGAATCGGTGCTTCCAGCGGAACGTGTCGACCTTCATGGTGAACATCTCATGGATCAACGCGGGGTCGCCGATGACCACGATGCGAACTCCGGGCACGCCGAGTTCGCAGATCGGGCCGTAGTCGGAGCTCAGCTCGTCGAGAGCGGGGGCGAGGTCGCTGAACAGGTGATGGAGCTTGCGGAGGTTCGCTCGTCCGCGAGGCCCAGGGGGCCGCAGGGTGGGCGGATCGGTCGAGATCATGCCGGCAGCGTCGCAGACCGAGAAGCGATTGGCGTACCGGCGGTGCGTCGGGCAATCACGGCGAGGAAAGCGGCGGCGAGCACACTGGCCGCAGTCGGCGACGCCGAACGAGCGTGCGGTTCAGACGTGTACATCGTGATGGCGAGCGTGGTGGTCGCGGCTGCCATCAGAAGCAGCACGCTGAACAGCGCGTACGGCGTCTCCCAATCGTCGTCGCTGTACAGGGTGCCACTGACCGCTGCGATGCCCACGAGGAACCAGAGGAACGCCCCGACGGCAAGTGCGACGCGAAGCACCCTTTGGGTGGAGTGCGCGGGGCGTGTGGCGGCAGCGGTGTCCATAGGACAACGGTACGAACGGCGACGTCACCCGGGCATCCGTGAGATGACGGATTCCTGGTTGCAGAGCCGGTCGTACGATGACGCAATGAATACCGGGGGAAGCGACGTCGGTCTTGCGACACTGGTGTTCGTCGACGTCGAGGGTTCGACGGCACTCGTTGATCGTGTCGGCGACGTTGCGGGCACCGACGCAGTCGGTCGTCAGCTCGATCGAGTCCGCGAGCGGATCGAAACCTACGGCGGCCGGGAGGTGAAGTCGCTCGGCGACGGGCTGATGTTGACGTTCGGGTCGCCGCGCCAAGCTGTGGTCTTCGCGCTGGCCACGCAGCGGGCACTCGCCATGTCGATGCCGCGGGTGCGTATTGGGATCAACACCGGCGAGGTGATCGACACAACAACGGATCCAATCGGTGGCGCCGTCAACGCCGCGGCCAGGATCGCGGCGCGGGCAGCCGGTGGCGAGATCCTGATCTCTGACGTCGTGCGTCAGTTGGTCGGAGTCACTCCAGCGATCGCGTTCATCGATCGCGGCCGTCAACGCCTCAAGGGATTCGCGGATCGCTGGCACCTGTGGCAGGCGACGGACTCTTCGGCGGGCGGGCCGAGCCGCGGGACGGTCGGCCGCGTCGACGAGCTCACACGACTGCACGCGTTCGTCTCGTCGCTCGTCGCTGGCGCTGGCGGTGCGGTGGCGCTCGAGGGCGAGGCCGGCATCGGCAAGACGCACCTTGTGCGCGACGTGTGCAGCATGGCGCAGTCGGCCGGCGTGCAAGTCGTCGAGGTCGTTGCCGACCAGGTCACCCGCAGGCCCGGCTTCGTTCCGCATGGACTGATCGCCGAGCAGCGCATCCCTGTCGCGCAGCGAGAGGTGCTTCGCGAACTCCTGCATCGAGTGACGGCCGGTGGTGACCCGAACGATCTCAGCTTCGCAATCGTCGAGGCAAGCGTTGATGCACTCGAGTCTCTCGCTCGCTCGGAGGCGGCGTTACTGGTGGTCGAGGACGCGCATTGGGCTGACGACCTGTCGCTGTCGGTGTTGCGATCCCTGATCCGCCGGTCTGGGTCGGCACGGTTCGGAGTCGTCGTGTCACTGCGTCCTGCGCCGCGTTCGCCGTTGCTGGATCGTGTGATCGACTCGTTGATCGATGCCGGTGGTCGCCATCTGCGTCTCGCAGCGCTTGGCGAGGTCGACGTGCATGCGTTGTCCTCAGCAATCACTGGGGCAGCGCCGGGCACGGAGCTTCGGGCGAGGCTGCAGGCGACTGGCGGAAACCCGCTGTTCGTCTCCGAGCTGTTGCGCTCGTACGACGAGGAAGGGCTACTGCGGATCGACTCGGGGATCGCCGAGGTTCCGCCGTCGGTGACACCGAGCGGTCTCCACGAGACGCTCGTGCGACGCTTGTCGTGGCTGGCGCCGGAGACGCGCGAGCTGCTCCGTTTGGCCAGTCTGCTCGGTACGAGCTTCACCCTCGCCGATCTGGCGACAGTGACCGGCCGCTCCGTGATCGAGGTCGCCTCGTGGTTGCGCGAGGCGTCGGTTGCGGGGCTGGTCACGGGCGATGGAGACCGCCTCGCGTTTCGTCACGACCTCGTGCGCGACGCGGTGTACGACGACATGCTCGCCGCCGAGCGACGCGACCTTCACCGCGCCGCTGCGCAGGCACTCGCACGCTTCGGCGCACCGACACAGCAAGTTGCGCGCCAGTTCGCGCGAGGCGCGGAACACGGCGATCTCGAGGCGGTCGAGTGGTTGGTGCGGGCGGGCGACGAGGCGATGTCCATCGCACCGAGCGCTGCGATTGCCCTGTACGACGAAGCGCTAGCCCTCGCTCCAACGGTGTGGGAAGGCGCCGCCGCAGTGCAGGCGCGGATGATCGAACCGATCGCTTGGTGTGGCCAGTTCGCGCGGGCCGAGCAGATCGCGACCTCGGTACTCGCAGCCACGCCGTCCACCGGTGTGAAATATGAGGCCCTCCGCGGGCTCTCAGCCATCTACGGAAATCGCGGCGACATTCCCGCGGCCATCGCCACCATCGGTCGCATCGTGGCCCTTCCGGATGCACCATTCGAGGAGTCGGCCAGGCTCCGCTGCATGTCGGCGCAGTTGCAGATGCTCACTGGCGATCTGACATCAGAAGCGGCTCTTCGCATCGGTGCCGAGACCTTGGCCCACGGCCTCGAGGTCGGCGACGCCACCACACAGTGTCTTGCCCACCAGATGCTCGGTATGGTCAGCCTGGTCACCGGCCATGGCGAGCAAGCCCGGGTCCACCTTGAGCAGGGAATCGCTCTGTACGACTCCGGGAGGGTGACCCCCGCGTCGTACCTCATCCCAGATCACTTCCACGCCATCGGTTTGGTGGTGCTGGGCGAACTGGAGGCAGCGCTCGCGGCGGCAGCTTCGGCTCGGTCGCGCTACGAGCGCCAGGGTGCGTTGTCCCAGCTTCCGATGGCGTATGTGGTGACCGGGTTCGCACACTTCATGGCCGCGCGGCTTGACGAGGCGGTCGCGGAGATAGAGGCGGGCGCAGCGGTCGTCGAGGACACTGGCAACCTCAATTTCGTGCTCTTCTCCGACTCGATGCTCGCCCGCATCGCAATCCGCAGAGGCGATCTCGTAGTGGCGGGTAGCCATCTCGCCTCCGGGATTGCTCGACTGACCTCGGGAGGTTCGCTGTTCGGCGCCGACTGGTTGCTCGACGCACAAACCCAGTTCCTCGCTGCCAGCGGCGACCTCGAAGGCGCCGTCAACGTTGCCGAGCTCACGTGGTCGCAGACCGAGCCCCTGCGCTTCTTCTACGGCTTCCACGAACGGGGCATGGTCGCGACACGACTGGCTACGGCTGCTGGTCGCACCGACTTCGCCAACACCGTCGCAGAGAGCCTCGAGGAAGGCGGCAGGCGGTGTCCGACAGTGAGTGGGCGCGCGTTTGCGTTGCAGGCGCGCGGCCTGGTCGACGGCGGCGTTCATCAGCTCGTCGACGCCGTCGAGATGCTGCGCACTACCCCACTTCTCATTGCGCTCGCCGACTGTTGCGAGGATGCCGCCAACGCACTGTTGGCAGCTGGCCGCAACGACGAAGCGGTCGCCCTTGCGCGCGAGGCGATCGCCATCTACTCCGGGGCGGGAGCACTCGGCGACATCGAACGCAGCGAAACAACCCTTCGACGGCTCGGAGTACGAACAAAGGCGGCGCGCATCGCCCGACCGACCTTGGGCTGGGAATCTCTCACGCCGACCGAGATGGCGGTCACCGAGTTGGCCGCGCGCGGTCTCACCAACCCAGAGATCGGCGCTCGCCTCTATGTGTCGCGCCGCACGGTTGAGACCCACCTGGCCCATGTCTACCGCAAGCTCGAGTTCGTCGGCCGGGCGCAGCTTGCCGCCGAGTTCACCCGCCGGACATTGGCGACGAACCCGACCGTGACCTGACCCAGGCAACGGCTTGACATCACGGCCGCCGTGGATGAGCCACTGCCGCCGCTTTGAAGATCAACCCGGATCTTGCTGGCGGTGCTGCGGGGTCAGCCGTTGAGAAACGCCCGCGTCGATGCGATCGCCCGTTCGGGTTCGTCGATCCAGGGGGCGTGGCCGGCGTCGGGGACCAGTTCGAGTGTGCCATGCGGGAGGCGGGCCACGAACTGCTTCGCGGTTTCGGCTCCGCCGTTCGGGTCGTCCTCGCCCCAGAAGCAGTACACCGGGCTGGTGACCTGGGAGAGCAACTCGTCGGTGAGAAGCATCGCCTGGTTGAGACCCTTGATCGGCGTGATCATCTTTGGCGTCGCACGGATTTCGTTCAGCAACGTCGGGGTGTACTTCAGCAATGCCACGAACCAGTCGAGCATGTCGTCGTTGAACTTGCCGGAGTCGATCGCGCCTTTCAACCCGATCTGACGGAGCAACATCTTGGCGCTGGTCCGGCCGATGGGCGTTCGCGCAGTGATCTGACCGATGCCCGGAATGCCGGCGAATCGCATGACCAGTGGCGTGCGTTCCATCGGCGCCCCGATCGACCAGCTGTACAAGACCACCCGCCGGACGCGTCCTGGTGCTGCCGCCGCGGCCCGCAGCGCGTAGAACCCGCCGAAAGAAGTGCCCAGCACATGGGCTGCGGGAACCTCGAGGGCATCGAGCAGATCAGGGATCAACAGGTCGGCCGCCCGCTTCACTGCGCCGATGTCAGACTTGCCCGCATCGCCCGGCAGAGGGTCGCTCAACCCGCAGCCGGGGCGGTCCACCATGATGCACCGGAACCCGTCGAGACCGCGAACCAAGTTGAGCCAACTGGTTCCGGCAACCGAACCTCCGTGAATCAGAACTACCGGGGGCCCGTCGCCGATCACCTGCACTCGTACCGTGACGTTCAGGTTGTGCAGCCGGACGCGGTGTTCGGTCGGTTCCAACCCGACAGAACTCCACAACCGACGCTCGACTTGCCGGTACTTCGCCTCGTTCGATCCCATAGCTCAGTGTTTCACCCGTTTCGTCTCCGGGGAAGGGACGGGTGCCCGCCGAGCATCATCGATCAACGATCGAATGGTTCGTGGCGGCGTGGCGCAGCGCGGCCACGTGGATCGGCGAGGGCGAGCCTGCCGCGTGGTTGTGGGGGATCGCATCACGTCGTCTGATCAGTGTCCAGCGGGGTCGCACGCGGTGGGCCCCGGCCTCGGTCGACGACCCGGTGGACGCAGCCGATCTCGGCGATTCGATGAATCAAGTTGTCGATCGATCGGTGCTCGACGCCGCTTGAGAGGAGAGTTGTGATGACGAGCCACCTGACGACATCGACATTGCCCGCGTACCGGACCGGGCGGACGGGGCCGACCGGTCTCAGCGGCCCCGTGATCGAACAGGTCGACAACCATCTGCTCGCCTGCGCGCGTTGCCGCACCATGCTCGGCGCCGACACACCACGGTCAGAACTGATGCGGTCGTGGCGAAGTGTCGCTGCGGAGATCGGTATCGACGACGCATTGGACGCCGATGTCGTGGCGATGTCGACCAGACCGCGCCGACGGTCAGGCCTCGGTCGGTATGGGTTGGTCGCGGCCTGCCTCTTGTTGGTCGCGGTGGCCGCGGTGCTGGTGGCGGTAAGGCAGGACCCTCCGGCACCAGCCGCCACCCCCCTACCTGCCGGGTTCGTCGATCTCGGCTCGGTCGATGATCTGGCGCCTGGGCAGGTGCGCTGGTTCGAGCAGCACCGTCTGTTCCTGGTTCGAACTGACACCGAAATCTTCGCCTTCTCACAGAGGTCGCCGAAGAGCGGTTGTCGGCTGGCCAAGCGAGACGAGCTGGATACGGAGTTCTTCGGTTCGGGCACCTGGTTCGCCGATCCGTGCCATGGCTCGGCGTTCCTCCTCGATGGCACACAGGTGGGCGGCCCATTCACCCGGGGTATGTACCGGTATCAAGTCGATGCTGCCAGTGGACGAATCATCGTCGATCTTCGCCTCGTGATCCCGGGACCGTCGGTCTATCCGGGTCTGGTGCTTGACGAGATGCCGACGCCAGGTCCTGGGGTGGTCGACGACCTTGCCCTCGGTTGGTTGGCGGCGGCGGGTGCGGCGGTCGAACCGGTGCGCGACGGCAACGATGGTCCGATGCTCCGGCCGCTCGGTGCGTTCCACGACGCGAACACCGGCATCGTGACAGTCCCCGCTCACGGTGGGAGGCCAGTTCGGGGTACTCCAGATCGGCTTGTTCGAGATGATGGAGCAGTGGGAGACGGCTGTCGACGTGTTGCTCGAGATCGTCGCAGCTCACGATGGAGGAGTGTGATGCGGGTCTGGATCGATCAGGACCTGTGCACCGGCTACGGGTTATGCACCGACCATTGCCCCGAGGTGTTCATGATGCTCGAGGATGGCATGTCCTACGTTCGCGAGGCCGGGACGTCGTTCCCGACCGGGCCAGGCCAGCGCCTCAGCATCGCGCCCGTGGCACGCGCGTTGGAATCCACCGTGATCGATGCGGCACTCGAATGCCCCGGAGAGTGCATCTTCATCGAAGAGGAAGCAACCTCTGACCGAACTGCTCCACACGAGCACGAGGACGTGAGAACGACGGTGCCGGGTTCCGGTTTGCCATGAGCCGGGCCTGATCTCGACAGTACTCGTGGACTCCATCGGCGGCGTCACACGCCACATCTACTTCGGCAGGAGGATCTCGAGTTGACGATCGAGGGCCGACTCCTCGCGAGCCGTCGAGGGTGCGCCGCCAGGTATGCGGCGGAGATGACTAATCCCAAGATACGCGGCGTACGCGAGGCGCGCACGCGCTGCCGCCCGTTCACGCGGCATTCCGAGATCGCGACACGCCCTGGTCAAGAACTCCAGCCGCTCGGCCGTGACCCTGATGACGGTGGGGCCGACGACGGGGTCGTCGACGTGACCGACCAACAGCGCGTCGATAGGCCCGTTCACCACATCACCGAACGACTCCGCAAAGAGCGCCCGCAGACGCCGAGCAGGATCGTCGATGCGGTCGAGGCGCTCGATCACCTCATCCGTCGCGAGCCGGTACCACAACTCGAGCGCACCCTCGATGAGGTCTTGGCGGTCGGTGAAGTGCGGCGCCCGATGCCCGGCTCGGCAGCATGCGCGACGGTCGCCGCCGCACTCGCCGACATGGTCGATGCCACACCGGCGTTCCGACGCTGGAACCGCCGCCTCTACAACCCGCTGTGCGTCACCCTGGCGATCCCCGTCGCCATCGCCAGCCGGAGTCGATCATGATGGCGATCGTCCGTGTCGTCCGGCAGATGCGGCGCTGCTGGCCGCGACGCGCCGGCGGGCTGCCACCCGGCCAGCGTGCACTCGATGAGTTCCCCAGGTTCGCGGACAACCCGCTCCGTCCACCGCCTGCCACGTCCGGGTCGACCCTCAGCCTCACCTCGGCCGTCCACGTTGGGGTCCGGATCCCCCTCGACGAAGTGCGTTCCAGCACTCTCGCTGAGTCGAGAATGTCTGACTTCCACTGCGTCACCACCTGGACCGCACGCCGCCAGACGTGGACCGGCATTCCACTCGCATTCGCGAAATTGCCGAGCGGGCCAAGGTGCCCATCGGCTCCCTGTCACGAACGATCGACCTGCTCGACCGCGATGGGTTGATCACCAAAGATGGACGGGGACCGATCACGAATCTCGACTGGGAGGGGGTCATCCGGCCGTGGGCCAAGGACTACGACGTCACCTCCACAAACCAGGTGAACACCTTTCTGGAACCGCGGGGCCTTTCCGCGCTCTCCACCAACCTCGGCAAACTGAAGCGTGGCTACGCCGTGACGGGGGCGTTCGCCGCCCAGCGCTTCTCCCTTGTCGCACCGACTCGCCTCGCTGCGATCTACGTCAACGATGTCATCGGTTGGTCGGAACGGCTCGACCTGCGTCCCGCCGACAGCGGCGCGAACGTCTGGCTGCTCGAGCCGTACGACGACGAGGTCTTCGATCGAACCACAACCTGGGAAGGTGCCATCTGCGTCAGCCCGACCCAGCTTGCCGCCGACCTCCTCACAGGCCCAGGCCGCGATCCGTCGGAAGGCGAGGAGCTCCTTGCGTGGATGAAAGGAAACGAACGCGCCTGGCGAACTCGATGATCTCTCGGCCGAAGATCAAGTGCGGGGACTGGTGCGAGCGTCTGGATCGCGGACTTGTCCGGTGCAGACAAGTCGGGGTTTCAGACAGATCGCGCGCCGTCACTCGTCGTCGTAGAGGACCGGCTCGCCCGTGCGTTGCGCGGTGATGACGTCGCGGATCATGCGGTTCCAGTCACCCCACCAGAACTTCCGTCCGGTGTCGAGCTCCGCGCACCAACCGACGAGGGTCTGCTGGATGGCAGCCTCGATCTGCTCTTGACTCGGCGCGCCGGTGGACGTGGACATGCGACCAACCTACGAGTCGGCATCGCTCAACGCCGAGCGAGTTTCGACCGGCCGATCGGCGGCGTCATCGAGTGCGCTTCGGCGATGCGGTGCGCTCGTACATCCCAGCCTCGTCAGCGACCTCGACCATCCGGTCGAGCGCTCGTCGGCGGAGATTCCACTCGGCGGCGTCGGGGCTCATCGTCTCGCCGTCGTCGTCGCGGTCAGGGTTCACGACGAGCAAGGTAGTGCTCGGCCAGATTCGGAGATCCACGATTTCTGGGCATTCGATGCAAGCGAGGAAGCATTGCCTTCCTTTCCCTCCGAGCAACGGTTAGAGTGCAAGCGTTACTTAGCGACGGAGGAGGTAACGGTTGTGGCAACCCTGATCCGACACCGCTGGACCTCCTCGTTCGAGGGCATGAGCCGACGCGATCGTCAAGGCTGCGACTACGACGCCTATCTCCCCGACCCGCTCGCTGGTTGGGATCTCGCTCTTCCCGCCGACCTCGTCGCCGACCTCACCGACGCCGAAGCAGCCATCCGTCGACTCAACACGTCCACGATCACGCACGTCAGCCTCGAAGGACTGGCACGCTTCCTCCTTCGCGCCGAATCCGTCGCATCCTCGAAGATCGAAGGCCTCGAGGCCGGGCCACGCCGACTGCTCGACGCCGAAGTCGTGCTCGCCCAAGGAGGCGACGCCGCCGACCGAGTCGCCCTCGAAGTGCTCGCCAACGTCGCCGCGATGGAGGCCGCCGTCGAACTCGGCTCGACGAACGACGCGATCACACTCGACGACCTCCTCGCAATCCACCGGATCTTGATGGAACGATCCTCGATGCCGCACATCGGCGGT
>JBDSDH010000212.1:0-17639 GCA_039920665.1 Ilumatobacteraceae bacterium
ACAACCGTGACGAAGTGCACCGATGCGCCCATCTTCTCCGCGATTTCGACTGCCTGCCGAGCAGCGCTCTGCGACGTGGAGCTGCCATCGATGCCAACCAGAATTCGTTCCATCGCAGGAAACTAGCCTGCCGAATTGGCGCGGTGCCCCGTTGGGTCCTCGTCGACGACATAGGCGGCTCGAAGACGGGCGCGGTAGAGCTTGCCGTTGTCATGGCGGGGGAGTTCGGCGACGAACACAATTCGTCGCGGAACCTTGTAGGCGGCCACCAACTGCCGGGCGTGAGCGATCAACTCTGCAGCAAGCCCATCGCTCGCGCTGAAGCGATCGTCGAGTTGGACGACTGCCATCACTTCCTCGCCCCACTCGTCGTTGGGAATGCCGATCGTGCCGACATCGGCCACGGCCGGATGACTGAGCAGCGCTGCATCGATCTCAGCCGGATAGATGTTGACGCCGCCCGAGATGATCAGTTCCGCGCTGCGGCCGGTGAGGAACAGGAAACCATCGCTGTCGAGGTATCCGTGATCACCGAGCGTGAAGTAGTCACCGATGTAGCTGTCGGCGGTTTTGGCGTCGTCCTTGAAATAGCGAAACCGTCCGCTCGCAGGGGCCCGCATGTACACCGTCCCGATCACATCGGGCGGCAGCATCTCGCCATCGGGATCGAAGATCTTGAGCAATTCTGGATGAAACGGTCGACCGACCGTGCCCGGCTTCTGGATCCACTCATCCGAGCCGACGAACGTGCCGCCACCCTCGGTGGCGGCGTAGTACTCGTACACCACTGGACCGAGCCAATCGATCAGTCGCCGCTTGACCGAAACCGGGCACGGGGCAGCACCATGGATCACGAACCGCAGCGACGACAGATCGCGCGTCGCCCGGGCCAGATCCGGCAACGCGAGCAGCCGGTGGAACATCGTCGCCACCATGTGGGTGTGGGTCACCTGGTGACGTTCGATCAACTCGAGCGTCTCGGTCGCCGTCCAACCATCCATCAGCACCACGCCACAGCCCGCGCTGAGCGGACCGGAGAGCGAGAACGCAAGTGGGGCTGCGTGATACAGCGGACCGGTGCAGAGGTGCCGATCGGTTTCGCCGTTCTGACGCGCTGCCAGACCGATCGCCATCGCCAGCGCCACGCCTGCATCGGGAAGTCCGTCGGGATCGGGCCCACCCGAACCGACCGGCGGACGATCGACGCCTTTCGGTCGACCGGTGGTGCCCGACGTGTAGAGCATCGTCCGGCCCAGGATCGGATCGCCGATGTCGTCGCCCGATTCGATCGCGATTGCTTCGGCATATGACTCGAAGCCGGCGATGAGCTCACCATCACCGATCTGCAGTCGCACTGAGGCACTCGGCGCACTGGCGACCGCGCCGGCCAATGCGGCAGCGAACCGGACATCACCGATCACCGCCTTGGCTTCGGAGTTGTCGAGGATGTAGCCCATCTCGTCGGCGGTCAGATGCCAGTTGACGGTGGTGAGCCGCACGCCCATTCGAGTTGCAGCGGCGACGGACTCAGCGAATTCTGGACGGTTCGAACAGACGAGCGCAACGGCGTCACCCGCGCCCACTCCCCGTGCGCGCAACGCTCGGACGAGCCGGTTCGCATTCGCATTCAATTCGGCGAACGTGCGATCACCATGTCCGGACAGGATCGCCATCCGGTCCGGCGCGTGGTGCGCGTGGAAGGCGGCTGTCATGCCGTTTGCTGCGGCGCTCGACAATGTTGGAGCCGTCATCGATTCCCCCTCGGATCGTCGTCGGAGGTGGAGTCTCGCATGCGGTGCGACCTGACGACGGACTCGCTGACAGGCTGCACAGATGTCGAATGTCGAGCCCGATGCCGAATCCATTCCCGCTGCCATCTCCGGCACCACTTCCGAACCCATCGCCGAGCCGCTGATCCGGTACGAGGAACCGGCTGCCGGGGTCGCTCGGATCGTGTTGGCCCGACCTGCGCAACGCAACGCTCAGAACCGCTCGATGCTGTACCAGCTCAACGATGCGTTCGATCGAGCCGCCCAGGACGATGCGATCAAGGTGATCATCCTCGCCGCTGACGGTCCGCACTTCTCTTCCGGCCACGACCTGCGCGACGACGCGTCGATGTCGGAGTTCATGCCGGTCAGTTGCTGGGGCGGCTTCGACCTTCCCGGAGCAGAGGGCTGGTTGGCGACGGAAGAGGAGATCTATGTCGGACTGTGCTGGCGATGGCGCAACCTGCCCAAACCAACGCTGGCTGCGGTGCAGGGTCGCGTGATCGCCGGCGGACTGATGCTCGTCTGGCCGTGTGATCTGATCATCGCCGCCTCGGATGCCGTCTTCTCCGATCCGGTGGTTGCGTTCGGCGTGAACAGCCACGAATACTTCGTCCACCCGTGGGAGGTGGGGGCGCGCCGGGCCAAGCAGATGTTGTTCCTCGGCGACGACATGACCGCTGAGGAAGCACATCGGCTGGGGATGGTGATGGAAGTCGTCGAACCGGCCGAACTCGAGGCCCGAACCCTCGCCGTTGCCGAGCGAATCGCGATTCGACCGATGATGGGCCTCAAACTGGCCAAGATGTCGGTCAACCAGGCGCTCGATTCCCAGGGCCAGTGGTCAGCGATCCAGTCGGCGTTCAGCCTCCACCAACTCGGTCACGCCCACAATCGCGAGCGCTTCGGCATCCCGATCGACCCGAGTGGCGCGGCCGTCATCCGCAGCGATTCAGCCCGCTGAGATCAGTAGCCAGGGTCGCTGGGCCAGTTCGGTTGGAAGAGGTGCCACTGATCGGGGGCGCGGCGGATCAGGAACTCGAGTTCGGTCGCGAGCAGTTGGGTGACCCGTCCGACATCTTCACGAAGACTCCCGCGACGCTCGGCAGGCACTGGCGGGCGACAGATCGCGTGGTGGCCGTTGTGTCGGGCGGTGAAATACACGCCGACGGGCACGATCGGAGCGTCGGTACGCAGGCCGAAGATCGCTGGACCCGCAGGCAACGTCGTCTCCTCACCGAAGAACGTGACCGGGATCCCGTTCCGGTCGATATCGCGATCGCAGAGCAGACAAACGACCTGGTTCTCCTTGAGCGCCTTGGCGATCGCTGGTGCCGCTCTCGGCCCGAGCGGCACGACGGTCATGCCGAGTTTGGCGCGCAGATCGGCGAACCACTCGAACAACTCGGGCGGTTCGATCGGCTCGACGATGACGGTCATCTGGTGACCCTGCTCGACCATCCAACGGCCGGCCCACTCCCATCCGCCGAGGTGCGGCAGCGCGAGAATCACACCGTTGCCCTGTTTCAACGGGTCGGTCACGTGGTGATATCCCTCGCGGGTGAAGCTGCGATCGACCGTGCGGGCGGCCAAGGTCGGCAGCCGGAAGCTCTCGACGTAATAGCGAGCGTAGGAATCGAACGATTGCTGCACCGCCCGACGCAACGCGAGACGACCGAGGGACGGATCGACCCGTTTCAGATGACGCTCGATCATCGCTCGTTTGTCTCGCATTCCGGCAGCGAATGTCAGCCCCATCGCCTGCGCTGCGGCACCGGCAAACGGGCCCGGCAAGGCGCGAGCGGCGAGCGAACCGAGCTTGTAGCCATTGACCGTCGCACTGTCGCTGAACTGTTCGCGCACGGTCTTGGCGACGGTGGAGGTCTTCGGGGCGGCACTCACGAACTTGTTGTCGCCCGACTACGGATTTGGCCGTTTGCGCGGCACACGAGTGGGCATCCGATCGGCATAGGCCTTGCGCCGGGTCTGGCGCCGCACTCGGCGGACTTCCATCTTGGCTGCCGTGCGCGGAGTGACAGCAGCCTGCTTCCAGACCTTGATGAAGCGCTGAACTGCGGTGACGGCGCACAGGGCGAGCATGATCCACAGGATCGGCAGCAGGATCACGTGGATCAGCAAACCGAGCAGGAGCAAAATGATGCGCTCAGCGCGCTCCATCAGCCCGCCCTTGGCATCGAGGCCGAGTGATTCGGCCTTGGCACGCTGGTAGGAGATGATCAAAGAAAAGCCGAGGATGCCGAACGGCACCATTCCGAGGCGCGGATCGTCGCCATTCATGTAGTAGTAAGCAACGCCGGCGAAGATGATCGAGTCCGTCAGTCGATCGATGACAGAATCGAAAAACGCACCCCGTTGGCTGGCCTGGTTGGAGGCCTTGGCCAACGCACCATCGAGCAGATCAGGGATTGCGGCCAGGATCACCAGCGCAAATCCGAGGTAGAGATTGCCCGCTCCGATGGCAACAGCGGCACCGATCGAGATCAGCACACCGAGGATGGTGAGATGATCGGGCGACATCCCCGTCTTGCGCAACAGGGCGCCGATCGGTTTGACGGCCTGATCGATGGGAGTACGAAATTTGCCGTCGAACATCGGGTTGCAGGCTACCCGAGGCTGTAGGTATCACGGTGCTGCACTGGTGGAACACTGTCGCATGACCACTTCCTCTCCCGCTGACCTCGCCGTTGCCTTCCGCTCATTGCCCCGACGCCTCGAACAGGCGCCCAACGACGACACTCCAACCCCCGCCATCGCCGCCGCAGCAGCCGCGGTGCACGACGCAATCGTCTCCGCAGCGACGCTGCTCGGCTCGGCCGCTACCGCCGAAAGCGTCGCCGTTGCGATCGAACACCGTCATCTGCCCGACTGGGACGATGTCGACCTGACCACGTTGCAGGCCACAGCGATTCGCGCCGCCCAGGCGATCCGAGACCTCGAAGACACCGGGCGATGACCAAATGCGGTCGGCCCAACACCCGGCGCAGCCGATTCAAGATCTCGGAACGGCCGATTTCCGACGCCACCGAGTGGCTTAGTATCTCACCGATGACTGTCGGAGGTGGCTGCCATTTCGAATAACGAACGCAAGTCCAGTTCGCATCGCGCCACGACTGGCGCAGGTTTCGGGGCCGGCGCGTTGCATCTGGCGAGGACCAACGACGCAATCGGCGCATTCAATGGAGGTGCCGCCTCGGGGTGGTATCCGGATCCTGACGACCCGGGTGGGCTTCGTTTCTGGGATGGCCAGATCTGGAGTGAGCACCGCGCTCGACTCTCGATGCCCGCGGCTCCCAGCAGCGGCGCTGCCGTGTGCAGTTGCGGGGTGGCCGCAATCGGTCGCTGCCGAGTGTGCAGCGACGCCTATTGCCGTGCCCACATCGCAGCGATTCCGGTCGATGACCGCCCGTTCCGCAAGCGGTGGGAAGCGTGGACGTGCGGCAACTGCATCGAAGACGGTCAGCGAGAAATTCGGGCCCTCCAACTGGCTCGATGCGAGAACGTCTCGTTGCAGATGCAGCGATTGCCGAAACTGCGCAACGTGCGCACACCGAACGGCAAGCGCCCTCCGCGGGTGAGCCTGTTCCAGCACCCGCGCAAGCCCACCGAGCGCCCGCCCCGCTACGCAACGGCCTACCTGATCGAGTACGACGGCGGACCGCCCGATCCCCGATTCGAGGGCTTGGCGCTGTCGCAAGATGGTTCCACGGTGTACAACGTGGGGCTACCCGTGACGGGCGTGCCCAAGGATCGTTTCGGACCGAAGCGCAATGTGTCCGGCTACATCGTCAAGAACGTGATCGATGTCGAGTTGCTCGACGAAGCATCTGCGCGGTCGACCAAAGATCCGTGGTTCGAGTACGCGGCCCGATCGTTCCTGCGCGTCGCTCACCACATCGGCATCAAGCCCGACTTCAGCATCGTGTTCGAGGTGCCCGCGTTGGCACCGCCACCCGACGACCGGCGTGATGACAACGATCAGTTCGAGGGCGGTCCCGAGCGCGATGACGCTCGGTTGGATGACGACGATCGGATCGCTGCAGAGTTCGACGACGACGCCGACCAACCAAGCGAGGATGCGGGTTCAGACACGCCAGTCGATGTCGACTCGCCCCGTGAGACCGCGCACGTTGCCTCCGCCGACGACTCCGCCGCCGACTCCGATGACGACTCCGATGACGACTCCGATGCCGACTCCGATGCCGACACGGGTGACCCCCCGATGCCGAACGTGCTCGACGAGATCCAGAGCGTCGAGGTCGAACACGATCCGTCGGCGACTGTCCAGTTGCAATCGGCGATGGTCAGCCGTCAGCCCGATCCGCCGCTCAGTCCACCGCTGCCGCTGCCCCACCCGTAGCATCGTCCGCTCGCGCAAAAGACGACTCGAACACACGTCGAGGGACTACCTCAACGGATCAGAGTTCGGGCTCTTGCCAGTCGGTTTCGGGGTTGTCCTGGACAAGGTGCTGCAAGACGGTGCCATCGACGGAGTCGACCAGCACCAACCCCCGCTGCCGTGGTGGGTTCTCGCTCGAATAGCACAGCACCCGCCACGTCGGTCGGCTGCGCAAACCACGCCAGACCTGTTGCGCCGATGCATGACCGACAGCAAATCCGACCGCGCCGGTTGCGGCAACGAGCGCTTGCTTCTCATCGACCTGCATTCGCCAGCCCGATGTCAGACAAAAAATTCCGAACGCTCCGAGCAGGATCGCAGAGAACAGCATGCCCCCGTTGATCAACACGGCACCGCCGCTGCGGGCGGTGAGCCACAAGACGAACGCGATGATGCCGAGTCCGAGATAGATCGCACCCGGAATCCGTCGTCGGCTGTTGTCGGGGAACAGGTACGGGCCGACGAACTCACTCGCGTTGAGATCGTCCGGCAGTGCGTCGCGGATCTCGCCGTCATCGGCGGACACATCCGGTCGAGCGGTCGATTTGTCAGCGGTCGATTTGTCAGCCATGAAAGGTCGCTTTCGTTCGCTGGTCAGGCTACGGCGCTCGGCCAGGCGGCACGCAGTTTGGTAGCACTGTCAGGCAGTGCCTCGGGCAGGGTGCGGGTGTTGGCGGTGGCCGTCATGAAGTTGGCGTCACCGTTCCAGCGGGGCACGACGTGGACGTGCAGATGCTGACGAACGCTCCCGCCCGCCGGCTCGCCGAGGTTGATCCCGACATTCACGCCGCCCGGATGCATCGCGGCCTTCACGGCCCGGACACCAGCGGTGACGGTGGCCCACAACTCCGTCACCTCATCAGGGGTCATGTCCTCGAGGTCCGGGATCTCCCGGTACGGCAGGATCAGGACGTGTCCAACGCTGTACGGAAACGCGTTCATGATCGCAAACGTCAACGGACCGCGATGCACGATGTTGGTCGCATCATCGTCCAGACCTGATTGCAGGATCCGGGTGAACACGCTGCAGGAGTCCGTTGGTCCGACACCGCCGGCGGCTCCACCCGACGTGACGTAGGTGGAGCGCCAGCCGTTCCAGAGCAATTCGAGCGGAGTCATCCCGCCGAGGTGCCGGCTGCAGCGATCGCAGCGCCCACGATCTCCGGGTTCATCTCCGCAACCTCGGCGGAGAGACGCTCGGTGAACGCTTCGACGGAGACGCCACGCTCGACCTCGCCGCCACGGGGGTTGACGCCAAAGGTGTGGTTGGCGACATCGTCGTCACCCACCACCAGTACGTATGGCAGTTTCTCCATCTTTGCGGCACGAATTCGCTTGCCGAGCTGATCGTTGGCCTCGACCACGTCGACCCGGAATCCAGCCGCCCGCAACGCGGCTGCCTGCTCGTGGGCGTAGTCCTCGTGAGCCGTCGCGACCGGCAGGATGCGGGCCTGCACCGGGGCCAGCCAGGCAGGGAACGCACCGGCGAAGTGCTCGAGCAACACCCCGAAGAACCGTTCGACCGAGCCGAACAGCGCACGGTGCAACATGATTGGTTGGTGACGGGCGTTGTCGTTGCCGACGTACTCGAGGTCGAACCGCTCGGGCAGGTTGAAGTCGCATTGGATTGTGCTCAACTGCCAGCTGCGCCCGATCGCGTCGCGGACATCGATGTCGATCTTGGGTCCGTAGAACGCAGCGTCGCCGTGCTTGTACTTGAACGGCAGACCGTGCCGTTCGAGCGCAACCCGCAGCGCCTCGGTGGACTTGTCCCAGATCTCGTCGGAGCCGACCGACTTCTTCGGATCACGGGTACTGAGATTCGCCGTGAAGTCGTTGAACCCGAACGCTCGCAGCACCGAGAGCACGAAGTCGAGCAGTGATGCGATCTCGTCCAGGAGCTGGTCTTCGGTGCAATAGATGTGGCTGTCGTCCTGGGTGAAGCCACGGATCCGCATCAACCCGTGCAGCGTGCCTGCCCGCTCGTACCGGTACACCGTGCCGAGTTCGAACAGCCGCAGCGGCAGTTCTCGATAGCTGCGCTGGCGACTGCGGAAGATCAGGCAGTGCATCGGGCAGTTCATCGGCTTCATGTAGTACGTACCGTTGTCCATCTCCATCGGCGGGTACATGCCGTCCTTGTACCAGGCGAGGTGACCGCTCGTCTCGAACAGCTTGCCGTTGGCGAGATGGGGCGTGTAGACGAACTGGTAACCGCCGTTCTGGTGGCGTTCGCGGCTGTAGTCCTCCATCAGTTTGCGGATGATGCCGCCCTTGGGGTGCCAGACCGCGAGACCTCCGCCGAGTTCGCTGGGAAAGCTGAGCAGATCGAGTTCGGTCGCCAGCTTGCGGTGATCGCGCTTTTCGGCTTCCTCGAGCCGATGGAGATGCTCTTCGAGCGCAGCCTTGGATTCCCACGCCGTGCCGTAGATGCGTTGCAGCATCGGGCCCTTCTCGTTGCCGCGCCAGTAGGCGCCGGCCACCTTCATCAGTTTGAAGTGGCCGAGCTTGCCCGTCGTCGGTACGTGGGGTCCACGGCACATGTCGACGAATTCGGGCGTGTTGCGATACACGCTGACCGTGCCGCCGACGGCGATCTCTGCCGCGTCCTCGCTGGCCTCGTCGTCATTGGGATCGAGCGGTACATCGGCGAGGGCGCGGACGCGCTCGATGATCTCCTGCTTGTAGGGCTGGTCGGCGAACATCACGAGCGCCTCGTCGATACTCATCTCGCTACGCGAGAACGGCTGGTCGGCCTTGATGATCTCACGCATTCGCGCCTCGACCGCTTTCAGGTCTTCCTCGAGGAACGTTTTGCCACCGGGCAGATCGAAGTCGTAGTAGAAGCCGTCGGTGATGGCCGGTCCGATCGAGAACTTCGCGCCCGGGAACAACTGGGTCACTGCTTGGGCCATCACGTGTGACGTCGAGTGGCGCAGAATGTGGCGCCCTTCATCCGAGTCGCCGGTGACGATCGCGACCGTGGCATCTGCCGGCAGCGCCACGCCGAGGTCCGTCTCGACGCCGTTGACTTCGGCGGCAACGGCAGCTTTGGCGAGGCCACGGCTGATCGACATCGCCAGGCCGGTCGCCGTGGTGCCCTCTTCGAGGGAACGTTGCGAGCCGTCAGGAAGGGTGATGTTGATCTCAGCCATAGCAACCGCAAGTGTACGACCGAGGTTCGGGTGCCCCCTCGTCATTTCGGATGTGTGGGACGCTGATGACCGCAGTCCGCCGAGAGGTTCGGCAAGAATGCAGCCGTGTCGGACGAGCGCCCCCAACTCGTCCAGTTCCCGGTCGCCTCGGTCGACGATGTGCTGCGTTGCTTCGACGCCACCGCAGCGGAGACCTTTGCCTGGGTGTGTCGCCTTGTCGATGGCGACATCGACCAGGCCGCCGCCGTACTGGCCAACGTGTACGTGGCAGCGCGCCGCGCAGGCGGGCGAGCCGACGATCCAGCCGTGTCGGTCGATGTCGAATGGCTGCGACGAGCCGGGCGGGACCTCGCGACCGAGGCACTCGGGGCCGCCGTCGTCGACGATCGAGTGGCGCGGCCCGACGAAAGTCGCGAAGTCGAACGATGGCTCGATGACGAGACTCGCCGCCGGGCCCGCTCAGCGATCACAACCGATGTGTCGATACCGATCCCGGCGACTGGGTCGCAGCCAGCCGGTCGTGGCGAACCCGCGGCGGCGGTCCAGTGGCAGGTCAGCACCGTCTCGACCGACTCGTCGACCCAACCGCGTCGTCGCGGCCTTGCGATCGCGCTGATCGTTGCAGCGGCGTTGATCACCGCCGTCGTCTGGATCACAGGTGGAAATTCCGATCGCGATGGCGACCGCGCAACTCCTTCGCCGGCTTCAACGGACTCGACGAATTCGTCGCCCGATGCGCCGACGACCACCACCCCGCGGCGTCCTCCACTGGTCGCCGAGACGGCACCACCGACGACCACGATCCCGACCGAGATGTTGAACCCGGGCTACGTCTTGGACACGGTCCCCGACGGCGTCCAGATCTCGAATGCGTATCAGACTGCCGCAGCAACCGATGATGCTGATCAGCAGATGCTCGGATCGCAGCTTCAGGCTCGGCTCGAGTTGTGGGCAGAACCGGATGCGACGCGAACATCCGGCCGCTGGTTCGCAGCCTCGCTGACACAGTGTTACGGCCGTTTCACGCCACCACTGGTTTCCGATGCCGCGTTGATTGCCGTCGGCGACCGGATCGGCATCGCCCGGGTCGCCACCGATGGCGTGATCGACGTCGAAGTCAGTCCGACCGGTTCGGCGTACGACCTGACGGTGCGCGGGTTCGGGTTCTCGGCACCCGACCTTGCATTGATCGCTGACAGCGTCGTCGCATCCGCCGGACCACACAACTGCGACCCCGAATCGGCGACACCACTCGACCAACTCCGGTTCTCGACAGCAAGCAGTGATCTACGATCGGGACTCGTGCTGTCGACCGCCAACGACGCCGGATGGTGGCTGGCACCGCTCTCGTGGTCGGTCGATGAGAGTTCCATCGCCTATGCCTCGGCCGACACAGCGGAGGTCATCGAGGTCTCGACCATGCCCGATTCGCCCGACGCCTCGTCAATTTTCGAGTTCATGCTGACCCACCGGGCGGATGTCGACATCACTCCAGCCGGTCGAGCCGTCGAGATCGGTGAGACCAACTCCATCGACGCGACCGCGACGGAGGGGACTCAGTCGTACGTGCGTTGGAACGAGGGCGACGAGGTGATCATTCTCAGTGGAACGGCGCCGGTCGACCATCTGCTCACTCTGGTGCCCATCGTCCGGCTTGCCACCACGACAGAGTGGCGGATCGCTCTCGACACCAGCTTTGCCGGTGATCAGTCCGGCACGATCTCGACACCCGATCCCTCCCCCCAGTACTCCCTGGTCGGTGCTGCGTTGGACTCAGCCGGACAAACGTGGACCCTGCTGCTCAGCTCGGAGCCTGATTGGCTTCGTCTGTCGCTGGCCGGCGGAGTGTCCGTCGAGCAGCCATTCGGCTACGACCCTGAACGGCCGGCCACGACGTTCACCACGGCAGACGCTCAGCTGTTCGTCGTCGCCCTGCGCGATCCGGGTCCGGCGACAACCGTTCGGATCTCGGCCGCCGGGGTCGAGATCGCGACCATCCCATTGAAGCCGGTTCGCGATTCAGGGATCGTGGCCGCACTGGCGTTGGTCCCGGCACTTCCGCCGTACTCGATCGAACTGCTCGACGCTGCTGGTGTGGTCGTCAGAACCCTTCCGAGCTGATCAGCGACGCAGCGAGGTCACTCGCCGCCGGCGGCGGCCGAGATCAACTCGGCATCGCGAGCATCGCCCAATTCCTCGCTGACATGGGCCACGACGGCGATGTCGGCGGGAAGGCTCTCGGCCTTCTTGGTCGCATACGTGTTGCGATACTCCTGGCCGGTGAGCTCTCGGATTTCGAACATCAGCTCATCGGTGATCTGGCGGAGCACGAGGTGGTCGTCGATCTTGTTGCGGTACCGCTCGACCTTGATCGGGCGACCGATCTTGATCGTCGCCGCTTTGCGGATCTTGGGGAGTTTCGCATCCGGCGGTTGGATCTCGCGGGTGCCGATCACGCCGACCGGATAGATCGGGCAACCGACCTTGAGCGCCAGCCGTGCTGCGCCGGTGTGGCCCTTGTAGAGAAAGCCATCGCGACTGCGGGTTCCTTCGGGGAAGATCCCGAACAGCTCGCCGCGCCGCAGCACGGCCTCCGCGGCGTCGAGCGCGGCGGTGCTCTTCGAGCCGCCACTGCGATCGATCGGGATCATGCCCAGCGCCGGGAACAGGAACTTGGTCTTCCACGAATCCATGTACTCCGCCTTGCCGACGAAGCTGATGTTGCGCCCGACATGGAGCATCAGGAATCCGCTGTCGAGGAAGCTGATGTGGTTGGGGCACAGGATCGCCGGGCCATCGATCGGCAGCCGTTCGAAGCCCTCCAGGTCGAAATCCCACAACCGGTTCGCAATCGGGCGGACGACCTTGCGAGTGCGGCGCTGGATCTTGCCGGCACCAGCCGCCGTGTCGTTGTCAGTCATCGCATCTCACCAACCTCTCAACATGCCGCTCGGCTCGCGTGCATGATAAGCGATGAGGGCATGCCATAGGCCCCATGGAATTGCATTTCTCGTGAAGTGTGAGTGTCGACAGGGTGACCGGGTAGCGACCTGCCGGTCACAGGACGATGCCCAGCAACGCCGCCGCTGCGGTCACATCGGAGCCGGCAGCAGCCGCATCATCGATGGCCCGGACAGCCGTTGCGGTGTCGAGGTCGTCATCGAGCGCATCGCGAACGGTATCGAGCACAGTCGAATCGACGCCGCCCACAGCGTCGTGCCAACGCTGCAGCCGAGCCACCTGTCGCGGCATCAGTTCGGCGTCCCAGCTCCAGTTGTCGCGATAGTGGTGTTCGGAGATCGCGAGCCGAATCGTTCGCGGGTCGAATGTCTCGCGCAGTTTGTCGATGAAGACCAGGTTGCCCAGGCTCTTGGACATCTTCTGGCCATCCATGAACACCATTGGCCCGTGCACCCAGTGACGCACGAACGGTTCGCCGGTGGCCGCTTCGCTCTGAGCCCGCTCACACTCGTGATGGGGGAAGATGAGGTCGCTGCCGCCGCCGTGCAGGTCGATCGTGGTGCCGAGTTCGCGCAGCGCAAGCGCACTGCACTCGATGTGCCAGCCGGGTCTACCCGGACCCCACATCGTCTCCCATGACGGCTCGTCCTCGGCCGATGGATGCCACAACACGAAGTCAAGCGGGTCGCGCTTGTTGGGGTCGTCGACGTTGCCGCCACGCTCACGGGCGATCTCGATCATCTGCTCGCGTGAGTAGTGCGAGATCGTGCCGAACGACGGAAACTTGGAGACGTCGAAGTACACGGATCCGCCCGCCCGGTAGGCGAAGCCACGATCGAGCACCATCCCGATGAATCCGCGGATGTCGCTGATGGCCGAGGAGGCGCGGGGGGTGCTGTACATCGGCAACATGTTCAGCGCTGCCATGTCGCGTTCGAAACGAGCTTCCTCGCCGGCAGCCAGGTCGAGGTAATGCACGCCGAGTTGGCGGGCCTTGGAGAACAGCGGGTCGTCGACATCGGTGACGTTGCGGACGCACTTGACCTCGTGACCGAGATCGATCAGTCGCCGCTGGAGCACGTCGTACATCACGAACGTCGCTGCATGACCGAGATGGGTTGCGTCGTACGGGGTGATGCCACACGTGTACATGGTGACCACCGGGCCGGGCTCGAACGGGACGACGGCTTGCTTGGCCGTGTCGTAGAGACGCATTGTCAAGACGGTGTTCCTTCTGGAGTCGCTGGCGGCGGAGCAGCGGGCGCGGCCGGATCTGATGCTGGCACAGCGGCTGCATCGGCCGATGGATCGGTCACGGGAGCGTCGGATGTTGCCGTCGACACCCGCGTGCGCTGATCGTCGGAGATACCCGTGAGCTTGGGAGCGACGCGGGTCTTGTAGCGAATGTTCAACTGCAACAACACTGCCGTGAACGCCTCGATGGCGGTCGCGTTGCTGAGTTGACCGGCGTCGAGCGGACGACAGCCCGGAATCTTGCGGACGATGTCAGCGATCACAAGAGTCGATTCCGGATTGTCGCTACAGATCAGGACATCGGAGTCGATCGGTTGACCGAGGTGGCCGAGTTCGGTCGCTGGCAGGTGATGAAAGGCGGCCACGACATGACACATCGGAACGGCAGCCTGAACGTGGGCAGCCACGCTGCCACGCGGCGGCACGAGCGGTTGAAACTCTCCCCCGACTCGCACGAGCGCGTTGGCCATGCTGACGACGACCTTGCCGACGAGCAACTCGGCGTTCTCCTGGGCAGTGGTGGCTGCCGAATCCCACGGCGTCGCGATGACCACGATGTCACATGCCGCCGCGCCGGCATTGTCGGAGCTCTCGACACGATCAGCAATGTCAGGCCACTTCGTGACGAGCTTGTCGCGGATCTCCATCGATCGGTACTTTGATCGTGACCCGATCACGCACATGTAGCCCACCGATGCGAGTCGGGCCGCAAGTGAGCTGCCCGCCGGACCGGTACCCCCCAAGATTCCGATTCGCATTGGTCAAGCCTGCCACAGGACGTGCAATTCTCCTCACGTCAGCGGACGTCGGATGTGGACCGGAGGCCGAGACCAATCGGATTAGGGTCGCTGCCATGGGTTTGCTCACTGGAAAGAACATCGTCATCACCGGCGTCCTCACCGATGCTTCGCTCGCCTTCGGCGTCGCCAAGCTCGCTCAGCGAGAGGGAGCCGAGATCGTGCTCACCGGCGCGGGACGTGCTCTCAGCCTCACCGAACGCACCGCCCGCAAGTTGGAGACGCCGGTTCCGGTGTTCGAGATGGACGTCACGGTGCCCGAACATCTCGAGAACGTCCGCAACGAACTCGCCTCGCGTTGGGGCCGGGTCGATGGAGTGCTGCACTCGATCGGCTTCGCTCCCGCCAGCTGCCTCGGCGATGATTTCATGGCGGCTCCGTGGGAAGACGTGTCGATGGCGATGAACATCTCCACCTATTCGTTCAAGGCGCTCGCCGACGCATTCGTGCCGCTGATGACCAGCGGCGGGTCGCTCGTCGGACTCGACTTCGACAACAGCGTGGCCTGGCCGGCCTACAACTGGATGGGTGTCGCCAAGTCGGCGCTCGAGTCGCTCAACCGATATCTCGCCAAAGAACTCGGCCCGAAGGGCGTCCGCACCAATCTCGTCGCGGCTGGTCCGATCAAGACAATGGCGGCCAAGAGCATCCCCGGCTTCGCCAAGTTCGAAGACGTCTGGAGCGACCGGGCTCCACTCGGCTGGGACGTCTACGACTCATCCGCCGTCGCCAAGGCCGTCGTCGCGCTCCTCAGCGATTGGTTCCCGGCCACCACCGGCGAGATCATTCACGTCGACGGCGGCTTCCACGCGGTCGCCGTTTGACCCGTCCGGTCCGGTCCATCTCTGGTCGACGGGACCCGCCGCTACCGTTGCTCGCATGACGAATCGGCTCGCCGCTGAGACCAGCCCATATCTGCGCCAACACGCCGACAACCCGGTCGATTGGTATCCGTGGGGACCCGAAGCGTTCGCCGCAGCGACAGATCGCAATGTCCCGATCCTGCTCTCGGTCGGATATAGCGCCTGCCACTGGTGCCACGTGATGGGCCACGAGTGCTTCGAAGATGCCGAGGTGTCGGAGACGATGAACCGGCTGTTCGTCAACATCAAGGTCGACCGCGAAGAGCGTCCCGACGTCGATTCGGTGTACATGGAAGCCGTCCAGGCAATGACCGGTCGCGGCGGCTGGCCGATGACGGTGTTCATCACCCCGGACGGCAAGCCGTTCTACGGCGGCACCTATTTCCCCAAGCCACAGTTCGTTCAACTGATGGCAGCGATCGACGACGTCTGGCGCAACAAGCCGGCCGACGTGCAGCAGAACACCGCCGCGCTGATGAAGTCATTGAACGCTGCGGCGTCGCTCGCTCCGGATCCGGCGATCCCGGGGTTGCAGCAGGTCGATACAGCGCTCCAGCAACTCGCCCGCGCGTTCGACAGCGGGTGGGGCGGCTTCGGTAACGCTCCCAAGTTTCCGTCGTCGATGAACCTCGATCTGATCCTGCGGGCCTACGCCCGCCGCCCGTCCACCGACGCCCGGACCGTGATCACGACCTCACTCGACGCAATGGCGAGCGGCGGGATGTACGACCACATCGGCGGCGGATTCGCCCGCTACAGCGTCGATCGCGAATGGCTCGTCCCCCACTTCGAGAAGATGCTCTACGACCAGGCATTGCTCGTCCGTCTCTACCTCCACGCCTGGCAGGTCACCGGAGCACCACACTGGAAGCAAGTCGTCGAAGAGACGATCGACTACGTGCTGCGCGAGATGACCCATCCGTTGGGCGGTTTCTACTCGGCCGAGGACGCGGATTCACCTGACGAACAGGGCCACGGGCACGAAGGCCTGTTCTACACCTGGACTCCGAACGAGATGATCGAGGTGCTCGGTCCAGAACTCGGTGCCCGAGCAATCGAATGGTGGGAGGTGACGGCCGACGGCAATTTCGATGGTCGCAGCATCCTGTGCCGGTTGAACCATCGCGGCGAACTCATCCGACCGGCCCACATCGAGACAGCGCGCGCCCAGTTGTACGACGCGCGAGCGCAGCGCCGCCGCCCCGGTCTCGATGACAAGGT
Organism: Ilumatobacteraceae bacterium; assembly: GCA_039920665.1. Lineage (GTDB taxonomy): Bacteria > Actinomycetota > Acidimicrobiia > Acidimicrobiales > Ilumatobacteraceae > WLMZ01. The sequence goes on from JBDSDH010000212.1 coordinate 16,438, forward strand.
GATCACCGAGTGGAACGCGCTCTTTCTCTCGTCGCTGGCTGAGGCGGCAGCAGCGATGCAGCGCGACGACTGGATGCAGGCAGCATTGCGGGCCGGTCAGTTCTTGATCGGCGAGTTGCGGAGCACCGTCGGTCGCTGGTCGCGCAGTTGGCAGGCCGACGGCGCACCACCAGCCCGCCACAGCGCACTCGCCGCGGATCATGCGACGCTCGTCGACGCGTTCACACGACTCGGCGAGGCAAGCGGACAAGCGAGGTGGATCGCCGAGGCCGTCGCGGTCGCCGACACGCTGCTCGACCATTTCTGGGACCACGACAATGGCGGAGTGTTCACCACAGCTGACGACGGGGAGGCCCTGATCGTGCGTCAGAAGGAACTGGTCGACAACGCGACACCTTCGGCCAACTCCGTGCTCGCCGTGGCGCTGTACCGGCTGGCGGCGCTCACCGGCGAAATGCGGTTCGCCAACCACGCCGATCGCACGTTGCAGCTGCTCGGATCGGTCATGCTCAAGGCCCCGACCGCTGTCGGAAACGCAATGGCAGCGATCGACATCCGAGAAACCGGGCTCAGCGAGATCTTGATCACCGGCGACCGCCCCGATCTGCTCGCCGAGGTCCGCGGCCGGTGGTTGCCCAACGCCGTCGTGGCGTGGGGCGAGCCGTTCGACTCCCCGTTGTGGGACGAACGGGCAGACGGATTCGCCTATGTATGTCGCCAGTTCGTCTGCCAGTTGCCCGTGTCGACGGCTGCCGATCTGGCATCCTTGCTGACGACATCTTGACGTCGAAAGGTCTCCCATGTTCAACACACAGAGCACACCCGCCCGGGTCAAAGCTCTCGCAATCGGCATCGTCGCCGTCCTCGGCCTGGCCGCATGCGGCAGCGACGACAACAACTTCAGCGTTCCCACCACCAAGCCCGCTGCCTCGAGCGACGACACCGCCGGCGCCTCGATTGCCACGCTTCCCGACAGCTCGTTCCCCGATGTCACGCTGCCCGCTGGTGTGAGCATTCCGGGCGGCATCGGCGGACTCAGCGGACAGTGCACGGCCTACTACCAACTGTTTGCGGGCGCATTCGCCGGTGGCACGAGCGGGATGGCCGACCTTGACAGCGCCGTCAAGAATCTGCAGGACCAGGTACCCGACGATCTCAAGGACGATGTCGCCGTCGTGGCCACAGCGATCAACAAGCTGGTC
>JBDSDH010000213.1:0-2633 GCA_039920665.1 Ilumatobacteraceae bacterium
GTCGCCGTGTCGTGGCTCGTGATGATCATTCTCGCCCGCCGACTCCCACCCGGGCTCGCCAAAGACCTCGCAACCGTCCTCCCCGCCTGCGTGACCACCGCCCGCCGACTCCGCAAAGACCCACGAGTACCCACCCGAGTCAAACTGGTCGTTGGGTTCGCCGGCCTGTACGTCCTCTCACCGATTGACCTGATCCCCGAGTTCCTGCCCATCATCGGGCCCCTCGACGACATCGTCGTCGTCGCCCTCGCCCTGCGCTACGCCGCCCGGCGGATCCCGCCAGAAGCCCTCATCCAAGCGTGGCCCGCCGAACGAAGAATCCTCGAACGCCTCGCCCCCGCCACCGCAACCCACCCGACAGACACCGGAGCACACTGATGGACGGCAGCCTCTACCGCTGGATCAACCGACTCGCCAACCGCACCCACTGGGCCCACGGATTCCTCACCGCCTACGCCAACTACGGTGTCGTCCTCTTCGCACTCCTCCTCCTCGCCGCCTACCTACAAGGCCGCCAAAACGGCGACCTGCGAGTAGTCGCAGGCGCCGTGTGGGCCGCCGGATCCGCACTCGTCGCGCTCGGCATCGGGCAACTCATCGGCAGCGCCGTCGATCGCGCCCGACCATACGCGACCATGTCCGGCGTCCACGTCCTCGTCGACAAGAGCACCGACTTCTCCTTCCCCTCCGACCACGCCACCGTCGTCGGCGCCGTCGCCGCAGGACTCCTCTTCACCAACCGCCGATGGGGCATCACCGCTACCGTGCTCGCGGTGCTGATGGCGTTCACCCGCGTCTACGTCGGCGCCCACTACCCCGGCGACGTCCTCGCCGGACTCGCCCTCGGCGCCGCCGTCGCTGCGGCCGGCCAACCTTTGATCGTGCCCATCCTCACCCGGATCGCGGCCGCCCTCGCCCGGACCCCCGGACGAGTACTCGTCTCGGCCCCGAGAACGGCCCGGGCCGGCGACTGAAGCAAGTCAAGAAAAACGAGAATTCGAAGGAGCAGCACGGTCAGCTCATGACGTTCGGAGGGTCGCACATGACCTGGTGGAACGTGCCATAGTGCCCTCACGGCGCGACATGCGAGACGCGCGGTACCGATCGCCGCCAATCCGATGAGCGAGCTGCTCCAGCCACCGTTGGACGCTCGCGCCTCGGGCGGCGGTCTTGAAATGTAACGTGCGGCCGGTTTCATTTCGTTACATATGAGCCGTCAGCCGCATCGAGGGTGACTGTTGGCGACGTGGCGCCGAGGTAGGTGTCCATTCTCTGGTTGGCGATGTGTTGTTCGTCGTCGAGTGCGCCGACGTAGGTGGAGACAAGGGTCTCGACGCTGTGTCCGAGCCGCCGCGCTGTCTCAGCGAGAGGCATCCCCGCGCGTAGCCATGTCGTGGCCGCAGCGTGTCGGCAGTCGTAGATGCGTAGTGGTGGCCCGCCGATCGATTCGAGTGCGCGGTGCCAAGCGCGCGCCCAGTTCGATCCGCTCGGCATGGTGTCGTTGCGGGTGCGGAACAACAACCGATCTGGTGTCGTGAGCTCGTTCTCGTTGATCCATTCGCGAAGGATGTTGACGAGCACGGGCGGGATCGGCACGGTGCGCGGTCCGGTTTTGGGTTCGCCGGGTTCGTCGAAGGAGATGTCGGCCTCGGTGACATCGACACGTCCCCAGCCCTGCCCGGGGAGGTCGACGGAGCAGACGCGGAGCATCACGACTTCCGATGGTCGTAGCCCGGCGTAGTAGGCGACTGCGGTCATCACCCTGTAGGTCTTGCTGCCCGGTTGTTGGGTGACGATCGCGTCGATCGCCGCGGCCATCACCGCCGGGGACGGCAACGTTCGAATGTCAACACTTCGCTTCGTGCGGGCCACTTTGCGGCGTGCCCGCGACTTGGACCGCTGCGGCCACACATCCGCAGCAACGGCGCCGGCGGCGATCGCCGACTGGATGCAGGCCCGGGCGACGATGCGGATCCGGTTGGCTGTGTTCGCAGCCATCTGCGAACCGTCCATTTTGAGGGCGAGCTTGCGGTCGATGTCAGCGACGCGGTCCCGGTCGAGCTCGCCGAGGGTCAGACAGTTCTTGGCGAGCCACCGCTCCAGCACCACATCCAAATTGGTGTCGGCTCCGGGCGCGAGGGCGGTGTACAGGTAGACGCGCAGCCCGTCGGGTGGCTTCGCCCCAGCACGGATCGCGATGGTGACGAACCGGGCGAGCGCCTCGGTCGCGGAGGTCCTGGTGCGTGGTTGCCACTCCGCCCAGTGCTCGGCGAGCCAGCGTCGCGCCCACTCGTGCACACCGAGGTCGCCGAGTGGTGTCTGCCAGGTGTCTGGTTCGCCGCTGGACTCGTCGAACCGGCTCCCGTCTTGCACCGCTTGCAACAGGCGACCGCGGTAGCGGTCGGCTTCGATGCGGGTGCGGAACGACTTGCTCCTGTGTCGGCCGTCGATGGTGTAGCGCACCACCCAGGGCAGCTTGGCCTGCGTGGTCGTGCGACGATCCTGAACCCCGTAGATCTTGACGACTTGCATCGGTCGGACCATCAGACATCACCCCCAGCCATCTCACCGTCATTGACCGCCGGTGGCCGGCAATCTTGGGAAGGCTGTGGGATGACACTAGCCCGAGCGCT
>JBDSDH010000214.1:0-43156 GCA_039920665.1 Ilumatobacteraceae bacterium
AAGCTCGGCCGGGCCGGATGGTTCGCCAAGGGGCTCGTCTACGTGATCGCCGGCTACCTGGCGTTGTCGGTTGCGCTGAAAGCCTCGGGATGGTCGGACAGCGCGTCGACCGGCACCCAAGAGGCAAGCCCGACTGGAGCGATCAAGTCAGTGGCCGGTTCCGGACCCGGGACGGCGTTGCTGTGGCTGCTTGCGATCGGACTGTTGCTGTATGCGGCGTGGCGGGTGGTCTCGGCCCTGCTCCCGGGCGGCACCGATGGCGAGGCAATGGTGCACCGCATCGGGTACCTCATCAGCGCCGTGGTCTACATCGCACTCGCGATCAGCGCGATAACACTGGCTCGTTCGGCAGCCAAGCAACCCAACGGCAATCAGAAGGTCACCGACATCTCAGCGTCGATCATGGAGCACAGCGCCGGCCGGTGGCTGATTGGGTTAGCCGGCGCGATCATGGTCGGAGCCGGCCTCTACCGAATCTGGAAAGGCATCAAGGTAGACGTCGCCGACGAACTGGATCTGGGGCGGATGTCGGCCCAGCGGCGCACCTTGCTGCAGCGGCTCGGAGCGGTTGGCGAGATCGGTCGCGGCATCGGAATCGGACTGGTCGGTTTCTTCCTGGCTCGCGCAGCGTTCGAATACAAGCCTGACGAGGCGACCGGACTCGATGGTGCCCTGCGCCGGCTGGCCACCGAATCGTGGGGTGTGGTGGTGGTTGCCATCGTCGGCATCGGGTTTGTCGCCTACGGCATCTTCTGTCTCGTCACGTTCCATCGTCGGCGTCTGCAGGCGCCATGACGATCGTTTGCTGATCGGCAGCTGTCGAGCGACGTTATGGGGTTGCAGGGGATGACCTGTGGGTAACCTTTCGACATGGCACGACCCGTATGGACCGGAGCGATTTCGTTCGGGATGGTCTCGATTCCGATCCGCTTGATGCCGGCCGTCAAGCGCAAGAGCATCTCGTTCAACCAGCTCGACGATCAGACGATGTCGCGTATCCGATACCGCAAGGTCAGCGAGGCCACCGGCGAAGAGGTTGCCCAGGAGCACATTGTCAAGGCCTACGACATGGGCGCCGAGAACTACATCCTCGTCACCGACGACGACCTCGCCCCGCTCGCTCCGGCCAAGTCGAAGGAGATCAATCTGGAGACGTTCGTGCCGGTCGAAGACGTCAACCCGATGATGTTCGACTCGTCGTATCTCGTCGTTCCGGACAAGACCGCCAAGCCGTATGCCTTGCTGGCCACCGCGTTGGAAGGGTCGGGTCGGGTTGGCATTGGTCGGTTCGTGATGCGCCAGAAGGAGTACCTTGCTGCGATTCGATCGGACGGAACGTATCTCACCCTGTCGACACTGGTGTTTCCGGACGAATTGGTCGATCAGCAGTCGATCGACGGATTCGAGACACTCGACGACGTGCACATCTCCGACAAAGAACTGATGATGGCGAAATCGCTCGTCGAAGCGTTGAGCGAGGACTTCGACCCGGCCCAATATCAAGACGACTATCGCCTTGCGGTCGAGAAGATCATCGAGCACAAGGCCGCCGGCAAGGTCCCCGTGTTCGAGGCGGAGCCGGAGAAGAAGGCGACCGTCATCGATCTCGCGGCCGCCTTGGAGGCGAGCCTCCGCGATGCCCAAGCAGCGCGTTCCGGGCATCCAGCCTCCGGATCGAAGTCGTCAGCGAACAACAAGGCACCGGTCAAGAAGGCGTCTGCGAAGACGGCGACGGTGAAGAAGGCTTCGGCGAAGAAGGCCGCGGCCAAGACTGCTCCGGCCAAGACTGCTCCGGCAAAAGTCCGCAAGTCGGCCTGAACCCCGGGTGTTTGCTGGGCGGCCGAGTGGTCACGAAACAGATGACGTGGTGTGTGCCGGGTGTTTGCTGCGCCAGGGTGGTCACGAAACAGCCGACGGGCGACGTCGGGTCAGCACTCGCGGACGACGTCGGCCGCCTTTTTGTCCTCGCGCAAGCCGAGGTAGACCGGATGGCGCAGGTGTGCATCTTCGGTCCACTCGGTGAACGCGACTTGAACCACGAGATCCGGCACCACCCAGCGCGCTTTGCCGGTGACGATCTTGGGGACCGGGGTGAACGGACACGCAATCGAGTTGCGAGACTGCAATCGGTCGCGCAATTGCTGCAGCGCGACGTCGCTGAAACCCGTGCCGACGGCACCTGCAAACCGCAATTCGTCGCCGTCGTGAACGCCGAGCAGTAGCGAGCCGAACGAGGTCGAACGGCTGCCGTCACCGACCAAGTAGCCACCGATGACGAATTCTTGCTCGGTGCGATGCTTGATCTTGATCCAGTTCGGTGTGCGCTTGCCGGGCAGATAGATCGAGTCCTTGCGCTTGGCGATCACACCCTCGAACCCGATCGACTTGGTCGCTGTCATCAACGCCTCACCGTCGTTGGTGACCGGCGTGACCATCATCGCCGAGGTTGGTTTGACCGACACGGTCAGCACATCGCGTCGCTCCCATTGCGGGATCCGAGTGAGGTCGCGACCGTTGAGTTCGAGGATGTCGAACGCGACGAACGAATGGTTCCGATCGACCCGTCCGACCGACTGGAACGAGTGCTTGCCGTCCTCGCCGGCTGCGATCGCCTCACCATCGAGGACGATGTCGTCGACATCCGCAGCGATCGCATCGAGCAGTTCCACCATCCACGGCCACCGCTCCATCCTGGGTTGCCCGGTGGAACTGACGGCGTCGATCCGGCCGTTGCTGATCCGAACCAGCGCTCGGTGCCCGTCCCACTTCGGTTCGAACACCCACGCGTCGCCGCTCGGAAAACGGCCCGACGACGCCTTCATCGGAGCGATCGGCCAACCCATGCGTCAGTTCTAGCCGGATCTCGTCACCAAAGGCGCCGGGGCAGTTCGGACCTTCGCACTCAGCCGTCGTCAGGTTCGGGGACGACCTCGAGCAGCATCAGAGTATGGCTGTCCATCTCGATCGATGCCGCGGCGTCGTACACCGTTGCATCGGGGGCTTCGATCTCGCCGGTCGCGGTGCACAGCACGGTCTTCCACTGATTGCCCCACTTCGCGTCGGGCAACCTGATGGTCGCTGGTTCGTGGGCAGCATTGATCAGCCAGATGAAGTCGGTGTCGGTGACGGCCTCACCTCGTGAGCTCTGCTCGATGTTGTCACCACCGAGGAAGATCGCGACGAACTTGAGGTCGCCCTCTCTCCACTGGCCGTCATCCATCTCGGTGCCCTCGGCGTCGAACCAGGCGAGGTCGACGGTGCCTTCGCCATGCAGCGTGTGTCCCTGGAAGAACTGTCGCCGGCGGAAGCTGGGATGATCACGGCGCATCGCGATCACGCCGGTGACGAATGCCAACAGGTCGGTGTCGACATTGTCCCAGTCGTACCACGACACCTCGTTGTCCTGGCAGTAGGCATTGTTGTTGCCGCCCTGGGTGCGGCCGATCTCGTCGCCACCGAGGATCATCGGCACACCCTGCGACAGCAGCAGCGTCGAGAGTTGGTTGCGCTGCTGGCGTGAACGCAATGCGTTGATCGCCTTGTCGTCGGTCGGTCCTTCGGCACCGCAGTTCCAGCCACGGTTGTGGCTCTCGCCGTCGTTGTTGTCCTCGCCGTTGGCCTCGTTGTGCTTGTTGTTGTAGCTGACGAGATCGCCCATCGTGAATCCGTCGTGAGCGGTGACGAAGTTGATGCTTGCGTGCGGCTTGCGGCCGTCGGCTTGGTACAGATCGCTGGAGCCGGTGATCCGGTAGGCGAACTCGCCGAGTCCGTGCGACCCGCCGGCCCAGTGGTCGCGGATGCAATCGCGGTACTTGCCGTTCCATTCCGCCCACTGCGGCGGGACGTTGCCGACCTGGTAACCGCCCTCGCCGACATCCCACGGCTCGGCGATCAGCTTCAATCTGCTGATTACGGGGTCCTGCTGGACCAGGTCGAAGAACGCCGACAGCTTGTCGACTTCGTGCAGGCTGCGGGCGAGGGTGGAGGCAAGGTCGAAGCGGAATCCGTCGACGTGCATCTCGGTCGCCCAGTAGCGAAGGCTGTCCATCACCAACTGCAGCACGAACGGGTTCTGCATGTTGAGCGTGTTGCCGGTGCCGGTGTAGTCCATGTAGTACTGCTTGTCGTCGCCGACCAAGCGGTAATACGCGGCGTTGTCGATGCCCTTGAACGACAGCGTCGGGCCGAGGTGGTTGCCTTCGGCGGTGTGGTTGTAGACGACGTCGATGATCACTTCGATCCCGGAATGGTGCAGCGTCTTCACCATTTGCTTGAAATCCTGCACCTGTTGGCCTTGGCCGTGTCGATGCGAGTACTCGTGGTGTGGTGCGAAGTAGCCGATCGAGTTGTAACCCCAGTAGTTGCGTAGGCCACGTTCCACCAAGTGGGCATCGTGGACGAACTCGTGCACCGGGAGCAGTTCGAGCGTGGTCACACCGAGGTTCTTGAGGTGGTCGATAAAAGCGGGGTGAGCGATTCCGGCATAGCTGCCGCGCAACTCTTCTTCGATCCCGGGGTGGTTCATCGTCGCGCCCTTGACGTGGGCTTCGTAGATGACGGTCTCGGCCCACGGCAGCAGCAGCGGCTGATCTGTCGCCCAGTCGAAAAACGGATTGACGACCAGGCTGCGTGGGGTGTACGGAGCGCTGTCGGATCTGTCGATCTCGTCGTGGTCTTCGAAGTTGTAACTGAACACGGACTGGTTCCAGTCGAAGGTGCCTTCGATGGCCCGCGCGTACGGATCCAACAGCAGTTTGGCCGGGTTGCAGCGGTGCCCGTTGGCGGGGTCCCACGGACCGTGGACCCTGAACCCATATTGGGTGTTGGCGTCGAGATCCGGGAAATAGCCGTGCCACACAGAGCCGGCTCGTTCCGGGAGGTTGACGCGGGTCTCGATGCCGTCGGCGTCGAATATGCACAGTTCGATCGCCTGGGCGACGTCGGAGAAGACGGCAACGTTGGTGCCGACACCATCGAAGGTGGCGCCGAGGGGCAGAGGGGAGCCTGGCCAGACTCTCATGGTGGGCCTTTCAGAAACAGGTCGAGGGGCAGTACTGGTCAGTGCAGACCGGGTGTGGGCAACGCGGAGTGGGCAGGTCAGGCGAAGCGAAAAGTTATTGAGCGTCGGAGGGAACGTCACCGTGGGCTTCGCCCGGTGCCGAGTTCGACGGCAGATCTCCCTCGCCGCGCAGGTCCTGCAACGCCCGCAGGACGTCGCCGTCCTCGGCGGGTGCCGTGGGACCGAAACCGAGGATGAGCGTACCGGTGCTCGAACATGCCGGGCAGGTGATCGCGACCACTGCGAACATGTCATCGGGGTCCGACGCCCCCTCGAGGCGGCGCAGTGAGGCCATCTCGACCGTCGCCGGCTCCGACACTGCCTCACACTCGTGGCATTGCAGCGTCGAGTCCTCGGTGACCGAGAACGAGCCGGTGAAGCCGGCCGTGGCGTACGCTGCGAGGACTTCGGTCAGGGTCGTGCCGTCGGAGGGTTCTGATGACGGGGTTTCGGTGTTGGCATTCATCTCGCTGCTCCGTTCGCGGGCCGTTGGACGACCGCTCGGACTGTTACCCGGGAGCGGTTCGGTTCACACTCCGATCCCCCGGACTCCCCTCGATCATCGCTGCGAAGGGAGCGATCGCATCATCGTCAATTTCCGTGTTTGCCCCTCAGGTCTGCGGGGCAGGTTGCCGTGAGCAGAGGGCGAACACGCTTCGGTGCCCGCTCGTAGGTTGCTGCCAAGGGCCGATCTGCGAGCGGGTTCGCTCTCTTTTGGCTGGTGCCGAGCAGCCCACTCGCCACCGAGAAGCAGCAGAGCGGTCGAGTCGGATTCGCCGGCAGATCAGGCGCGACTCCTGGGGCATGTGCAGCGGGCATGTGCAGCCCGCCGCCGTCGTTGCCATCTTGGCGCTACTCGCCTCGGTGCCGGATGATCTGTGCCGCGACGAGTCGCCAGCCGAGCAGGAACAAACATAGGACAACGGTCGCGACGATGATGAATGCCGTCGCGATGCTCCGGTCGAAAACGAGACGTCGCATGGCCAGACCGACAACGACCGTGACGACCCAGATGATGGCGCCCGATCGAAGGGTCATCGGCGACGTCCACGCCTGAGCGAGGAGCCAACCAATGACGAGACCGATCAACAACGGCGCAGCGACGGCGATGGTGCCGCCGACCACGCTTCCCGGCTCGTCGTGGCTACGGCGGCCGATCGCGACGAACAGCAGGACTGCGACGACATCGAGTGCAAATGCGGCAGCGGGGCGAATGCGAGGAGCGCTCATTCGTGGATCGAGTAGCCGCCGAGCTTGCCCCGGTAGAACAGCAGTGGCTGCGGATCTTGCTCTGAATGGCTCATCGAGACCACCCTGCCGACGACGAAGTAGTGGTCGCCGACCTCGTGAATGACCTCGGTCTCGCAGTCGATCCATGCAATCGCTTGGTCCAGGATCGGAGAACCCGTGACGCCGGCGTGCCAGGCTTCATCCTCGAAACGATCGTCGACGCCTCGTTTGGCGAAACGCCAGCAAGCGGCACCCTGGTGGGCGCCGAGGACGTTGACGCAGAACTTGCCCAACGGTGCCATCGCGGCCCAGGTGTCGCTCGTGACCTGAGGGAGGAAGCCGACGAGTGGGGGATCCAGCGACACCGAGGTGAACGATCCGATCGTGAAACCAGCGGGCTGATCGCCGCTCATTCCGGTGATGATCGTGACACCGGTGGGGAAGTGCCCGAGCACCTGACGAAAGTGGGCCGAGTCGAAATCTGGTTCGGTCTGTGACACGCTGCCGACCTTACCGGGGCGACGCTGTCGACGCGATATGGCGTCAGCGAATGAGGCCCGCAGACATCCCCACTGCGTGGGCTGGCAGTGGCAGAGTGGCGAGGTGGACGACATCGCTGAGGGAACGGTAGAGGCCAAGCAGGCGCTTCGGCGCACGATGCGTCGGGTGCGCGGGTCGATACCTGATCGCCCCGGACGCTCTGCTCGGATGTGGATCGATGTGCTGCGCCTTGCAGACTCGATCGCAGCCGATTCGATCGTGGCTGGATCGAATCGAGCGATCGTCGTTCTTGCATTCGTCGGTGTCGGCCACGAACCCGACACCGACGACCTGCTGCAGAATCTCGCTGCGGCTGGTCACTCCGTACTGCTACCCCGGGTGGAGGGCGAACACATCGTCGCGGTGTTGCACGAGCCAGGGGAGGCGCTGCGATCGGGTGCATACGGCATTCCCGAACCGGTCGGGATTTCGGTCGAACCGGACGTGATCGACCTCGTGATCGTGCCCGGCCTCGCGTTCACGGCCGACGGCCGACGCCTCGGGCAGGGGGGCGGTTTTTACGACCGCTTTCTGCCATTGGTGCGGGAAGATTGCGTGACCTGCGGGGTCGGTTACGCCGAACAGATCGTCGACGACCTGCCGCTGGAAGTGCACGATCGACTGCTGACGATGGTGATGACCGCGTGATGGTGTGACGGAGTCAGGTCGTGACGGCGTGTTCGGTGGAGATCAGAGGGCGATGTCGCCGTGTTCGCCGGACTGCTCGGGGTTGCCGAGCTTGGCTTTGACCAGCGAGATCAGGCTGCCGAGCCGACCGGATGGCGACGACCAGTAGCGACCGTCCTCGGCGTCGATCTGGAGCACGGCGATGCCCGGGGTGTCTCGGCCGTTTTCGAAGTAGGCCCCGGCGAACGGGTTCCAGAGGTCGTCGATCAACTGGGCCTCGGTTGTCGTCGAAGCTGCGCCACGCAGCGACACCCACGTATTGGCCTTGGTGTCGCTCATCGTCACGTAGGCCTTGCCGCCGTCGTGCAACGCCGAGACCCATTCCTCGTTCGTGTCGAGCAGGATCTGGATTCGATTGCCCCAGATGCCTGCAACGGTGAGCGGGCGAAACTCGAGTGAGCCGGCATTGCCGGTTCCGACCATTAGGGTCGAGCCCGGCTCGAGCAATTCGTGGAGGTATTTGGCGGCATCTTCGGACTGGTTGTCTGTCATGGAGACCGCCTACCCAACAGCGATCCGGGCAATACAGTGCCTCGCATGGCGAATGCACTCCCGTTCACGTTCGACGACCTCGATCGGGCGGCGTCGCTCCTCGCCCAGTTCATGCCGTCAACGCCGGAGCGTCGCGCGTGATCGAGATCAGCGAGGACATCTGCGCCGAGGCCGTGCGGGTGTTGTATCGAACGACTCACAATCTCACCGAACCGGCTCATCGAGATTCTTGCCGGCAACACTCCGACGGTTTGCGTGAGCTGGTTGCTCAGCCCTCGTCTGACGATGGAACCTCGTCGTAGTACTCGCGGCCGAGGTGGGTCAGTGTTTCTTCGCCCATGATCCAGCGCAGGGTGTTCTTGAGCTTGGTGAGTTGGATGAACACGTCGTGCTCGGCATACAGCCCTGGCGCGGTCTGAGGACTCTTGTAGTAGAAGCTCAGCCACTCCTGGATGCCGCCGAGTCCGGCGCGCTGGGCGAGGTCGCTGAACAGGATCAGGTCGAGTGCGAGCGGTGCAGCGAGAATGCTGTCGCGACAGAGGAAATTGACCTTGATCTGCATCGGGTAGTTCAACCATCCGAAGATGTCGATGTTGTCCCAGCCCTCTTTGTTGTCACCGCGCGGCGGGTAGTAGTTGATGCTGACCTTGTGGAACACGTCGCCGTAGAGGTCGGGGTTCTTGGAGGGCTCGAGGATGTCTTCGAGCACGCCCAGCTTGGACTCTTCCTTGGTCTTGAAGTTCTCCGGAGCATCGAGCACCTCGCCGTCGCGGTTGCCGAGGATGTTGGTGCTGTACCACCCCGACAGGCCGAGGTTGCGGGCCTTGAGCATCGGCGCGAGCACGGTCTTGATCAGCGTCTGGCCGGTCTTGAAGTCCTTACCGCTGATCGGGACGTTGCGCTCGGTGGCGAGCTTGCGCAACACGGGTGTGTCCACAGCGAGGTTGGGTGCGCCGTTGGCGAACGGCACGCCTTCGAGGATCGCCGCATAGGCGTACAGCATCGCGGGGGAGATCTGATCGTCTTCTGCGTCTATGGCTGCTTCGAAGCTCTCGATTGTCTGGTGCGCCGGGCCCGGCTCGATGAAGATCTCGGTGCTCGCGCACCAGATCATCACGAGCCGGTCGACCGCTTTGGTATCGCGAAAGGTGTTGATGTCGACCCGGATTGCGTCGAGCATCGCCCGCTTGCTGATCGTGCCACCGTCGCCCATCGTGTGCTGGCCGTCGAGGTTGCGGGCGTATTTGCGCTCGAACGCAGCCTTCATCGGGCGGATGTCGCGCAGCGTGTCGGAGATCGATTCGATGTGCTTGCCGGCTTCGAGGACGCCGGCGCGAGAGGCGGCAACATAGGCATCATCCGGGAAAACGTCCCATGCGCCCCACACGATGTCTTCGAGCTTGGCGAGCGGAACGAAGTCCTTGATCATCGGGCTGCGATCTTCGGTGCGTTTGCCGAGTCGGATCGTGCCCATCTGGGTCAGCGAGCCGATCGGCTTACCTTCCCCCCGCTTGGCGAGTTCGACGCCGGCGATCAGAGTCGTGGCCACGGCGCCGAGGCCGACGGTCAGTACGCCGAGGCGCCCGGTGGCGGGCTGCACAGTTGGGGAAGGAGGTGTTGACATGTGCATCAGAATAAGCAATCTTGGACGACTTGTCACGTTTGTGAAGCAAGTCTGAACTAAGTTGCATCGGGTGCCACCGCCTCTCCGAGACCGCCGTCCCCTGAGCTGTCGTTGGTTGACATGACGTTTCCTGACCTGACGTTTCCTGACCTGACGTTCCCTGACCTGACGTTCCCTGACCTGACGTTGCTGCCCGACCTGACGATCCGGCAGATGGCGTACCTCGTCGCTGTCGTCGACGAGGCGACGTGGGCAGCCGCGGCAGACCGCGTCGGCGTGAGCCCGTCGGCGTTGTCGCAGGGTCTCGCCGAGCTCGAGCGACGGCTCGGCGTCGCGCTCTTCGAGTCGCATGGCCGTCGTCGAGTTCTCCGTCGTTCAGCGCTGCCCGTACTCGACCACGCCCGACGCGTGCTGGCCCTCACCCGCGATCTCGTCGAATGGTCCGATCGGATGCGCGGCGGTCGGCAAGGGCGGATCCGACTCGGCATGATCGACGTCGCCGTTGTCGTGCACTTCCCTGGAGTCGTCGCCGCATTTCGCGCCGAACGACCAGATGTCCGGCTGACGATGTCGGTTGCGCCGTCAGCCGAATTGCTCGCCGGCTTGCGTGACGGCGAACTCGACCTCGTCGTCTGCGTGAAACCGCCCGAGCCCCTCGCCGGTATCGACGTCGAAGCCGTGCGCCGCGAGCCGCTCGTCGTGATGGCGCCGACCGGAACCACGATCGGCCCACCGTCCTCGTGGGGGCCGTGGCTCACGTTCCCGAGCCATTCCCAGACCCGCAAACTCATCGTCGGAGCCCTCGCCGAACTCGGTTCGCCAACCACGATTGCGGCCGAGAGCCATCAGCCGGACGTGCTGGTCCAGATGGTTCGCCTCGGTCTCGGGTGGACGGTGTTGCCGATGACGGTCGACCAAGTCGGTTTGGGTTCTGGCGACGGCGTACACGTCGTCGTCTCGCCCGAATTGGCCCAGGTCGTGATCGGCCCGCAACTGGTCGAACGGGTGCTGGTCCTCGCCCGGCGCACCGAGTCGATCAGCGATCCTGCGGTCGACGAACTGGCTCGTCGCCTCCGCGCCTGAAGCCACTACGCAAGCAGTTGTGTCGATGCTGCGCGAGACGCTGTGTCGACGTTGCGGCGGGGCGAGGTGCAACACTCGGCTGATGACAGATCGAGGAGTCGACACCGAGCAGCCGGTCCGGGTCACGTCGCCCTTGCAGGGCACAGCGCTCGTGGTGGCGGTTGCTGTGGGCGATGTCGTGAACGCGGGCCAGGTGGTGGTGGCTATCGAGAGCATGAAGATGCTGCACGACGTGATCAGCCCGATCGGCGGACGTGTGGTCGCAGTCCACGTGACCCAGGGGCACACGGTGCTGCCCGATCAGCCGCTCGTGGACGTGCGGGCCGAAGTGGTTGCCGGTGCGGTCGTCACCGCTGCGGTTGCCGCCGACCTCGACCACATTCGTCCGGACCTGGCCGAGTCGATCGCCCGCCACGATGTCGGCCTCGACACATCCCGTCCCGACGCTGTCGAACGGCGACGCAAGGTCGGCCGACGCACCACGCGCGAGAACATCGCCGATCTCGTCGACGACGGATCGTTCGTCGAGTACGGACCGCTCGTGATCGCCGCCCAACGCCGCCGCCGAGCCCTCGACGACCTGATCGCCCGCACGCCGGCCGACGGTCTCGTCGGTGGGATCGGCACGGTCAACGGTGACCGGTTCAGCGGTCATGCCGGCCAGGTCGTCGCCGTGTCGTACGACTACACCGTGCTGGCAGGCACCCAGGGCCTCCAGAACCACCGCAAGAAGGATCGCCTGTTCGAAGTCGCCGAGCAGTTGAGGTTGCCGGTCGTATTCTTCACCGAGGGTGGCGGCGGACGGCCTGGCGACACCGATGGGATGGGCGTCAGCGGCCTCGACTGCCTCGCCTTTTTGTGGTTCGCCCAACTCAGTGGCGCGGTGCCGATCGTGGGGATCAACAGCGGCTACTGCTTCGCCGGTAACGCTGCAATCCTGGGTTGCTGCGACGTGGTGATCGCGACCGAGGACTCCAACATCGGGATGGGTGGCCCGGCGATGATCGAAGGTGGCGGACTCGGTGTGTTCGCACCCACCGAGATCGGTCCGAGTTCGGTGCAATGCACGAGCGGCGTGATCGACGTGCTCGTCGCCGACGAGGTCGAAGCGGTCGCTGTCGCCAAGCAGTACCTGTCGTACTTCCAGGGACCGATCGACGAGTGGGATTGTGTCGATCAGCGCACGCTGCGCCACGTGATCCCCGAGGACCGCAGGCGGAGCTACGACGCCCGAGCGGTGGTCGATGCGCTGTTCGACACCGGGTCGGTGTTGGAGCTGCGGCGCGACTTCGGGCTCGGGATGATCACTGCCCTGGCGCGAGTCGAAGGCGTGCCGGTCGGCGTCATCGGCAACAACCCCAACCACCTGTCCGGGGCGATCGACAGCGACGGGGCCGACAAGGTCGCCCGGTTCCTGCAGCTGTGCGATGCGTTCGGCCTGCCCGTGATCTCGCTGTGCGACACACCCGGAATGATGGTCGGCCCCGATGTCGAGGCAACCGCACTCGTGCGTCACTGCAGCCGACTGTTCGTCACCGGCGCCAACATCACCGTTGCGATGATCGCGATCGTGACCCGCAAGTGTTACGGCCTCGGGGCACAGGCGATGCTCGGCGGCAGTACCAAGGCACCGCTCGCGACGTTGGCCTGGCCGACCGGCGAGTTCGGCGGGATGGGTCTCGAGGGCGCCGTGCGGCTCGGCTACAGCAAGGAGCTTGCGGCGGTTACCGACGACTCGGAACGCGAGGTGCTGTTCCAGGAGATGGTCGACCGGATGTACGCCCACGGCAAGGCCGTCAACACTGCATCGCACTTCGAGATCGACGACGTGATCGATCCGGCCGAGACCCGCCACTGGATCTCGACTCTCCTGCGTAGCGTGCCGCCGACCCCCGCTTGGTCCGCTCGCGGCAAGAAGCGGCCCAACATCGACACGTGGTAACTCATCGTCCTGACAGAGCGGATACGGTCGCGGGCCGTGACAGATGAGATTCGAGTCCAACCGATCGGTTTCGTCAGCGGCGGGCGGGCCGAGCCCGACGACGACAACTGGGATGCCGAGACGTGCGCGATCCGGCTCGACCCGACCCGGTTCACGGCGGAATCACTGATCGGTCTCGACGCGTTTTCGCACATCGACGTCGTCTATCATTTCGATCGGGTCGACGAGGCCGATGTCGTGCTGACCGCCCGACGTCCGCGCGGTCGCGAGGATTGGCCTCTGGCGGGGATCTTTGCCCAGCGCGGGCGGGTTCGTCCGAACCGACTGGGCGTCACGACCTGTCGGCTGATCGCCGTCGACGGGCTGGCCGTCACGGTACGCGGGCTCGACGCGATCGAAGGCACGCCCGTGCTCGACATCAAGCCCTATATGACCGGTTTCGCTCCTCGCGGCGACGTCGCCGAGCCGGCCTGGGCGGCCGAAGTCATGGCGGCGTACTGGTGAGCGAGTGGATCGAGTCCGCCGAGGGGGCGGGTGAAACGGATCTGTTGACGCTGCTGCTGACGATGGAGCCAGTGCTGCACGACGGCATCTACGTGTACTGCTCGATCAACCGCACGCCGACCCCGGACGAGATCCAAACTGCCATCGCGATCATCCGCGAAGTGGAAGGCACCACGCTCGTCCTGTCGCATGAGGACGCGACCGCGATGCGCCTGCGCTACCCGTCGCTGATGGCCCGGATCACCCTGACCGTGCACTCGTCGCTCGAGGCGGTCGGCCTCACTGCGGCCGTGGCCAAGGCCCTCGGCGATGTCGGGATCCCATGCAACGTGATCGCCGGTTTCCACCATGATCACATCTTCGTCCCCGCCGACCGGGCCCGGGACGCAATGGAGGCGTTGCGCTCCCTCAGCGATCGCGGGAGTTGACGACGTGCGGCCGAAGGCGCCGTTGATCGCGCCAAGGTCGCCGGTTTCGATGGGGAGTGATCGTCTCCGAGCATCTGTTGGGAGTAGCCGGTCACGACGATCACTTTCGCTCTGACGGTTGGAAATGCAGAGTGGCAGTGGCAGACTCGCACTCGTGTCACGCGCTACATGCCCCACCATCATCAATCTCGTAGTACTCGCGTAGGCACACACGGCTTCAAGCCGTCCGTGCCGCTCAACCTCCCAATCGGGAGGTTGTTTCGTTTTTCGGGCCAAATTCGGCCTGATGCAAGTGCCAGTCCAGCAAGTCGAAGTCCAGAAGTATCAGAGGAGTTACACGTGAAGATGACCGGGGCCCAGGCCCTCATCAAATCGCTCGAGATGGAGAACACCGAAGTCATCTTCGGCCTGCCCGGCGGATGCATCCTGCCCGCCTACGACCCGCTGCTCGACAGCAGCATCCGCCACATCCTCGTGCGTCACGAGCAGGGCGCCGGCCACATGGCCGAGGGCTATGCCCACGTGACCGGGCGGCCTGGCGTTGCGATGGTCACCAGCGGCCCGGCGGCGACGAACATGGTCACCCCCCTCTGCGATGCCTACATGGACAGCATCCCGATGGTCTGCATCACCGGCCAGGTCGCGACGCATGCGATCGGCACCGATGCGTTCCAGGAGTGCGACACCGTCGGCATCACCCGCAGCGTCACCAAGCACAACGAACTGGTGATGACGGCCCAGGACTTGCCGATGGCCGTTCGCCAGGCATTCCACATCGCCACGACCGGTCGCCCCGGTCCGACGCTGATCGACATCCCCAAGGATTGCCTCACCAACACAATGGAGTGGAACTGGCCGACCGATGCCGAGGTCATCGACAGCCTCCCCGGCTACCGCCCGAACATGAAGGGCCACCCGCGCATGATCAAGGAGGCGGCCCGGCTGATCCTCGAATCCGAGCGCCCGATCCTGTACGTCGGCGGCGGTGTGCTCAAGGCACGTGCTGCCGACGCCCTACGTGAGTTGGCCGAGATCACCCAGATCCACGTCGTCACCACGCTGATGGCTCGGGGCGCGTTCCCCGACAGCCACCCACTGTGCCTCGGCATGCCCGGTATGCACGGCACCGCCAGTGCGACCACGGCAATGCAGAGGAGTGATCTGTTGATCACGCTCGGCGCCCGCTTCGACGACCGGATCACCGGCAAGGTCAGCGCATTCGCTCCGGAAGCAAAGATCATCCACGTCGACATCGACCCGGCCGAGCAGGGCAAGGTCCGCCGCCCGGATGTCCCGATCGTCGGCGACTGCCGCCTCGTGATCGAAGAGATCATCAAGGCGATCAAGGACCTCACCAACGGCGGGGCGGTTCAGGCCGACATCAGTGCGTGGAAGAGCCGGATCAGCGGATGGCGCGAGCAGTTCCCGCTCAGCTACGAGCCGAGCGAGCCGGGCGAAGAACTCAAGCCTCAGTTCTGCCTCGAAGCGCTGCGCGACAGCGCCCCGGAAGACACGATCCTCGTCAGCGGCGTCGGCCAGCATCAGATGTGGTCGTCGCAATACTGGAACTTCGAGCGCCCCTACAGCTGGGTCAACTCCGGTGGACTCGGCACGATGGGCTTCAGCATCCCGGCCGCGATCGGTGCCAAGGTCGGCCGCCCGGAATCCACCGTGTGGGCCATCGACGGCGACGGCTGCTTCCAGATGACCGCTCAGGAGTTGGTCACGGCCAGCCTCGAACGGATACCGGTCAAGGTCGCGATCCTCAACAACAGCTACCTCGGCATGGTCCGCCAGTGGCAGGAGATGTTTTACGAGGAGCGGTACAGCGAGGTCTATCTGTCGCCCGAGGTGCCCGACTTCGTCAAGTGGGCCGAGGCGATGGGGTGTGTCGGTATTCGCGTCGATGCGCCCGAAGAAGTGCAGCCTGCAATCGACAAGGCCAACAGTGTCGACGACCGTCCGGTCGTTGTCGACTTCCGGGTCGCAGCGTCGGAAAAGGTGTTCCCGATGGTTCCGGCCGGCGCCGGTAACGACGATCTGCTGCTGCCGCCGGCGCAGATGGCCCGCAAGGAGTTCCTGCGATGACTGTTGCATCCACCACCACCCATTCCAGTTACCACATCCTCAGCGTGTTGGTCCAGAACCGGCCAGGCGTGCTGGCCCGGGTGGCGAGCCTGTTCGCCCGCCGCGGCTACAACATCTTCTCGCTCGCAGTGGCTCCTACCGAGGACGAGGCGTTCAGCCGGATCACGATCGTGGTCGACGTGGAGTCCGCTCCTGTCGAGCAAGTCGTCAAGCAACTGTTCAAGCTGATCGAGGTCATCAAGATCAGCGAACTCGATCCGCGTCGCAGTGTCGAGCGCGAATTGCTGCTTGCCACCGTCCGGGTCAGCTCGGAGAATCGTGGACAGGTGATCGAACTCACTAATATCTTCGAGGGCAAAATTCTGGCCGTCGGAGTCGAAGCAATCACGGTCAGCTTGGACGGCAATCCGAACAAACTCGATGATTTCGAAGATCTTCTGCGCGGCTACGGCATCGTGGAATTGCAGCGCACCGGTCGGGTCGCGTTGCCCAAATTGGATCGCGAAGCACGGCTTCGCGCGGTGAAAGGGAAAGCAGTCTGATGGCAGCCAAGGTGTATTACGAGGCAGATGCTGATTCGTCGATCATTCGCAACCGCAAGGTCGCGATCATCGGCTACGGCTCGCAGGGCCATGCCCATGCGCTCAACCTGAAGGAGTCGGGAGTGCCCGTCGTGGTCGGTCTCCGAGAGGGATCGAAGTCGGCAGCCAAGGCCGAAGCCGCCGGGCTGACGGTGAAGAGCATCGGCGATGCAGCGAAGTGGGCCGACGTCATCATGATGACGATGCCGGACACCGAGCAGAAAGAGACCTACGAGAACGAGATCAAGAAGCACCTCAAGAAGGGCAAGGCGCTTGCGTTCGCCCATGGCTTCAACATCCGCTTCAAGCGGATCAAGCCGTCGAAGCTGATCGACGTCATCATGATCGCGCCGAAGGGTCCTGGTCACCTCGTGCGTCGGACCTACACCGAAGGCGGCGGCGTGCCCGCCATCATCGCCGTCGAGCAGGATGCTTCCGGCCACGCTCACGATCTCGCGCTGTCCTACGCCGACGCGATCGGTGCAGCCCGCGCCGGGGTCATCGAGACCACCTTCACCGAAGAGACCGAGACCGACCTGTTCGGTGAGCAGGCCGTGTTGTGCGGTGGCGTCACGTCACTCGTCCAGGCCGGTTTCGAAACCTTGGTCGAGGCCGGCTATCAGCCCGAGATGGCTTACTTCGAGTGCCTCCACGAGGTGAAGCTGATCGTCGACCTGATGTACGAAGAAGGCATTGCCGGGATGCGCTACAGCATCTCCGACACCGCCGAGTACGGCGACGTCACCCGCGGTCCCCGCGTGGTCAACGCCAAGACCAAGCTCGAGATGAAGAAGATCCTCAAGGAGATTCAGTCCGGCAAGTTCGCCAAGGAATGGATCGCCGAGAGCGAGAGCGGCCGGGTCAAGTTCAACGAACTGCGCGCTGCAGGCGCCGAGCACCAGATCGAGAAGGTCGGCAGCGAGCTGCGCAAGATGATGCCGTTCCTCGGAGCCGGCAAGCAGAAGGTGTCCGACGTCTCCGGCGGCTGACGCCGGCTCGACGACAAATCAGTTCCACTACCTGTCGTTCATGTCACCACACAACGTCACATCTGACGATGTGTGGTGACACGAATCGTTTTCGGGAACGTTCCGACGGCTCCCTACACTCGTCCGGATGCCTGCTCCGCTGATCAACCGCACCCAACTCGAGTCGGCATTCGATGTCCTCAGCGAGAAACTCGTCGCCCGTGCCGCCGAGGCAACGGTGGTGCTGTTCGGTGATGCGGCGATGATGTTCGCCCACGACGCCCGCACCGAGATCCATCACGTCGACGCCGCGGCGACGCCGCGCGGCCAGACAATGGGCGCAGCTCGTGAAGCCGCTCAACAGCTCGATCTGCCACTGCACTGGTTCACCGACGAGCGCGCCGGTTCGTTACCCAAGCACCTCGACGATGACATCGACGATCTGTGGGTCAAGCCCAATCTGGTCGTGAAGACCCTGAGCGCCGAGTTGCTGTTGGCGATAACGGCGCTCGCCCCGAACCGTCCCGAGGACATCGACGA
Source organism: Ilumatobacteraceae bacterium (assembly GCA_039920665.1). Taxonomy (GTDB): domain Bacteria; phylum Actinomycetota; class Acidimicrobiia; order Acidimicrobiales; family Ilumatobacteraceae; genus WLMZ01. The sequence continues at coordinate 17,767 of JBDSDH010000214.1, forward strand.
CATCCGCACGCTGGCTGCCTCACTCGGGATCACCAGCAGCATCGACGTCGAGGTGCTCGTGGCCGAGATCTATCCGGGCAGGACGCTGGGTGGCAAAGCGCGAGAGACGCTCGACGGACTGCTCTGAAACCTTCGACGTCTGGTCAGTCGTCCTGGGGACGACGGGGACGCTGGGCGAGCGCGGCGGTGACCCTCGCGGCCGCCATGGCTGCCAGTTCGCCGAGGTGCCGGGCAGCGACCGTATTGATCCTGGCCTTGGGGCCAACGACGGTGATGGTCGCGACCGGTACGTCGCCGACGAAGATCGGGGCCCCGGCCGCGATGGCGTTGGGGTACAGCTCGTCGATCACGAAGTATCCGTTGCGGCGGACGGTCCTCACGGCTGATGCAGCGGGCACCCGCGTCGCGATCGGCAGGAGAGCTCGCTGCTGATCGGGCAGGAATGCATCGAACGCAGCGCCCTGCACGAGCGGGACTGCCATGCCGATCGGCACCGTCATCCGCAGTGGCTGGGTGCTGTCGATGGCATCGAGCACCACCATCGAGGCATCCTCGCGCGCGAACAACAGCACCGTTTCGTCGGTCGTGCGTTGCAGCTCGACCAGCATCGGATGGGCGACCTCGCGTAAGCCGGATGTGAAGTGGCCGGCCACCTGGAGCACCCGTGAGGTGATGATCCACTCGGCGTCTTCGACCTGGCGAGCCCAGCCGGCTCGAGCCAATGTGAGCAGGATTCGCTGGACCCCGTTCTTGTCCAGCTCGACGTCGCGAGCGAGCGCCGACACGCCGACAGGCTGCAACGCCGCCAGTCGCTCGAGCACATTGAAGGCGTTGGCCACGGATTGGATCGTCTTGACAGCCATAGGTGGTGAGGTCAGACTGTATCACAGAACGCACCCGTGTATCGCCCAGTGATACACGACAGTTTGGGGGTTGATCGTGACAGATTTGAACGAAGCCGCACCCGTCGGTGCCGACGACCGCTATGTCCTGATCTCAGCGGACTGTCACGGTGGCGGCGAACTGCGCGACTACCGGCCGTATCTGCCGAAGAAGTTCCACGAAGAATTCGATGCGTGGGCTGATTCGTACGTGATCGAGTACGAGGATCTGCTCGGCGACCTCGGCGGACGCAACTGGGATTCCGATCGGCGATTGGCCGACATGGAGGCCGAGGGCGTCGTCGCCGAGGTGATCTACCCGAACACGATTCCACCGTTCTATCCGAAGGCGTCACTGACGTTCCAGCCGCCCGCCGCCAATGCAGGTGACGCCGAGCGACGTTGGGCCGGGCTCCAAGCCCACAACCGCTGGCTCGCCGACTTCTGCAGCGAGGTGCCGGGCCGTCGGGCCGGAATTGCGCAGATCCTGCTCGACGACATCCCCGCTGCCGTCACCGAAGTGCGCTGGGCCAAGGACAACGGACTCACCGGCGGCATCCTGCTGCCCGGCGTACCGCCCAACAGCGGCCTGCCCGAGTTGTACGACGGCGAGTACTACGACCCGCTGTGGGCAGTGTGTGAAGAACTCGAGATGCCGGTCAACCACCATGGTGGCAGCGCCAGCCCGCCGATGACCGAGGCGATCGAATCGCCGGTCATCTTCCTGCTCGAGGTCACCTGGTTCAGTCACCGCGCGCTCGCGCACCTGATCGTGTCGGCCGCCCTCGAGAAGCATCCCGGCTTGCAACTGGTGTTCACCGAACAGGGGACGGCATGGATCCCGGACGAACTGATGCGGCTCGATTACTTCTTCAATCGGATGCGGACTGCAGTTGGATCGCAGGAGCACGTGTGGGGCAAGCCCGTCACCGATCGTCTGTCGCTCAGCCCGAGTGAATACTTCGCTCGCCAGTGCAACGTCGGCGCGAGTTTTATCCGCCCGGCGGAGGTGCCGCTGCGCCACAAGGTCGGGCTCGACAAGATCATGTGGGGCACCGACTATCCGCACAAGGAAGCGAGCACGCCGTACACACTGGAGGCGCTGCGGGCTGCCTTCGCCGGCGTACCACACGCCGAGACCAAGCAGATGCTCGGTGGCAACGCCGCACGCATTTACGGTTTCGATCTCGACGCGCTCGCGCCGATCGCGCAACGGATCGGGCCGCGCATTGCCGACGTCGACGTTCCACTGGCGGTCGGTGACGTGCCGATGGAAGCCGAGAAGTGCCCGGCGCTCGCAGGCTACGGAAAGCAGTAGCCAGCTGGCCCTTCGGGCCGGTTCTGAATCCCGATTGATCTTGTCAGGAATTGGCGGTTATGATCGCTGCCATGACGAACAGTGAGTGGGGATTCGAAACGCGCCAGATCCATGTGGGCGGTGAGCCGGATCCAACGACCGGCGCCCGGGCGGTGCCGATCTATCAGACGACCAGCTATCAGTTCCGCAACAGCGAGCACGCCGCGAACTTGTTCGCGCTGGCCGAGATCGGCAACATCTACACCCGGATCATGAACCCGACCCAACTCGCGTTGGAGCAGCGGGTCAACTCGCTCGAAGGCGGCTGCACCACCGCAGTTGGTCTACCCGGCACCCTCGTGGTCGCATCGGGCCAGGCCGCTGCAACTCTCGCAATCCTCACCCTCGCCGAGGCCGGCGATCACGTCGTTGCCTCGCCGTCGCTGTACGGGGGTACCTACAACCTGCTCCACTACACGTTCCCGAAGATGGGCATCGAGGTCACCTTCGTCGACGATCCGCACGATCTCGAGCAGTGGGCCAGCGCGATCCGACCCAACACGAAAGTGTTCTTCGGTGAGGTGCTCGCCAACCCCAAGAACGACGTGTTCGACATCGAGGGCGTCAGCAATCTCGCCCATGAGCATGGCATTCCGCTGATGGTCGACAACACCGTGCCGACCCCGTACCTGATCCGTCCGCTCGAGTGGGGCGCCGACATCGTGCTCCACAGCCTGACCAAGTTCGCTGGCGGTCACGGCACGTCGATCGGTGGTTCAATCACCGACGGCGGCACATTCGACTATGCCGCCAGTGGCCGGTTCCCGAACTTCACCGAACCCGACCCGAGCTACCACGGCCTGGCCTATTTCCCGGCGCTCGGCCACGGCTCATTCATCATCAAGGCCCGGGTCCAGACGCTTCGCGATCTCGGATCGGCGATCTCGCCGTTCAACGCGTTCCTGATCCTGCAGGGTCTCGAGACGTTGAGCCTGCGGATGGAGCGCCACTTCTCCAACGCAGCCAAAGTGGTCGAGTTCTTGCAGAGCCGCAGTGAAGTGGTCAGCATCAACTACGCCGGGCTCGAATCCAGCCCGTGGCACGAGCGGGCCACCAAGTACGGCGCCGGCAAGGGCTATGGCTCTGTCCTCGCCTTCGAGATCGCGGGCGGCAAACCAGCCGGTCAGAAGTTCGCCGACTCACTCGTCCTGCACAGCCACGTCGCCAACATCGGCGACGTGCGCAGCCTTGTGATCCACCCTGCCAGCACCACCCACAGTCAACTCAACGACGACGAGCAGATCAGCAGCGGTGTGACGCCGGGTCTGGTGCGGCTCAGCGTTGGCCTGGAGAGCATCGAGGACATCATCGCCGACCTCGAAACGGGATTCGCCGCAATCTCCTGATCGCTGGATCTAGACGGCTCGCGGCCCGTTGTCGCCTTCATCCTGATCTCGGTCCTGATCTCGGTCCTGATCTCGGTCCTGATCTCGGTCCTGATCTCGGTCCTGATCTCGGAGGAAGGCTTCGAACTGGGCCGCGAGGTCGTCGCCGGTCGGCAGGTTGGCCTCGGCGCGTTGGTCGAACTGTCGCTCGAGCATCGCGACGTACGACGCTGCTTGGCTGTCTTCGGCGACGGCTTCGTCGTGCAGCGACTGCCAACGCTCGATGTCGGGCTGCATGTCGCCGTGTCCGGTGGGCACGCCGAGGACGTGTTCGAGGTGACGCAACAGTGAGGCCGACGATTTCGGGTGCTGGGCGTTGCCAAGGTAATGCGGGACGCCGACTCGCAGTGAAATCGCCGGGATCTCGAGCTTAGCCAGCCGCTCCTGGAGCACACCGATCACGCCGGTGATGCCTTGATACTGCGGTCGACTCAGACCGAGTCGACGGACCAGTCCGTCGTTGGTGGAACTGCCGACAACCGGTGGGATGCGTGTGTGAGGCACTGCGTCGGCGCTGGCACCGATGGTGACGACGACATCGCATCCCATCCGCGTCGCCATCGTGGTGATGCATTCGCAGTAGGTGCTCCAGCGGACGTGTGGCTCGACGCCGGTGAGCACGACCAGATCGCGGGCACCGCCGGGGAACCGGGCGATCCGGAACTCGTTGGTTGGCCACTTGACGTGGCGAACCTCGTCTTCATCCATCCAGACCTCGGGACGCTCCTGGGTGAAGTCGTAGAACGGATCGCTGTCGATCGTGGCGACGACGGGCGCGACGCGCTCGCGCAGCAGCCAATCGAGTGCGCCGATCGCGGCGCCGGACGCATCGAACCAGCCGGTCAGAGCAACCACCATGATCGGCCGGCGCAACCGCGCGAGCCCTTCCATGTGGGTCGTCAACACCTCATCGACTTCCATCGCGGCGACGCCCCGTCAGCCCTGCAGTGCGCCGACGACGTGGTCGATGCAACGGGTGAGGGCGACGACATCGGCCGGATCGACCGCCGGGAACATCCCGACCCGCAGTTGGTTACGACCGAGTTTGCGGTAGCTGTCGGTGTCGACCACTCCGTTGGCACGCAGGACCGCAGCGACGGAGTTGGCATCGACCCCGTCCAGATCGATCGTGCCGACCACCTCGCTGCGCTTGGCCGGGTCGGTGACGAATGGCGATGTCCAACTGCGATCCTCTGCCCAGCCGTAGAGGTTGGACGATGACTCGGCGCTGCGGAGGTTGACCTGCTGGAGGCCGCCGAGTTCGAGCATCCACTGCAACTGCTCGTTCATCATCACGAGCGTCGCCAACGCTGGTGTGTTGTACGTCTGGTTGAGGACGCTGTTGTCGAGCGCAATCTTGAGATCGAGTGATGCCGGCACCCAACGGCCCGATGCACTGATCGATCGAATCCGGTCCAGTGCTCGTGGCGAACAGGCAGCGAGCCACAGCCCGCCGTCGCTGGCGAAGCACTTCTGGGGGGCGAAGTAGTAGACGTCGACCTCGGCCGGGTCCCACAACAATCCGCCGGCGGCCGACGTCGCGTCGACGACGACGAGCGAGTCGTCGTCAGCCCCGACCGGGCGCACGAGCGGCATCATCACGCCGGTCGACGTCTCGTTGTGGGTCAGCGCGTAGACATCGACACCCTCGACAGCCGACAGCGTCGGGTGATCGCCGGGTTCGCTGCGCACGATGACCGGGTCACCGAGATGCGGCGCCGCGGCAACGGCCTCGGCGAACTTGGACGAGAACTCGCCGAACACGGCGTGCGCGCTTCGCTCGCGGATCAGGCCGAAGCTGGCGACGTCCCAGAATGCGGTTGATCCACCGTTGCCGAGCACGATCTCCCAGCCGTCGGGCAGGTTGAACAGGTCGACCAATCCGGAACGGATGGAGCCGACGAGGTTCTTGACCGGTGCCTGGCGGTGGCTGGTGCCGAGCAATGTGGTACCGGCAGCGCCGAGCGCAGCGACCTGCTCGGGACGGACCTTGGAGGGTCCGCAACCGAAACGGCCATCGGCCGGAAGCAGTTCAGCGGGGATCGAAATGGAGCGTTGGTCCTGCCCAGTCACTGTGCCAGCATGGCAGGTATGAGTTCGTCTTCCTCCTCCTCCCACCCGGTTGGTTCTGTCACCCCGCGCCGAGCGTCGCTCCGCCTTGCGTCGATCAACGAATCAGCGACGCTGGCGGTGGATGCCAAGGCCAAGGCGTTGCAGGCCAAGGGTGAGAACGTGATCGGATTCGGTGCCGGCGAACCCGACTTCCCGACGCCGGAACACATTGTCGAGGCGGCGGTACGGGCCTGCAAGGACCCCAAGAACCATCGCTACACGCCGGCCGCGGGACTCCCGGCGCTGCGTGAAGCGATTGCGGTCAAGACGCTCCGGGACAGCGGTTTCGCGACCACGGCCAACCAGGTACTTGTCACCTGTGGCGGCAAGCATGCAGTGTTCACGGCCTTCGCTGCGCTCTGCGATCCGGGCGACGAGGTCATTCTCCCCGCTCCGTACTGGACCACGTATCCGGAAGCGGTCACGCTCGCCGGCGGTGTCCCGGTGATCATTGACACCGACGAGGAGACCAATTTTCGAGTGACCGTCGAGCAGCTCGATGCAGCGCTCACGAGCCGCACCAAGGTGCTGCTGTTCGTGTCCCCCGACAATCCGAGCGGCGCGGTCTACTCGCCCGAAGAGGTCGAAGCGATCGGGCGCTGGGCGGTCGAGAAGGGCGTCTGGGTCATCACCGACGAGATCTACGAACACCTCACCTACGGTGCTCACAAGTTCGTGTCGATGCCGACGGTCGTGCCCGAGATCACCGATCAGTGCATCATTGTCAACGGCGTCGCCAAGACCTATGCAATGACCGGTTGGCGCGTCGGCTGGATGATTGGACCGCAGGACGTGATGAAGGCCGCGATCAACTTCCAATCGCACGCCACCAGCAACGTCAGCAACGTCGCTCAACAGGCCGCGCTCGCCGCCGTCAGTGGCGACCTGTCGGCGGTGCACATGATGCGCGAGGCGTTCGAGCGACGCGGCAAGTTGATGCACGGGATGCTCAACGAGATCGACGGTGTCAGTTGCATCGAGCCCCAGGGTGCGTTCTACTGTTTCGCCAACATGAGCGGGCTGCTCGGACGACCGCTGGGCCCGAACGGCAACGTCGCCACCTCCACCCTCGAGTTGGCTGACATCGTGCTCGGCCAGGCCAAGGTCGCATTCGTGCCTGGCGAGGCCTTCGGCTCGCCCGGCTACGCCCGGTTCTCGTTCGCAATGAGCGACGACGACCTCAGCGAGGGCATCCGTCGGATCGGCGAGTTCTCGCGTAGCTGAGATTCACGACCGATCAGCCGTGGACCGTTTCAGTGTCTTCGCCGATCTGTGCGACGCGAATCGTCCGAGCGCACCGGTCGCTCTTGGTCCTTGGCCGGTGGGACGAAGTCGTGGTCGAAGGCCGAACACCTCGCCAACATCGTTGCCACCGGCGCGTTCCGATTCGCCTGGTCTTGCTCGGCAGCATCGCTGATCCGGCCTCTGTGTCACCACCCGTCAGCGATGAAGCGGATCTCGTCGGGGTGTTCGTGGAAGCCGTCGAGTACCGCCAGGCAGCTCTCACCCGGGACACCGAAACACGTGTCGATGCCCGGCTCGATCAACGCCTCGACCAGGAGGTGGCCCGCCATTCGCTCGGTCACGACGACCACCACAGCACGTACCGTGACGCGAGACCTGTCGAAACTACGAGCACGACGCACTCGACGAGTTGCTCCGCGGTGCCGAGCACGTCGCCGGTGACGCCACCGATCTTGCGGGTCGACCACCACCCGACGGTGACCGTGATCACGATCGCCCCGAGCACGAATGGCCCGACCCACCAGCCAACGGTGAGCGCGGTGATCGCGACGCCGGCGGTCACCCCGGTCCAGGCTGCGACGGTCGGCAATGAATGCGCCGCTCGAGCCCCGAGGCCGTCGGTGGTTGCAGTCGGCGAGATGACCATCAGTGCAACAGCTGCGGAACGGCCGAGTGTGTGCGCGGCGACGACACACGCAAAGGCGACGGCAGGGGAGACTCCGAGGGAGGCGACGCACGCGACCCGGATCACGATCGAGCCGCACAGCGCTGCGACGCCGTACGAGCCGTGCTTGGGATCCTTGAGGATCCGCATTCGATCGGCTCGCGTCCATCCGCCGACAAACGCGTCGAACACATCGGCCAGACCGTCCTCGTGAAATGCGCCCGTGATCGTGACACCCAAGATCACTGCGACGCCCGCTGCGACGAGTGGCGGAACGAGGTGCAACGTGCCCGCCGCGACGCCGCCGACCAGCAGACCGACGAGCGCGCCGACGATCGGATACCACGGAACCGCGGCCGACGGGGAGACATCGCCACCGACCGGGACGGGAACCCTCGTCAGGAACGCAATCGCGGCGCGCAGGTTGCGCATCAGCCGAACCATTCTCCGAACGTCGGCACTTCGGTGATGCCTGCGCACGCCATCGCGACGAGTGGTACGGCAGCCATCGCGCCGCTGCCCTCGCCGAGTCGCATCTCCAGATCGAGCAGCGGTTGTTTGCCGAGTCGATCCAGCAGGCGACGGTGACCGGGCTCGGACGAGCAGTGCCCGACCAGACAGTGGGCGAGCGCAGCGCTGCTGATCGATGCAAGCGGCAACGCCGCTGCCGTGACGACGTAGCCGTCGATCAACACCGGCAGCTTGCGATGTCGGGCGGCGACGATCGCAGCAGCCATCGCGACGAGCTCGGCGCCACCGACTTCGCGTAGTACTTCGAACGGATCGAGTACGCCGACGATCCGGGTGACCGCTTCGCGTACCGCTTCGCGCTTGCGGGACAGACCTTCGTCGTCGACACCGGTGCCGCGCCCGACCCACGCCGCAACTTCGCCACCGCCGAGCGCGGCAGCGACCGCCGCCGCCGCGGTGGTGTTGCCGATGCCCATTTCGCCGAGTACGAGCAAATCGGCGTCGAGCCGATCGACTGCACCCCGACCGGCGGCCACGGCTTCGTCGAATCGCTGTGGGGACATCGCCGATTCGTAGCGGATGTCGCCGGTCGGACGTCCGACACCGACATCGATCGCTTCGACGGATGCTCCGGCCACTGCGGCGAACGCGTTGATCGTGCTCTTGCCCGCCCGATACGCAGCGAGCATCGCGCCGGTGACGTCGGTCGGGTACTTGCTCACGCCGGCAGCAGTGACACCGTGGTCGGCTGCAAAGATCAGGGCAGCCGGCTTGCGAATCGCTGGTGATGTCGTGCGTTGCCAGCCGGCGGCCCACGCCGCGACGTCGTCGAGTCGGGCGAGGGCCCCCGACGGTCGCAAGATCTCGGCGGCACGGGTCGTGACGGCCTCGAAGGACGCCTCGTCTCGCTCGGGCATGGTGGCCATCGCTGCCCTCAGCCAATGGGACGGGGAATCGGAGGCGCGGGTCGAATCGATCGCAGGCGGGTTGGTCATGGCAGGAACTCCCAGGGATCGTGGAGGGGCAGGATGCGTCCGGCAACGAGCAAGAGGGTGCGATCAGCGGCGGCTGCCCACGACCGGTTGACCCGGCCGAGCAGGTCACGGTAGCGGCGTCCGAGATCGGTCTCGGGGTGAATCCCGAGCCCGACTTCGTTGGTGACGACGACGGTCGGGCCGCCCCGATCGGCCGCAAGTCGGGCGAAGCGAGCGGCGGCCATTTCGGTGTCGGTGTCGGGCCACTCGGCGAGCATCGCGTTCGACACCCACAGCGTGAGGCAGTCGATAATCGCGAGTGAGTCATCGGGAGTCAAGGCGAGCGCGGCATCGAGTGCCAGCGGCTCTTCGATCGTCGGCCATGGCGGCCGCTCGGCCCGGTGGCGATTGATCCGGTTGTCCATGTCGTCGTCGAACCGCTGGGCAGTCGCGATGAAGGTCACCGTTGGAGACGCCGGGTCGAGGGAGCGTTCGTGGCGTTCGCCGATCTGGACTGCGAGGTCACTCTTGCCGCTGCGAGCGCCACCGATCAGCAGCGTCAAGGACCCCACGGTTCGCTCTGGGCTCAGTAGTCGATGCCGCGCTTGGCGCGGATTCCGGCGTTGTAAGCATGCTTGATCTCGCGCATCTCGGTCACCGTGTCGGCGATGTCGCACAGCGCTTCGCTCGCGTCGCGGCCGGTGACGACGACGGTGACGTGGGCCGGTCGGTTGCGGAGCACATCGATCACTTCGTCGGCGTCGATCCAGCCCCAGTTCATCAGGTAGGTCAGCTCGTCGAGGATCACGAGATCATGCTCGCCCGCTTCGACCACTGCCCGCGCCGTTGCCCAGCTTTCGCGGGCGAATGCCTTGTCTTGAGCCAGGTTCGACGAATCCCAGGTGAACCCGTGGCCGAGCGCCTGCCAGTGCACCCCGAGCTGACGGCCGATCGACTCTTCGCCGACCTTCCAGTCGCCACTCTTGATGAACTGCAAGACGGCGACATTCCAGCCTCTCGCAACACCGCGGACCATGACGCCGAACGCCGCCGAGCTCTTGCCCTTGCCGTTGCCGGTGTTGACGATCAGCAGCGACTTCGCGTTTCGCAGACCATCGGGACGTGGATCGTCGACGGGTGGGTCCTCGACGAACCGGTTGGCGGTCGTCGTGTCGGCGGTCGGCGTGGCCGTTGTCGCGGTCGGCGTGTCAGCCGGCGTGTCTGGGCCGGGCTCAGCGGGGGTGGGCGTGTCGTCCATGCAAGCGCGAAGCCTACGTGCATGCTGCTAGCTTCGTCGTGCCCGGCTGTGCCGGGTGCAGCAACTCAGCGAAGCCGGTGAGATTCCGGCGCTGTCCCGCAACGGTGAAGCTGTCGTCCGCTCTCGCAACTCATTGCGTTGGCGCTCGAGCAGATAAGTCCGGGCGCCTGGGCTGGTGCAACCAATCAAACCCTCGAGGCAAGGGTGGTTCTCCCGGTGGCGAAGGCTCCGTTCGAATCCGTTCTTGTCCTCCAACTCTGGAGGATTCCAACATGAAGCGATTGAATCGATTCACCCGAACTGCGCTGATCGTGAGTGTGTCGCTTGTCGCGATCTCTGCGTGCAGCAGTGACGACAACTCGGCCAGTACAACGACGGCCGCTGCGGCGGACTCGACACCGACAACGATTGGTCCGCCAGCAACCACTGCATCGAGCAGCAGTTCGCCCGTGACCGCGGCGAGCACGGTCGACAGTTCCGGCGAGAGCAGCACCTTCTCGGTCGAGGCCGCCAACGGAACGGTCTCACTGGAAGCGAAGGCGATGAAGATCGTGTCGCTGTCGCCGACCCATACCGAGATGCTGTTTGCGATCGGCGCCGGCGATCAGGTGATTGCCGTCGACGACCAGTCCAACTTCCCGGCCGAGGCCGCGGCCGTGCAGACCGATCTGTCCGGATACACCCCGAACGTCGAGGCGATTGCGGGCTACAAACCCGATCTCGTCGTGATCGCCGACGACTCCAGTGGGCTTTCCGAGCAGCTCGCCGGGGTGAACATCCCGGTCTGGTCCGGCGCGTCGGCGGTTTCCTTCGATGATGTCTACACCCAGCTCGAGCAGCTCGGGGTGCTCACTGGTCACATTGCAGATGCGGCCGGAGTGGTGGCCGGGATGCAATCCGACATTGCCGATCTGACCGCAAAGGTGCCCGCCACCGAGGTACCGCTGACGTACTACCACGAGCTCGACACGACCTATTTCTCCGTCACGTCCGACACGTTCATCGGCCAGATCTACGCCCTCGCCGGGTTGCAGAACATCGCCGATCAGGCCAATGCGACGAGCAGCTATCCGCAGCTCAGTAGCGAGCTGATCGTGTCGGCCAATCCGGATTTGATCTTTCTCGCCGACACCAAGTACGGCGGATCGGTCGCCACGGTCGTCGCTCGCGATGGCTGGGCCGGCATCGCCGCTGTCGTCAACGGCAATGTGATCGAGATGGACGACGACATCGCATCGCGTTGGGGACCGCGGGTCGTCGACTATTTCGCCGCGGTCGTCGAGGCGGTCCAGTCCGCTTCCATTGTTGCGCCGGCCTGATTCGGTGGATCTGGCCCGCGGTCGCAGTTGGTGGCTGCCGCTCTCGATCCTGTTGCTCGTGGGGGCGGTCGTCCTGGCCGCCTTCATCGGGCCGGCCGGGACGATCTCGGCCGCCAACTGGACGCTGATCTGGCAGCTGCGGATGCCGCGGATTGCGCTGGCGGCGCTGGTCGGGGCGATGCTGTCGGTCGCTGGCGCGAGCTATCAGGGTGCGTTCGGCAACCCACTCGCCGATCCCTACTTGCTCGGCGTTGCGGCCGGATCCGGACTCGGAGCGACCATTGTGTTCGTCGTCGGGCGCTCGAACACCAGCGGCTGGCTGATCGATCCGCTGCCACTCGCCTCGTTCATCGGCGGGCTGCTGGCGGTATTGGTCACCTACATGATCGGTGCCGCGTTCGGCCCTCAACGATCGTCGTTGACGCTCGTGCTCGCGGGCGTTGCAGTCACCTCCCTGGCGACGGCGATCCAGACCTTTGTGCTGTATCGCAACAGCGATGTGATCCGCGAGGTGTACAGCTGGATCCTCGGCCGATTGAGCACGGCGACGTGGCGCGACGTGCGGCTGGTGTTCCCGTACATCCTCGTCAGCTGTGTCGTGTTGTTGCTCCATCGACGCCAACTCGATGTGATGCGGGTCGGTGACGACGAGGCCTCGGCGTTGGGAATGCGGGTGTCGCGGGTTCGTTTGATCGTCGTGGTCGCAGCGACGTTCGGAACGGCTGCGGCGGTGTCGGTCAGCGGTCTGATCGGCTTCGTCGGAATCGTGGTACCCCATGCGGTACGGATGATGGCCGGTTCGAGCTATCGCCGTCTGCTGCCGCTGTCGATCGTGCTCGGTGCAGCATTCCTGGTGCTGACCGACATTCCCGGTCGGGTGCTCAGTACCGGATCGGAAACGCCGATCGGCGTCGTCACGGCGTTCTTCGGTGCGCCGTTCTTCATCGTCGTGTTGATGCGACGCAGGTTGGCCCGATGAGTTCGTTGGCATTCGACCGACTGAGCGTCCGCTACGGCAAGCGGACGGTCGTCCACGAATTCACCGATACGGTCCGGCCTGGCGACTGGTTGTGTTTGATCGGTCCGAACGGAGCCGGCAAGTCGTCGATTCTGCGTGCGATCACGGGACTCGCCGAGCACACCGGAACGATCTCGGTCGATGGGTCACCGCTCGCGCTGCGTTCGCCGAGGCGACGGGCCGAACTCGTTGCCTATGTTCCGCAATCGCCAGTGCTGCCCGAGGAGATGACAGCATTCGAGTACGTGCTGCTCGGACGCAATCCGTACATCAGCTATTTCGGATCGGACACGGCGCAGGATCGGGCGATGACGCTCGACATCCTGGAGCGATTGGACATGGCGTCGTTCGCTGACCGCCAACTCGGTGCGTTGAGCGGTGGCGAGCAGCAGCGGCTGGTGATCGCTCGGGCCTTGGCGCAAGAGGCGCCGATCCTGCTGCTCGACGAACCGACGAGTGCGCTCGACATCGGCCACCAACAGCAGGCGTTGGAGTTGGTCGACCGCTTGCGTCACGAGCACGGGTTGACCGTGATCTCGGCGATGCACGACCTGACCCTGGCCGGTTTGTATGCCGACCGACTGGCGTTGTTCCACGAGGGTCACGTCGTGGTCAGCGGCTCAGCTCGTCAGGTGCTCCGGGCCGAGACGCTCGCCGAGTTCTACGGGGTCAGCGTCACCGTGCACCACGAGCCTGACGGAACGGTCGTGGTCGTGCCGCGGCGCACCGGCGTGTCCTGAGGTTCGACAGAATTCCGGCTCTGTGTCCAGCCCTGTGTCCGGCGCGGCGTCAGTGAACGTTCCAGGGCAGCGTCAGTCAACGGTGGCGAGAACGTCGAAGAGCGCGGCGACAACGGGGATGTCGTGGTCGTTGGTGAGCAACGATGCGGCGTGTTCGACCGTGGTCCAGCGCACCATGTCGACCTCGCCGCTGCGTTTGAAGCGGCCTGAAATCGGACGCATCGCCCAGTATCTGACGCGCTTGTCGCGCAGCTTGCGGTCGAGGTACGTGGTGGCCGGCAGTTCGGGTCCGACGCTGCAGCGCAGTCCCGTTTCCTCGCGAACTTCGCGTGCTGCCGCCCGCAGGGCGGATTCGCCCAATTCCAGCTTGCCCTTCGGCAGCGACCAGTCACCCCGTCGCGGGCGATGGATCAACAGGATCTCCAACTGGGCTATCTCGCTGTGTCTCCAGATGACGCCGCCGGCCGCTTCGATCACATCTCCACCCTAGATTCGGAGTAGTGGTCGAGCCGGTATTTCGGGTGGTTTCGGGTTCGGGTTCGGGCCGGGCACCGGCACGTTCAGGCGGCCGAGGAGTGAGCGGTCGCGGTCACGAGGTCGTGGACGTCGGCGCCGCTCAGCTCGTCGTGCTCGAGCAGACCCCGTGCGATCGCCATCAGCGCATCGCGATATTCGAGCAGCATGCAAGCCGCCCGGTCGGCTGCACTGTCGAGGATGCTGTCGACCTTGGCTCGACTTGGCTCGTCGGACAGCACCTTGGACACGAGGTTGGCTGCTCCACCCATCTGGGCAGCTTCGAGGCTGATCAGGCTGTCGCCGCCGCCGAGCTGACCGACCAACTGCGAGGCAATGGTGGTCGCCACGGCGAGATCGGATGCGATTCCGCTGCTGGCCTCGCCGAACTCCTGGATTTCGGCGGCACGCCCGGCGAGCGCGATCACGATCAGATCGCTCGCTTCAGTGGGCGTACGGAGGTGCTTCTCGTCGGCGTCGCCATGGGCGACGAGCCCGAGCGCAGCACCGCGACGCAAGATCGACGCGATCCGAATGTCGCGGCCGAACAGGGCGGCGGTCAAGGCGTGGCCGGCCTCGTGGATCGCGACCCGATTGCGCTCGTCGGGGTGATAGCCGACCTCGTGCGAGATGCCGACCTCGGTGACCAGTTGGGCCTCGACGACGTCGTCGGTGGTCATCTTGGTGCGACCGTGACGGAGGGCGATGATGAGCGCTTCGTCGAGGAGGCGCTCGATCCGCACCGGGGTGTAACCAGCGGACAGATCGGCCACAAACCGGGCAGTGACGGCGTCGACATGCGACTTGCGATTGAGGTAGTACGCAGCGATCTCGACCCGGTCGCTGTGCGGGGGCAGGTCGAAGTGGATGATCCGGTCGAAGCGACCGGGGCGCAGCAGTGCGGGATCCAGGTCTGCTGAACGATTGGTGGCAGCGATCAGGAGGATGTTGGCCGTGGTCGGCGAGGGGTGGGTGAGCGCCAAGTTGGCGGGGAGCAGTGAGTTGATCCGGTCGATCCACTTGGCCTTCAACTTCTGCGCACCGGTGGGCAGGTCGAAGCTCTGCATTTGGACGAGGAGCTCGTTGACGATGCCGGCGCCGCCTTCTCGCCCGGAGCTGCCCCCCATGCCGGAGCGGGCCATGCCGATCGCGTCGAATTCCTCGATGAAGCCGATCGCGCCGCCCTCCGAGCGAGCGGCCGTGCGCATTGCCTTGAAGAACTTGCGGATCTTCTTGTTGGTCTGGCCGTAGAACATCGACTGGAACTCGCTGGCCGATACGAATAGGAACGGGACCCCGGCTTCTGCCGCAAGGGCCTTGGCGAGGTAGGTCTTACCGGTGCCTGGCGCGCCCTCGAACAGCAGGCCGCGACGGGGTGAGCCTCCGAGTTCGTCGGCGAACTTCTGGTGATTCATGAACAAGTTCAGCGAGTCGATCGCCTCACGGCGGGTCTGCGATGCGCCGACCACATCGGCGAGGCGGATCCGGCTATCAGACGGGCGGATCAGGGTGTGCGGCGATTTGCCGGCGACGAGCATCGGGATGATGCCCATTCCGCCCAACAGCACGAGGAGGATGACGAGAATCGTCAGTTCGGGGCTGTCCCTGATGATGCTCGGGAGACCTGGGCGAACGGGATCGCCGCTCAGTTCCCGATACCAGAACCAAACCAGTGGGACGCCCAGGAGCACGACCAGCCGGCGGAGCCGTTTCTGGCGACTGCGCTCGCGGTTGACGGTGGTGTCCACGTGGCGGCCTTGGATCAAGGATCCGTGCTGCAGGTCGGTGATGTCGAGATGATCCAAGTGGTCCATGGGGTGGTCCTCCGTCGGCGGGTGGAGTCACCATAGCAGTGGTATCACAGAGAGTGAGAGACAATCACTGTATGTGGTATGTCAAGAGCGCACTGTCTCATCTCTTGACGATCGCTTGCCCGAATCGAGAAGATTCGAAGTTGCGGAAAACATGTCTTGAGCTGGGTCGACGCGCTGTCGACAAGCTCAGTGCGATGCCACTGCAAACGTTGTGCGTCCAACTCGACGCGCCGATCAAAGGAAGGGCTCGGCACAGTCGTGGCTCGTGATGGCGGAGCGTGTGCGGCTGGTCATCGACGCGACCGCACGCTCGAAACTGCACGAGTCGAACCGTCTCGGGAATCTCCACGTGACGAAACCATCGACGAACGATCCTCCGGCGGCCCGGCCCTCACGGCGGCGTGGTACTCGTGGCGTTGCGTCGCGGTGAGCGGTGTGCGGTGCGTCGTAGGGGTCAGATGGCGGTGTCCCCGGCGTTGCCGGCGTTGCCGTCCGTCGCTGATCTCGCCGACCTCGCCGACCTCGCGTCGTCCCTCCTCGTGAATTTCCACGTGACGAAATTGACCCGCCCGTCGCTGATCTCGCGTTGGCGCGCCTCGTGAATCTCCACGTGACGAAATTGACCCGCCCGTCGCTGCTGATCAGCGGACGTTTCGTCACGTGGAGATTCGTAACGAGCCGGGGCCGGGAGATCCGGAGGGCGGGTTTGTGGGTTGGTGGGTTGGTGGGTTGGCGTCGGGACGGAGCGTCGGGACGGAGCGGCCCAAAAACTCTGTGACACCGGCTCGGTACAACGAAGCGATGTCACACGAAACATCGGGAGAGAACGCTCCTGACTCGACATTGTCCTCGGGACCTCATGACCGGCCGGACGCTCATCCGCAGTCAGACGCTCATGACCGGCCCAACGCTCATCCGCCGCCTGCTCCCAACGGCCGCTGCAACGAGCACGTGCATCAACAACTTCCGCTGCGCAAATGTGGATGGTGTCCGAAGTCGTTCGTCGTCGAGCGACGCCCGGGACGGCCCAGGGTGTATTGCGCGCACTCGTGCCGACAGCGCGCCCACGAACGTCGGAGTGGTCTCGGGGTCGTGCCACCGCCCGACCGTCAGGTGATGCAACCCGGCGGGCTCACGGGCCACCTCCCGGCCAAGCGCCTCGGCTACGAAGGCGGGCTGGTCCGGTTCACGCCGAACCGCCGTCACGCATTGCGACCGGCGGGACGCAGCGGGGCTGGAGAACGTCGATTGTCCTTGTGCGGCATCGACGCGTTTGCCGTTCCGCAGCCGTTCTACGCGGACCTCCCCAGTTCGTGCAGAACCTGTGCGATGGTCGAACGGGTGCGGCCGTCGGCCCGGCCGATCCGACCTTCGCCCGACCTCGCCGAGCTGCGCTGGCGCCTCGACCGAGCCGCGATCGACACGTCTCGGTCACCCCGCTCGAAATACCCGCGAATATCTGCCGACCAGGCGCTTGCCGAGCTCCTCGCCGCCGTCTGACCAGCCAACACAGTGTGTGCCAACGCCGATCCCGGCCCGCCTCAACCCGCCTCAACCCGGTTCAACCCGCTTCGTCGAGCAGTTCTTGCAACGCGTCGAACGCTGCTCGTTGCAACATCCACCCACGGCTGCGGACGGTGATGATCGCATCTGGACCAAGCATTCGACGGACGCCGACCAACAGCGAGTCGCAGCGGCGTTCGCTCAACTCGGCAATGCCGACCCGTCGAGCCAACTCTCGCCGACTGATCACCTTGCCGGCACTCTCGGCCAGCGCGAAGAGAACAGCCCGCTCATGTGCGCCGAGATGCCCGAGGGGGGCAGAGGCATCTGGGCCGGGGGTCACACGAGCGGGGCTGAACATCGAAGGCCACCGTAAGACGGGGCGGTTACCGGAGCGTTCGGCGGCTGTGAACGGCGTGTGAACCGCTCCTACACATCGGCGGGGGGGGGGTCGCCTATTCGGGCGACGGCTCGAGATTCAGCTTGGCTCGCAGTTCCATCACCGACATCCGTTGCGGCTCCATCGTGAACGTCGACCCGTCGATCTCGATCGACCGGCGCCCATCGGCCAAGCGCACGCCGTCGACCCACTGCCTCGGTGTCGGCTGGCCCACCACAGCGCCCGACGCATCGATCAGGAGCAGGTGCAGGATCGGCATGGATCCAAGGATGCCGGTCGGGTTGGTGTCGGGCCACCCGCCACGACAGACTTTCTCCATGGATCTCAGCTACGCACCGGCCGACGAGGAATTCCGCACCGAAATTCGCGGCTGGCTGGAGAGCCACTTGCCCCAGGGCTGGTTCGAACCCGACTTCGAGATGACACCGGCGCAGCGCAAGGCCTTCAACGAATCGTGGCCGTCGACTCTGTACGAAGGCGGCTGGGTCTGCGCGACGTGGCCGGTCGAGTACGGCGGCAAGGGTCTCACCACGATGCAGGGTGTCGTCCTCGCCGAAGAGTTCGCCCGAGCCAAGGCCCCGCTGCGGGCCGACTTCTTCGGTGACACGCTCGTTGGTCCCACAATCTTGCAGTGGGGCACCGACGAGCAGAAGAAAGAGTTCCTGCCCAAGATCCTCAACGGCACGATGCGGTGGTGTCAGGGCTTCAGCGAGCCGAACAGTGGCTCGGACCTGGCGAGCCTGAAAACGACCGCCGTGCTCGATGGCGACGAATGGATCGTCAACGGCCAGAAGGTCTGGACCACCCAGGGCCACCACGCCAACTTCTGCTTCCTGCTGACCCGCACCGATCCCGATTCGCCAAAGCACAAGGGCATTTCCTACCTCCTGGTGCCGATGGACCAGCCCGGCATCGAGGTGCGTGGGATCACTCAGCCCGATGGCACGGCCGAGTTCTGCGAGGTGTTCTTCGACAACGCCAGGTGCCCCAAGGACAACGTCGTCGGCGGCGTCAACAACGGCTGGAAGGTCGCCAACTCGACGCTCGCATTCGAACGCGGGATGAGCGCGACCACCGGCTTCCGGCGATTCGAGGAGGAATACCGGCTGATGGTCGGTGCTGCGACCGAGAACGGCCTGATCGACGACGCCGGAATCCGCCAGCGATTGGCCACGTACTACACCAAGATCCAGATTCTGCGGATCAACGGCCTCCGTTCGTTGAGCGCAACGCTCAACAAGTCCCGCGATCTCGGCGTGGCAGCACTCGGCGCGACGAACAAGATGTTCTGGTCGGAGATGCACAAAGAAGCAATGGAGCTCGCGCTCGACATCATCGGCGCCCACTCGATGTTGGTCGACAGCGGTCCGGCCACCGGCTCGTGGCCGGGCACGTCCCGCGACAAGCGCCGCGAGGGCTACCCGGTGAGCCCGATGATCAGCTCGTTCTTCTTCAGTCGGAGCGAGACGATCTGGGGTGGCACCAGCCAGATCCAGCGCAACATCGTCGGTGAGCGAGTCCTCGGCCTCCCCAAGGAGCCGAGCGTCGAACAGCGTTGACCCGTGGTCGGCCCTGGTCAGCGCAGCACAGTTCACAGCAAGGAAACACGCCAGACGTCCGGACGTGCGACACTGGATGGAGTGACTGTGACCGACTTGCGCGTCCATGCCGGGGCCTATGACGAACTGTTGATGCCCGACGGCACCGCCCGTCCACACGCACGAGCGCTGGTCGACACGTTGCGCAGGCTCGGCGTCGATGAACTGCAGGCACGCCAGGACAATGCCGCTCTCGACATCTTGACGATGGGCATCACATTCACGGTCTATTCCGACGGTCGTGGCATCGACCGGGCCTGGCCGTTCGATGTGATCCCGCGGGTCATCGACGCCAACGAATGGCGCCAGATCGAGGCCGGTCTCACCCAACGCCTACGGGCGTTGAACATGTTCATCGACGATCTCTACAACGACCAGCGGGTGATCGCCGACGGCGTGTTCCCGGCCGAGTTGCTCGAGGGGTCGGTCAATTTCCGTCCGGAGTGCGTGGGTGTCCATCCCAAGTTCGGCGTATGGGCCCACATCAGCGGCAGTGATCTCGTTCGCGACGTCGACGGCACGGTGTACGTGTTGGAGGACAACCTGCGGGTTCCGAGCGGCGTCAGTTACATGATCGAGAACCGCTTGATCTCCAAGCGGGCCTTCTCCGAAGTGTTCGAAAAGCACAGCGTTCAGCCGGTCGACGGCTACACCGACGAGCTCTCCAAGCTGCTCAAGTCGCTGTCGCCGCGCAGCAGCGGGAACGCAACCGTGGTCGTGCTCACACCCGGCATCTACAACTCGGCCTACTTCGAACACGGCTTTCTCGCTCAGCGGATGGGCGCTCCGCTGGTCGAAGGACGCGACCTGTTCGTCGACGACGAAGACGTCGTCTACATGCGCACGATCGACGGCCCGAAACGGGTCGACGTGATCTACCGGCGGGTCGACGACATGTTCCTCGATCCAGAGGCGTTCCACCCCGACTCCACCCTCGGCGTCGCCGGGTTGATGCGGGCCTGGCGGTCCGGCAACGTCGCGATTGCCAATGCCCCCGGCGCCGGCGTCGCCGACGACAAGGTGGTGTACGCCTGGGTCCCCGACCTGATCCGCTACTACCTCGACGAAGAACCGCTGCTCGCCAACGTGCCCACCTATCGATGCATGTACGCCGACGAGCGCAACCACGTGCTCGAGAACATGGCCGACCTGGTCGTCAAGCCTGCCAACGAGAGCGGCGGCGCCGGTCTGTTGATCGGAAACCGAGCGACCCAGGCCGAGATCGACGAACGCTGCGACGCAATCCGAGCGGATCCCCGCAACTGGGTCGCTCAGCCGATTCTGTCGCTTTCCACCGCTCCGACGTTGTGTGATGGGTCGATCGAGCCCCGTCACCTCGACCTGCGCCCGTTCATCCTCACCGGTGCCACGAGTTACGTCACCGCCGGCGGCCTCACTCGGGTCGCACTGCGCAAGGGATCACTGATCGTCAACTCGAGCCAGGGCGGAGGCAGCAAGGACACGTGGGTGATCGAAACGATCCCTGCCGATCCGGCAGCAACCCCGACACCAACGCTGACCACAACCCAGACCCAGACCCAGGGCTGACATGGCGCTGCTGTCGAGGGTCGCAGAACAGTTGTATTGGGCCGCTCGGTATCTCGAGCGGGCCGAGGACACCGTGCGAGTCGTACGCGCCTACACCGACGTCTTGGTCGATCTCCCCACGTCGGTCTCGTCATCGTGGGAACCGTTGCTGGCGATCACCGGCACCCGGTCGTTGCACGCATCGCTGCACGACCAAGCAGACGAGGATTCGATCGTCACATTCCTGATCGCCGACGATGCCAACTCGAACTGCGTGGTCAACTGCATCGCCACGGCGCGCGAGAATCTGCGCTCGGCGCGTGAGGTGCTGCCGCGCGAGGGCTGGCAGGTCGTCAACGACCTCTACCTCTACGCCGCCGCCCATCGCTCCGAGGGGGTCAGCCGCCGGAGTCGTTCTCGGTTTGCCGAACGGGTCATCGCGGATTCGCAGCGACTCGACGGAATCCTCAGCGCGGTCATGAACCGCGACCACGCCTATGAGTTCTTGCGCATTGGTCAGGCGCTCGAACGAGCCGACATGACCACTCGTGTCCTCGGAGTCCGTGCTGCGGCCCTCGTCGACGGTGGCGCCGACGTGTTCGCCGAGGTGCAGTGGATGGGTGTGCTGCGGTCGCTGTCGGCCCTGCAGATGTACCAACGGGCGACAGCCTCGCCGATCGAGGGTCAGGCTGTCATCGATTTCCTGCTCCATGACCGGGCCTTCCCTCGCAGCGTGATGTCGTGCCTGCTCAGTGTTCGTGACAGCCTCAGCCGTCTCCCGCGCGGTGACCAACTTGCGCCGGTGCTCGCCAATGTGTTCGAGACGGCGGCGCAGGTGAGCGGTGACGCGACCAATGGCGCAGAGCTCGATGCCGAGACCGATTTACTGCAGGTTGCACTCGGCACCCTCAACGATGCCATCATCTCCACCTATGTCGGCGCCTACGAGTAGCTCCACGCTGCCCGGGTACACCGTCCAGACACAGGGTTACGACGAAGCGGTCGGTCCCACGGGCGAGACTCGCCCAGCGTGGAGTCCGCTGTCGCGTGCGATCGCGACGATGAGTCCGGCCGACGTCGCCGACCGTCAGCGCCAGGCCGATCGTCTGGTCGAGTCCGAGGGTGCGAGCCATTTGTTCCACGATTTCGGTGATGACACGAGTCGTCCTTGGCGCCTCGACCCGTTGCCGTTCGTGATCGGCGGAACGGAATGGGCCGAACTGGAGCAGGGCATCGTCCAGCGGGTGCGAGTGCTCGATCGCTTGCTCGCCGACATCTACGGCGAGCAGATGCTGCTCCGCAAGCGGGTGGTGCCGACATCGGCGGTGTTCGGATCTCCCGGATACCTGCTCGCGGCTCAAGGATCGCGTCCGCTGCAGGATCGTTGGCTGACCACGTATGCGGCCGATCTCGTTCGTCTGTCGACGGGGGAGTGGCGGGTTCTGCGTGATCTCACCGATGCGCCGTCGGGCGCCGGGTATGCACTCGTCAACCGCAATGTCAGCGCACAGCTGCTCCCCGACGTCGTGCGCGACATGGCGCCGATGCCGCTCGCTCCGTTCTTCGCCGACATGCGTTCGGCGCTCGACGCAATCGCGCCCGCTGAACGGTCGAGCCCGCGCACCGTGGTACTGACCCCCGGTCTCGGTCATCCCTCGTACTTCGAGCACAGTTACCTCGCCGCCCACCTCGGTTACCACCTCGCCGAGCCGGGCGACCTGGTGGTGCGCAAAGGTTCGGTGTGGCTGCGAGCACTGAGCGGACTCGAGCCGGTCGACGTGCTGCTGCGCCGCATCGAGGGCGGTTCAGCGGATCCGCTCGAATCCAATCGTGGCGCGTCCGGAGTCCCCGGCCTCGCGCGGGCGGCCCGCACGAGGGGTGTCGGTCTCGCCAATGCACTCGGCTCGGCTGTCGCTGGATCGATGGCGTTGCTGCCGTCGATCGCGCGCGTCGCCGAGGCACTCGGCGAACAACTCCGTCTGCCGGCACTGCAGACGTTGTGGTGCGGCAATCCGGCCGACCGAACGGCACTGCTCGCCAACCCACGCCGTTACGTGCTCCACGACGTGTCCGGGATTGGTCTGCCTGGTCCGAACCGGTCGGCCACCGTGTTCGGATCGCAGTTGAGCCAGGTCGAGCTCGGCCAGTGGCGCAACCTGATTGCGACCGAACCGCACCGCGTTGTCGCCCAGGAGAAGCTCACCTTTGCGACCGCGCCCACACTCACCGCAGATGGCGTCCAGCCCGCGACGATCGTGCTGCGGGTGATGGCTGTCGTTGGTCGCAACGGCACGTCGGTGATGCCCGGTGGCCTGGCCCGGGTGATGGGCCCGAGCGTGCCGATCGTCAATCAGACGACCGGGTTCACCAAGGACGTATGGGTGCTCGACGACCGTCCGGACCGGCCACTGCCGATCGTCACCCGGTCGGCCCGTTCGATGCCGCAAGTCGACCTGCGCGAATCGCTGTCGACTCGCGCTGCCGAGGCAATGTATTGGGTCGGTCGCACTGCCGAACGCGCTGAAGCAATCGCTCGGGCAACCGCTGCTGCATTGTCGATGTTGCAGGGCGACCCATCACTGCTGACTGCGCAGGACGGTGCCTGGCGGATCCCCGTTGTCGCCGCACTCGACGCGTTGTCGGACACCGTGCGCGCCGATGGGGATACCGCTGCTCCCGACGACGAGTTCCGCTCGGCAATCGCATCGGCGCTCACCGGCGCCCGCGGTTTACCGGGCTCGCTCCGTTCATTGGCGCGCGCTGCAAGTTCGGCCCGCCAGTTCCTCAGCGCGACGACATGGCGTGTACTCGGCGAACTCGGCAACGAACGCACCCAGCTCGACGTCGATGTCGCCAGCGCGTTCGATTCTGGCGTCCGACGCAGCCTCGACACGATCATCGTCAACCTCAGCTCGCTCAGCGGGTTGTTCAACGAGAGCACTGTTCGTGGTCCGGCTTGGCGGTTCCTCGAACTTGGCCGCAGGGTCGAGCGGGCCAGCGGGCTGCTGGGCATGTTCGAGGCCATCGTCTCGCCTGCGAACCCGACAATGCGGGGCAGCCTGTTCGACTATGTGCTGGCCTCCAACGAATCGCTCGTGGCCTACCGGCGTCGATACCGCAGCGACGCCGTGCTCGATGCGCTGATCGATCTGCTCGTGCTCGACGACCAGAATCCGCGTGCGCTCGCGTTCCAACTCGATCAGATCAGATCGCAGAGCGCGCTGCTCCCCGCTCGCGAGGGCAGCAAGGGTCTGGCCGACACGATTGCGCTGGCGGGTGCTGCGCTGATGAGTGTGAGTTGGCTGTCGGCCGATGCCGATCAGCTCGGCCCGAACGGTCGCCGCGACATCATCGATCGGTTTGTCCTCGATGCTCGTGTCCCATTGATGGATTTTGCTGATCG
Organism: Ilumatobacteraceae bacterium; assembly: GCA_039920665.1. Lineage (GTDB taxonomy): Bacteria > Actinomycetota > Acidimicrobiia > Acidimicrobiales > Ilumatobacteraceae > WLMZ01. The sequence continues at coordinate 41,949 of JBDSDH010000214.1, forward strand.
ACTGAACCACGTGTACTTCAACGACCCGACCCGGATGCGCCAGCGCATCGGGCATCTCTGATCGCTCGTTGATGACAGACGTGACCTCATGATGCGCTATTCGATCCGGCATCGGACCTTCTACCGGTACGGGGAGAAGATGAGCAGTGGCCAGAGTCTGGGTCACCTCACCCTGCGTGCCACCCCGAACCAAACGGTGATCGAGTCGTCGATCGAGGTCAACCCGCAACCCGAAGACCAGGTCGAATGGCTCGACGCGTTCGGCAATCCGGTCAATTCGTTCACGATCACCGAACCGCACGACACGCTCGAAGTGATCGCGCGATCCATCGTCGACGTCACGGTTCCGGTACTGCCCAACGGCGCCGAGCCGTGGGAGCGCACGATGGCCCGGTTCAGCACGGGATCCACCCAGGCCGACATCGATGCCCAGAAGTTCGTGCTGCCGTCGCCCTTCATCCCGTACCTGTTCGACCTGCATGCGCTCGCCAAGAGCGCGTTCACCAGCGACCGCCCCTTCTACGAGTCGCTGCGGGCGCTGACCAAGACGATCTTCGACGACTTCTCGTTCGACCCGCACTTCAGCGACGTGTCGACGCCGCTCGACGACGTCCTCCAGCATCGGCGCGGGGTGTGCCAGGACTTCGCCCATCTGATGACCGGCGCCTTGCGTTCGATCGGGTTCGCGTCCCGCTACGTCAGCGGCTACATCGAGACCGAGCCTCCGCCTGGCGAGGTCAAGTTGGTCGGAACCGATGCCTCGCACGCGTGGTGTTCGGTCTATGTGCCCGGCGCCGGGTGGATCGACAGCGATCCGACCAACAACCAGGTCCCGCCCCACCGCCACATCACCGTTGCCTGGGGTCGTGACTACGGCGATGTCGCCCCGCTGCGCGGCGTCGTCCTCGGTCCTTCGGCGTCGCAGGAGATGCAGGTCGAAGTGGACGTCACCCGCCTCAGTTGATCCGTGAGCGCCCGTCGGGTCGGACGACACGGCCAAAGGATGCCATGCTGTCGCCCATGGGGTATGACGTCACGGTCAAGGTCGAAATGAAGTCGTCGCCGAAAGCGCACGTGATCGACGTGCTCGACGGTCAGTTCGAGGCGGTGTCCCACGACGCCGGGTCGAAGGTGGTCATGATCACCGAGCACGTCGCGATGTCCGACGAGGCCGACGCGATTGCGTTCGTCCGCTCACTCGTCGGCGA
>JBDSDH010000215.1:0-5605 GCA_039920665.1 Ilumatobacteraceae bacterium
GCCGGGGTCGAGCGCCGAATCCGTGGGCTCACCATCGACGGGCCGTCGGTACCGCTCGTGCGCACCTTCTGGCCACTTCACTCGAACAGTGGCGCGGTCGGACAGGTCACGTCGGCCACCTGGTCGCCCCGTCTCGGTGCCAACGTCGCAATCGGGATGGTCGACTCCGCCCACACCGCCGCAGGCACCCGCCTCACCATCGACATCGACGGAGAGAGCCGCCAAGCGGAAGTTTGCGATCTCCCGTTCCCCGGATCGTCTCAGCGTTGAGGAACGGTCCACCCTGCGATGAGCAACCAAGACACGAGGACAGGCATGCAGAACTTCGAACCGAACAACCTCGAGATCGACCGCCACGACGACGGCGTCTGGGTTGTCAGATTGAATCGACCGGACAAGCGCAACGCGCTGAACGAGGAAACGATCGAGGAACTGGTGACGCTGTTCTCCGGGGCGATGCGAGACGGTGCACGAGCGATCGTGCTCGCTGCTGAAGGCCCGCACTTCTGCGCTGGGCTCGATCTCGTCGAACATCATCAGGCCGACCGCAGCCCGGCGGATTTCTGGCAGTTGTGCCTGCGCTGGCACGAGGCGTTCAACAAGATGGAGTACGGCGGCGTGCCGATCATCGCCGCCCTCAAGGGTGCGGTCGTCGGTGGCGGTCTGGAACTCGCGAGTGCCGCCCACATCCGAGTCGCTGACGCCACCACCTACTTCGCACTCCCCGAAGGCCAACGCGGCCTGTTCACCGGCGGCGGGGCGACGATCCGCGTCGCCGACCTGGTCGGCAAGGCCCGGATGATCGACATGATGCTGACCGGCCGCGTCTACCAGGGCCAGGAGGCCGTCGATCTCGGCCTGGCCCAATACCTGGTCGAGGGGTCGAGCTTCGACCGTGCGCTGGAACTGGCCCAGATGGCAGCGCACAACCTGCCGCTGACGAACTTCGCGATCTGCTCCGCGATCAGCCACATGCAGAACATGTCAGCGTTCGATGCCGCCTTTGCCGAAGCGTGCGTCGCCGGGGTGGTCAACACCCAGCCAGCCGCTCGCAGCCGGTTGGAGGCTTTCGCCAACAAGACCGCACCGCGCGTCCGGCCGAACGGCTGAGAGGCCCGGCCATCACGACGTCACGTCGCGACGGCAACCGCGTGTGTCGGCGGGTTCAGCCAGCTTTGAGAATGCCGTCGGAGATGTGCACGCTGCGATCGCAGAACTCGGTGATCCGTTCGTCGTGGGTCACGACGATCGCGGCGGTGCCGCGCGACTTCATCTCCGAGCGGATCAGGTCCATCACCTGACGTCCGGTCGTGGAGTCCAGCGCCGACGTCGGCTCATCGAGCAGGACCAACTTCGGCTCGTTCATCAGCGCTCGCCCGATCGCCACCCGCTGGCGCTGGCCTCCGGAAAGCTGCGCCGGGAACTGCTTGCGCTGTTCGCTCAGACCGAGATCTTCGAGCAGTTGATCGGCTCGAGTGCGTGCTGCTGCGCCGGTACGCCGACCCATCTCGTCGACCACGAGTAGGTTTTCGCGGGCAGTCAGGAACGGCACCAGGTTGACCGCTTGGAACACGAAGCCGATCATGGTCTGACGGAAGGTGGTCAGCTCACGCTCGCGATAGTCGGTGATGTCTTCCCCGCCGACGATCACGGTGCCCGAGGTCGATGCGAGGATGCCGCCGGCAATCGAGCACAGGGTGGTCTTGCCCGAACCGGACGGCCCGACCAGCGCAACGATCTCATTGGCGCCGATGGTGAGCGCAGCGTGATCGAGGGCGACGACCTCGCCACCGTTGCCTGTTTGGTACACCTTGCGGATGTCGACCATCTCGAGCGCGTTGGGCGCGGACTGGTTCATTGGGCACTCCCGAGAGCAGAGGCTGGGTCCACCTTGAGGACCCTGCGAAGTGAAAAGGCGCAGCCGAGCACAGCCGCCAACAACAGCACACCGACGCTCGTCGACACGCGCGAGGTGCTGACGTAGAGCGGCACGGTGCCCGGCGGGATCAGCGCCTCGATGGCGTACACGAGTGCAGCGGCGATCGCCGATGCGATCAGGGCGACGATGGCCGCTTGCACGACGAGCCCGGCGAAGATCGTCGACGAGCGGGCGCCGATTGCTTTGAGGACGCCGTACAGCGCAACCCGCTCGACGGTGAGCAACGCGAAGAACAGTGCGATCACGACCAGCGCGATCAGGACGGTGACGCCGATGATCTGATTGAAGGTGCTCTGCTGCTCGCTGACCCCGGGGGTCGCTGCAGCGGCCGCCGCAACGGTGAGCGACTTCGTTGCACCGTCGGTGGCGTTGTCGATCGCCGCAGCAAGTGCCGACGGGCTGCCGTTGCCACGCACGACGAGCGCCTGGAACACGCCATCGGCGAGCTGTGCGGCCGGTCGGTTGGCGGCGAGCACCTCGCGCCAGGTCTGCGGAGATGTCCACAAACCTCCCTGTCCCGAGTAGGCCGTGTCGGACACGAAGCCGATGACCGTGATGGGCGAACGTGCTGGGCCGACCAACAGTTCCATGCCCTGCTCGACCCCGTTGGCCTTGAGCACCTCGTCGGCGTATGCCTGGCCGGGCGGCGGCGCGTCCGGTACGCCACGTGGGGAGATCTCGTAGCCGAACAGGGCGACGCCGGCCAGATCGCGAGGACCGTTGCCCGGAACGCGGGCACCGAGTTGAACGATCCCGATCCCACCCGTTGCGGTCACGCGATCGACAGCGGACACCAGCGCCCGCAGGTCCGGGTCGATCCGACTCCGCAGGAACGACGACTGGGCGGCCCCGGAATACACCAGGACGTCACCGTTCTGGGCGCGGACAGCGCCAGTTGCGTTGCGGGTGAGTCCGTCGAGCAGGCCGCCGAGGAACATCAGCAACACTGCGATCAGGGTGAGCACGACGGTGGCCATCACGAACCGACCCGGTCGGCGGACGAGCTCGCGCAGGGCCAGCTTCATCGCTGCACTCCAGCGCCTGTGGTCGCCTCGATCGGGTCGATCTTGAGCACCCGCTGGGCGGCGACGAGCGAACTCGCGACCCCCAGCACCAGCAGCACGATCCACCAGGTGATGACGGCGCGGGTCTCGAATTGGAGCGGGATCGAACCGAGCCGCTGCTGCGAAACCGGGACATACAACAGCGTTCCGATCGACAAGCCCGCGACCAGAATCATCAACGCCTGAAGGACCAGTCCCGACACCAGCCGTTTCGCTGGAGCACCAATGGCCCGCAGCAACGTGAGGGCGCCGGCTTTTTGGAACGTGGCGATCAGGAAGAACAGGCCCGTCACACAGGGCACCACGAGGCCGTAGAGCAGGAAGATCAGGGTGAACGAGGTCTCCACCTGACTGACCCCCGGCGTCTCTGCCGCGGCTGCAGACTTCGTCAGCGCATCGAACTGGTCCGACACGGCGTTCACGCGATCAGCGAGTTCCTGCGCGCTCACCTCATCCATCGGGCGCAGAGCGATCACGTTCGGGAGCGGTTCGCCGGCGTCCGGGTTTCTTGATTTGACCGCATCGAGGTACGTGTCGTACTCGGTGAACAGCGCAGGCGCTGCGCTCAACTGAGCGTTCGCGGCGAGGCCGACGATCGTGATCGTGTAGTTGCCGGGCAGGATCGTGACCTCGTCGCCGATGCCGAACCCGATGTCCGCGTCGGCATCACTGGCGACCGCCTCGCCGGCGGCATTGGCCTGGCGACCCTCGGTCAACGTCGTTGGACCGCCGAGGTCGACGATGTCGTAACCAATCACCGATGCCTGCACGATCGTGTCATCGGCCATCACGCTGAACGTGCCCTGCGAGAACCGCCCGGCTTCGGCCACGCCGTCGACACCGCGAATCTGGGCCTCGGCATCCGGTGTCGTGACGCTGGCCTGGATCACCCGCTGGCCGTCGACGCTGTACACGAGCACCGGCGCACTCTGGTTGCGGATCGCCCCGACGAAGGACGTCACGAGCCCACCCTGCAGCGACTGTTGGAACAGGATCAGAAAGACCAACAACGCAATGGCAGCGATGAGCAGTGCGAACCGAGCTTTCGCTCGTCTGATCTCTCGTATCGCAAGAAACATGGTCGGACCTGTCTACCAGCAGCGCGCTCCGGTGCGTCCGACCGATGCGTCGGTTCAGAGGATCTGGGACAGGAACAGCTTGGTTCGTTCCTCACGCGGGTTGGTGAAGAAGTGCTCGGGCGTGCCGACCTCGACGATCGAGCCCTGCGCCATGAACACGACGCGATCGGCGACCTCGCGAGCGAAGTTCATCTCGTGGGTCACGACGATCATCGTCATGCCCTCGGTCGCGAGATCTTTCATCGTGTCGAGCACTTCGTTGATCATCTCGGGATCGAGTGCTGATGTCGGTTCGTCGAACAGCATGACCTTGGGCTTCATTGCCAGGGCGCGAGCGATGGCGACGCGTTGCTGCTGACCGCCGGACAGTTGGCGAGGGTACTTGTGGGCCTGTTCGGGAATCTTGACCTGTTCGAGCAACTCCATCCCGAGCGCCGTCGCCTCGCGCTTGGGCATCCGGCGGACCTGTCGTGGAGCAAGCGTGATGTTGTCGATGACGCTGAGGTGGGGGAACAGGTTGAACTGTTGGAACACCATCCCGGTCTCGCGGCGGATCTCTTGGATGTTGCGGATGTCATCGGAGAGTTCGGTGCCACCGACGATGATCCGGCCCTCGTCGTGTTGCTCGAGTCGGTTGATGCAGCGGATGAGCGTGCTCTTACCGGAGCCAGATGGCCCGATCACGACAACAACCTCTTGACGGCCGACGCGCAGGTTCACGTCATTGAGGGCCGTGAAGTCGCCGAACCGTTTGACGACGTGCTTGAGCGTGATGATCACCTCGCGGTCACCGACCATGGCCGTCGCGTCAGCATCGACCTCGTTGTCGCTCCCGCCGATGACGCTGTCGTTGGCGCTGCTGTTGCCGTTGTCTTGATCGTTGTCGTGGCCGTCGTTTGCGGCCGATGTCGGAGTGCTCATCAGGTGCCGACCCCCAGTTTCTTCTCGAGTCGCTGGCTCTCGCGCGACATGGTGTAGGAACCGACCCAGAACAGCAGCGCCACGAACGCCAATGACTCGACGTCCAGTCGCTGCCCTGCGAACTCGGGTTGCTTGGTGATCGTGCGACCGACATCGAGCAGATCGAACACGCCCATTGCGGTCCCGGCCAGGGTGACGTCCTTGAAGAGGCTGATGAACTGTCCGATCTGGGCCGGAATCACGTTCCGCAGAGCTTGCGGGAGGGTGATCAGCAATGTCGTCCTGGCCGGTGACAGACCGAGTGCCTTGGCCGCTTCATCCTGTCCTGGGGGCACGGACTGGAGTCCGCCACGGACGATCTCGGCGATGTATGCCGCGGTGAACAACGTGAACACAATGATGGCCCGCACGACGACACCGGGAGCGATCGATCTCGGAACGAAGAACTCGAGCGCATTGTTCGCAAGTAACAACAGCACGAACAGCGGGGATCCACGGAAGATCTCGATGTAGGCGGTACTCGATGCCTTGAGCAGTGGCAGCTTCGAAGCTCGGCCGAGAGCGAGCAGCACCCCCAACGGGAAACACATCACGATCGCGGC